>JAQBNO010000012.1 GCA_028288485.1 Segetibacter sp.
AAAGAAAAGCGCCGCGATGAAGTGAAGGTGGCTGACGGAATATGGCTTACCCTATTCCCGAAATTTGAAACCGACGTTTTTGGCGACGATATTGTTGACAGGTTTAAGGTGTATATCATTAACAAGACCGACGCCAGTTATGAATTCACCTATAAACTAAATCTTCTCGGACGCACTGATTTTGAAATTACCAGCGACGTATTACCTTTTAAAGATTTTTACCTGCACGATGTGGCTTTTGAAAGTTTAAACGACAGTCCTTCGTTTGATTTCGAGTTTAGGCTGCAACCACTGCAGAAATATAAAGCAGACTTTTGCGAGGCGCATTATAAAATTAAGCCCAAACAAATGTTTCAAAAGATAGAAGAGCTCAAGGAAAAAAACCTTCCTTCTATCAATCATCGTTTGCTGGAAAAATATCCTGATAAACCTTATGAAGACAAGGTGTTGGATATGTCGAAGTTATCGTCGGCTGGATTTAAAGTGTACGATGCAGGCAAAGTGCGGCAACACCTGGAACCGGCAAGAAGCGTAGTAGATTTGCACATTGAAAAGATCACAGACGACTGGAAGGGGTTAAGCAATTTTGAAATTATAACGATCCAGTTAAAGGAGTTTGAAAAATGGTACGACCTGGCAGTTGCACACCGTCAACCTAACCTGATTGTAATACATGGCGTAGGGAAGGGAAGGTTAAAAGAAGAGATACATGACATTTTAAAAACGAAACGGGAAGTAAAGTTTTTCGTTAACCAATACGATCCACGTTTCGGTTATGGAGCTACAGAAATTTTCTTGCAAACCCCCTAGCGGCTGAAGGGGGAATATCATGTTTTGACTTAAAGATTGTGATAGTAGTAGGTGTGATCGCAAACGCAGGAAGGGTTTCATGAGAGTACAAAAGATAAACGAAATGCGACGCAACGATGACTGACCGGAGTAATAATGCTTGTACAAAAAAGATCATAAATAATAGCGGCATCCATTGAAGCTGTTAAAAATAACAGCGAATTATTAAGCCCGTTTAGGGGTTGGGGTTTTCCTTCAAGGGTTTGGGGTAAACTAACAACCGTGCTATCGCCTTTGGTAAAACAGGGGAGGAAAGTCCGGACAGCATAGGGCAACCTACCGGTGAATAGCCGGCTATCCCGTTCGCGGGGTAAGAGACAGTGCCACAGAAAATGACTACTTCCGCTTGCGGGGGAAAAGGTGAAAATGTGGGGTAAGAGCCCACGGTGCTGTTGAGTAATCAACGGCGCGGGTAAACCTTAGGTGCTGAAATGCCATGTATAGGATTGGTTAGAGAACTGCCCGTTCGAGCTTGTTATACGACAGGCACCATCCAGGGTAGGCAGAAACAGGTGTTCAGTAATGACCATCGCAGATAAATGATAGCCTCGAACAAAATCCGGCTTATGAGTTGGTAGTTTACCCCAAACCCCTGGAGGTTTTTACGAAATGAGTTATTGTGGTGCAGGCATTAAAATACCTTGGTTGGATGTTAGTCAGGCAATTCATCACCTTTCGTTTCGCCTTTTTCTTTTCCATATTCTTTTATTATCTCTTGCACGGCAGTAAGCATAGCACATTGTTCATCTAAATGTTCGTGCTGGGCTTCAACATTTAGATAAGGAATTTTATTGCGGGCTGCATAAATAGATAAAGAACCATCATCACGAATTGAGTCGACGTTTTCCCAGACAGCATTTATATTTTTTTCTTTTATTCCGTTAAATATTACACTGTCTGTTGTTAATATAAATTCATCCGGATCCATAAAAGGATTAATGAACACCTTGCCCCAATTTATTTTCGTTTCCTGTTCCCGCTGGTAACTTAAAACCGATAAATTACTGTCTGTATTGTTATGAAGTGCGATAATGATTTTGCTACTGTCGACATAATTATTGAGGATTTCATTTGCGAGGTAGGCAACTTCATTTTCGGCATCCTCATTAATCCTGTTCGAAAGAAATTTAATAGTAGACCTTCTGCCATCTTCGCTATAAATTCGATTAGGGTCAAAAGTATAGACCTTATTTTTTAATTTAAAAGAGACGTTCCTTTGTCCCCTGTTATAAATACGGATTATTGTGCCTCCATTTTGTAACAAATATTCTTCTGCAGCCCGTACACTTGTTTTTTCATTATCGTGTAAATTAAGGAAAGTGATTTTTGAATTACAGGGATTGTAGCATTTCTGCTCAATATGTATCGTTGTTTCACCCGCCGGAAATCCAGTTACAAAACACTTATCCTGGGCGAAACAGGGAGAAATGAATAAAACAAGCGTTAAGAGAAATATATCCAGGATCTTAGATATCATTATTGTAAAAGTAACATCACGTGCTTAATTGTTATAAACAGCACTGTTAATTTAGAAACATTTAATCTCTTTATTTCCTGCAAATAATACCTATAAAAAAACCTGCTGCAAAGCAACAGGTTTTTTTATAGACGCGAATGAACGAGGAATAACCCTCAATCAAAACTCATCTTATCTATTATGATCATTAAAATTAACAGAGTTTCCTTCTACTGTTTTTACCGAACGATCGCCAACCTCAACTACAATAGTTTTTGCCTTAAAAGACTGCCCACGTACTTCAGCTTTTTCTCCATTTCCGTGGAAACTTGCAAGAGTTGGAGCAATTACAAGGGAAACTATAGACATTAATTTGATGAGAATATTCATAGACGGACCTGAAGTATCTTTGAAAGGATCACCTACTGTATCACCTGTTACAGATGCTTTATGCGGCTCTGACTTTTTGTAATACATGGTGCCATTAATATCGACTCCTTTTTCAAAACTTTTCTTTGCATTATCCCAGGCACCACCTGCATTGTTCTGGAAAATTCCCATCAACACACCACAAACTGTTGCGCCTGCCAGGAAACCTCCCAGTGCTTCAGGTCCTAAAATAAAACCTATTATTAGCGGAGATAAAATAGCGATAGCCCCGGGCAACATCATTTTTTTGATAGAAGCTTCAGTGGAAATAGCGACACATTTGTCGTATTCCGGTTTCCCTGTTCCTTCCATAATTCCCGGGATAGTCCGAAACTGGCGGCGAACTTCCTCTACCATTGCCATTGCCGCCTGCCCTACGGCACGAATGGCTAGTGAAGAAAACAGAAATGGTATCATACCGCCTATAAAAAGACTGGCGAGAACGTCAGCTTTGTAAATATCAATACCAGCCATCCTATAACCATTATGGTTAATAACACCTACATAGGCTGCAAATAAAGCAAGTGCAGTTAAGGCTGCAGAGGCAATGGCGAAACCTTTACCGGTAGCAGCAGTAGTGTTACCAACTGCATCAAGAATATCGGTCTTTTCGCGGACGTCTTTCGGCAATTCACTCATTTCTGCAATACCGCCTGCGTTATCAGCAATTGGGCCGAAAGCATCTATCGCTAACTGCATAGCTGTAGTTGCCATCATACCGGCAGCGGCAATAGCAACGCCATATAAACCGGCAAACTCATAGCTTCCATAGATACCGCCTGCAAGTACAAGTATTGGGAGAAAAGTACTTTGCATACCTACTGCTAATCCACCAATTACATTTGTTCCATGGCCGGTAGCTGATTGGCGAATGATGCTGTTAACAGGTGCTTTTCCCATCGCTGTATAGTATTCGGTAATAATACTCATTAATGTTCCTACGATTAAACCAACAACAATAGCTCCGAAAACCCCCATTGCTGTAAATTCAAAACCTCTCAGTTCCATTTGTGACGGAAGTATCCATATGGTTAGAAAGTAAGAAGCAATAGTGGTTAAAACTATAGAACCCCAATTCCCCATATTAAGTGCTTTCTGAACTGCATGTGTGCTTAAACCTGCACTGTCAGAAATGCGAACGAATAAAGTGGAGACGATGGAGAAAAGAATACCAACACCTGCAATCATCATCGGTAATAAGATCGGAGAAAGATCGCCAAATGTATTTGCAGTGCCGGTTATTGTGGTTTCCCTGCCTAAAACCATAGTGGCCAATACAGTTGCAACGTAAGAACCGAAAAGGTCAGCACCCATTCCCGCTACGTCACCTACATTGTCGCCAACGTTATCGGCAATAGTTGCAGGATTCCTGGGATCATCTTCGGGTATGCCCGCCTCAACTTTACCAACCAGGTCAGCACCTACGTCGGCGGCTTTTGTATATATACCACCACCTACCCGGGCGAATAATGCAATGCTTTCAGCTCCTAACGAAAAACCTGTAAGTACTTCAATGGTTCTTTCCATTTCGACACTATCAGCAGCGGAGTCAGGAGCAAAAATCATTTTTAGAATTATAAACAATCCGCTTAATCCTAGTACAGCCAAACCAGCAACACCCATTCCCATAACTGATCCACCGGTGAACGAAACAGACAAAGCTTTACTTAAGCTGGTACGAGCGGCATGCGCAGTACGAACGTTTGCTTTTGTTGCTATACGCATTCCTATATAACCCGCTAGTGCGCTAAAGATAGCTCCTAATATAAATGCCACTGCAATGCTCCAGTGACTGTTTTCATTACTATAACCCATTAGTCCCAGCAGTAAGGCAGCAACAATTACAAAATAGGTGAGAATTTTGTATTCTGCTCTTAAAAAAGCCATCGCTCCCTCCTGGATATACTGCGCGATTTCCTTCATACGATCGGTCCCGGCATCATGTTTAGATACCCAGTTAAATTTGATAAACGTATAAAGGAGTCCTACAACCCCCATAAGTGGAACGGCATAAATCAATTTGTCCATAGCAATCGAGTCTTTAATTTTTGAGGTGGCAAAAATAGGATAAAAGAGTATATTAACACTTTATTAATATAGCTGACAAAAAAAATATAAGTAAGCACTTTTAATCAGGAACTAACCAAAAGAAACGCTTTGCCTACATGGTCAGTTATATCTCCCGCAATTAAAGCTTCCTGGGATATTACCTCTACAGCAATGTCAGCTGAAAGACCATGCAAGTACACTCCTAATAAACAAGCTTCTTTCGACGAATAGCCCTGCGCCAGCAAACCTGTCAGCATTCCTGTTAGTACATCTCCGCTTCCGGCAGTAGCCATTCCTGCATTTCCGGTGCTGTTGAAATATACTTGTCCATCCGGACATGCAAGAACACTATTGTGCCCCTTTACTATTATGTATACAAAAAGCTTTTGTGAATGGTATCGTGCACTTTGTATTCTTTCCAGTTGATTTTCGGTTTTACCAAAAAGCCGCTCAAATTCTTTGGGATGAGGACTGATAATACTTCCCGGCGGCAATTCCCTAAGTAGTTCCTCGTTTGCTGCAAGAATGTTTAATCCGTCTGCATCAACTACAATAGGCTTATTGAAATGGGACAAAAGCTTTTGCATCAATCTAGCACCTTCTTCCCTCGTCCCAATTCCGGGACCTATACCAACTGTTGTGTATTTTAGCCAGTCAATCTCTTCAATTTCCTTGTGACCCATTGCCATTGCTTCGGGTAGTGCTGACTGAATTATTCCAAATTGTTCTTCCGGAACCATACTTGTAACCAGCCCTGCACCCGAACGCAAACAAGCTTTTGAACATAAAACCGCCGCACCCATTTTTCCCCTTTCCCCCGCAATAATTAAAGCATGGCCAAATGTTCCTTTGTGAGAAAAATTACTTCGCGGCTCATAAATTTGCTTTATCAGCTTCATTTCAACAAGCTCGTAAAACGAAGTAACAGTGGATAAATAAGCCGGATGCAAACCAATATTAAGAACAGACAGGAAACCAAAAAACGGCTCATTTTCGGGAAACAGTAAACATAGCTTGAGTACCTGGAAGGTAAGTGTATAATCAGCAGCTATCATTTCTCCGGTTGTCGGCTTATCGCAAAACATTCCACTGGGTAAATCAATAGAGATAACTGTAGCACCCGATCCATTAATGTTTTGTACAAGTTCAGCCGATAATCCTTCCAATGGCCTGTTGAGTCCTGACCCAAATAAAGCATCAATAACTACATCATTTTTATCAAGCTCAGGAAAGAAATCAGCATGCTGGATAAAATGAATTTCCACGGGGAAAGCGTGTAAGCGACTAAGATTTGCCTGGAAATCATCCGTTCCTAATGAACCAAATTCTAGAATATATACATCCGAAAAAATCTCTCTTTTTGCAAGTTGTCGCGCAATAGCGAGTCCGTCTCCACCATTATTTCCCTTACCACAAAAAATCCTGATCCTTTTCTCTGTAACACCCCAATCGAGCAACCATTCGGTACATTTTGAGGCAGCTCTTTCCATCAGATTTAACGAACTGATGGGTTCATTTAATATAGTAAACTCGTCCCATTTGCGTATTTGTTCTGCAGATAAAATTTTCATGGTAATTCGGGTCGTCAAAGATAAATGTAAGGAAATCGAATAATTACAAAATAGGTCAAATGTAATGTGGCGAAGAGTGATTTGGTTACAAACAGCAGATATTGATGGAGCATGGTTCCCGTGAAGGGGACAGGTAATGCAGCTCACTTGTACTTCAGTGCCTTTGCCACTTTCTGCCTGTTATTTATTTTATGTTCGTACCAGTAAGTCTATCCTTTAATTGATAGCAGCAACGCTAATCTATAATGTAGAGTGGAATTACTAAAGTAAATACGAATTGAGGTGCTTTGAATAGCGGGGCTAACTACTATACAATGGTAAAAGATGCACAAAGTGATGGCGATGAACGAAATGCGACGCAACAATGATCCTATAAAAACAACTGCCCGTACCAAAAAGAACAATATTAACGAACACCAATACTTAGATACTGTGCAAGAATCACAGCTAATTAAGAAGTATTATTGAAGTTAAAAGGATTGTTACCAGCGGAATTTATTCCAGCGGTTTTTGAGGCTCGGCTTTTTTACTGTTAGCGAACACAGAGCCTATCTTCATGCCGCCATAAATACTTTTATTAAACTTATTGCCGAGGATAATAATAGTTGCCGTGTCATTAACCAGGCGCGTGAACGACGTGTTATTACCGTGCCACCAGCCGTTATGATAAACAATCTTAGCATTGGGTAAAAGCATCAAACGCCAGCCTAGTCCATAATTGTGGGTGCCTGGTCTTTCGAAGCTATAGGGCTTTGTTGCTTCTTCATACGCCGATTGGGTAATATAACGGTTACTGTATAAGGCTTTATCCCAGAGAAGCATATCACGGGGAGTGCTGTAAACATTCTTATCGCCATAAACGCAGTCCATCGATTCAAGGCCGAAGGGACGGTTGTTGGGCTGGAAGCTTGGATGATAATCAGCTGAGTCTTTAAGTGAAAAGATGAAAGTATTTTTCATTCCCAACGGAGTGAAGACAGTGTTTTTCATGTACTCCGGGAAAGTTTGACCCGATACTTTTTCGATGATCAGGGCAAGTAAAGCGTAGTTGGTATTGCAATAATGGAAACCACGGTTGGGATAACTGTAAAGGTTCGGCCTTTTCTCTATCATGAACTGCAACATATCGTTGTTGGTTGCAAGTCTTCTTCTCCAGGCACGATCCTCTACCATGAAATAAACATAGTTGGGAAGGCCGCTTCTATGATTCAACAACATTCTTACACTAATGCCATGATATGGGAACTGGGGGAAAAACACCTGCAACGAATCATCCAGGTTTAATTTATTCTCTTCCCACAATTTCACGATGGCCATTCCTGTAAAAGTTTTTGATACAGAAGCCAGGTGAAAGGTAGTTTCAGGTGTAATAGTATCTTTTGTGCTGGGATTAGAATACCCCTGGTAATCCTCAAAAAGTACTTCTCCGTTCTTTGCCACCAATATGCCACCATTGAAACCGCGCTTTCCTAACATTGAATCGTACATTCGTTGAATCGATGCTTTGTAAGCGGCTTTTTCTGCCGGACTTAATTGGCGGTAGTTAAACTCTTCAACACCAAGTTCTGTTCCGGATTTTCCTTTAACCGTTTTTTGCTTGCAGGCAAACAATGAGGAAATTATAAGAATATATAGGATACTTTTCAAAAGATTCTTTTTTGTTATTAAGCAAAAATAGCGCAAACAGTTAGAGCTGTTCTTCCAGAATTTTTGCACATAGGGTATAATTTCCTTATAAAACGAAGGAATTTATAAACAATTGTATCTAATTAACAATTTTATCCTGAAACTCTTACACATTCGATCCAGAACTTCCCAAGCTTACCCATTTTGTCGCACCATTCTTCCAAAGTATTTGGTTTACTAACAAAACAGCTTGCCCCTAATTCATACGCCCTTTCAATGTCTTTAGCAGCCTTAGACGTGGAAAAAATAACCACGGGAATTTTGCGCAAAGTATCGTCCTGCTTCAATTCTTGTAGAGCTTCAAGTCCGCTTTTTCTGGGCATATTTAAATCAAGGAGAATGAGTTGGGGTAGATTTCTTGAGCCATTTACATTTGCCATTCCTTTTAGGTGGTCCATTAATAGCTGTCCATCATTAACCTCGTTAACAGCCACCGGAAGCTGGTTCTCGTTAAAGCAATCTTTTGTTAATTGAACATCATCAGTATCATCATCGGCAATTAAAATACGAAAAGGATTAATCAGGGTATTAGTCATATAATATTATAATAAGAAGTGCGGCGTTTTTCGAGACTCAGATGCAAATATCCTTTTTTACGGGTAGATTAAAAAGTTGTATTTGACGTGTTAAAATTATAATAGAGTAGCGAAAATGTTTTTATGTACTATTTTCGCGAAAAAGTAGCAGGTTTAATGAATAAACAATTAACGAGTTATCCAAAAGAAAAGATTAATATTTTACTTCTTGAAAATATAAGTCAAAAGGCTGTAAATTTTTTTAAAGACAATGGTTACCCAAATGTGCAAACAATAGGTGGAGCATTGTCTGAAGATGATTTAATTAAAGCAGTTAAGGATGTTCATTTACTAGGTATCCGAAGCAAAACACATGTAACAGAGAATGTTTTGCAGGCTGCAAAAAAATTGCAGGCCATTGGTTGTTTTTGCATTGGTGTGAACCAGGTCGATCTTCATGCAGCTACCAAAGCCGGGGTAACCGTTTTTAACGCGCCTTACAGCAACACCAGGAGTGTGGCCGAACTGGTTATTGGAGCTTCTATTATGCTTATTCGTCGCATTCCCGACAAAAATATGGCTGCCCATAAGGGAACCTGGATGAAAGAGGCAAAGGGCAGTTATGAATTACGCGGAAAAACACTGGGTATAATCGGGTATGGTAATATAGGTAGCCAGCTTAGTATTCTTGCCGAAGCATTAGGCATGAAGGTTCGCTTCTACGATGTAGAAACAAAAATGCCGCTGGGTAATGCTGTGGCCGTAAAATCTTTGCCTGAACTGGTTGCAACATCCGATGTTATATCACTTCATGTTCCTGAAACTGGCGCCACTTACAAAATGATCAATAAAGAGCTGTTGGCTGAATTTAAAAAAGGCGCAATTCTTATAAATTATGCTAGAGGCCAGGTTGTAGATATAGAAGCACTTCAATCGAGTCTGGTAGAAGGACAATTGAGTGGTGCTGCTATAGACGTTTTTCCGGTTGAACCTGAAAAAAACGGGGACAAATTTGAAACGCCCCTGCAAAATATTCCTAATGTTCTACTTACCCCACACATCGGTGGAAGCACCGAGGAGGCGCAGCAAAATATTGGTGAAGATGTGAGCCAGAAACTGTTCCATTTTTTAGAAAAAGGTATTACGAACGGCTCTCATACCGTTCCATCTTTATCACTTCCCCCGCAGGAAGGAACGCATCGTATTCTTCATATCCATAATAATGTCCCCGGAGTTTTAAGTGCTATAAACACCGAGCTTTCTACCAACGGAATTAACATCATTGCCCAGTATCTGAAGACAAATGACGAAATCGGCTACGTGGTTTTAGACGTTGATAAAAAACTTTCAACACAAGCTTCTGAGCTGCTGAAAGAGGTAAAAGAGACCATTAAAGTAAGAGTGCTGTATTAAGATTACATTTAAGAATACTTTCAAAACAGATGGCCGTAACAGGCCATTTTTTTTGTTACCAGCAGGAGAATGCCACCCTGTCTTCTGTTGTGTCACTCCCTTGTACAATAACATTTCATTGCAGCCGTAAACAAAGCATTCAAAGAACTTAGAATCAAAAATATGATAAAAGCATTAGCACTTATAGTTGCGACGCTTGTTGCAGTTACGTCGTTTGGGCAACCGTTTGAAGGCAAAAATCACTGATAATAATTCATTTACAAGCAACGCCCCCGCGTTACTGACAGACAACTAAATTCTATTTTTGGTACAACACAGGAGTATTATATAAAAGGTGGCGACCATGCATTTGTAACTAATGGTTCATTTATGCAGTCGCAGACATTTAAAAGCAGCAACAATAAGTTGTACACCAAATTTTCAAATTCCGACGCCTGGCTTTGGAACGACGCTGCAACCGACGCCCATGAAGTATTAAAATATGAAATAAATAAAGCGCTAACTACAATTCTTGGATATAAATGCGACGAACTGGTATTAACCTGTAAGAGTGAGATACAGAAATACTACTTCAATTCAGAATTATCAGTTGATTCCAAGGTTTTCGAGAAACATAAGTATGGAAACTGGTACTACTTCCTTTCGAAATCAAGTGGTTTACCTTTGCGATCTAAGATTGAAAATGACCAGTTCGTTTTAGAAACAACAGCTACAGAAGTTAAAGCGATGAAGCTGGAAAATGCCTTTTTTGAAATTCCTGCAAATGCGCAAACAATGAAAACCCCCGATTAACCATAAAAGGGTTTATCAATTTTTTACGCCTTTTTGTTTATTTTCCCGTTCAACACCAGTTAAAATTTTCTTTGCTCTTGATTTAAATGCAGGCGTTTCGAAATCCATTCTATCTTCAATAATCACTTTTAACGCTTGTTTTATCTCCGGATAAAGTTTGCACATGTTAGCCAGCCTGGTTACCGACAATGCTTTGATAGCAATAGGAGTAGCCGGATTCTCAATGAAACCAAAACATACATTTATTATTTCCCCATGATGTTCTTCCGGGATTTCAAGGTCCTGTAAAATTCTTACAGAATTTCGGATAACAGCATTATGCACATCTTTCCCGCTAAGTTGCGCTACTAAATCTTTGATGTATGGCTTTAAGAGAGCGGAATTTCGCTTTCCACAATGAGCCACAGACGATGCGGAGCGTTGGGCTACACGGTATTCGTTGCAAAGAAAACACTTCATCAACTCATCGAAATTTTCTGCAGAAGAACATGGATACCCTGCTATTTTTAGGGCATGCTGCAACGAATGTTCCTTTAATATCTCTTCTCTTACATTCAACTTCTTTTAGTTTATAGTTCTAAAATAGCAAGTAGAAATAAAACGTACTGACCTCTTTGCAGAGATGATTCAAATAAAATTAGCAAAGGGATAATTAATATCATTAAATTTTCTAATAAAACAAACGATGCATGTCACAAGAAGGACTATACCGGTAATTAAATAGAATAAAGCTGATAAAAAGGGGAGTGGCAAGCCATTTGCATTTATAGCAAAAAGATGTAATAGCAAACGAATTGCAAACTTTCAGAAACTACTGAAACTTTATTAACTTTGCATCATAAAGAAAAAACATGAAAGTAGTTATAATAGGAGCAGGGTTCGCAGGTATGAAACTTGCCCGAAGCTTAAATAATAAAGCGGGGTTCGATGTGCTCCTAATCGATAAATTTAATTTTCACCAGTTTCAGCCCTTGTTTTACCAGGTGGCTACTTCAAGCTTAGACGCCAGTAATATTTCTTTCCCTTTAAGAAAAGCTTTCCACGATAGTAAAAATGTGAGGATCAGGTTGACAAAAGTATTGGGAATAGTTCAGGACGAGCATAAAATAACAACTGAACTTGGAGACATCGAATATGATATTTTGGTTATAGCATCGGGCGCAGATACTAATTTCTTTGGAAACAAGAAATTGATAGAATATGCGTTTCCGATGAAATCTACGGTTGAAGCCATTCAATTACGTCACCGCCTGATCGAGAATTTTGAGAATGTGGTAGGCTGTGCAACGGAAGAAGAGAAGCAGAAATTAATGACTATAGTAATTGTAGGAGGTGGTCCTACCGGTGTTGAACTCGGTGGCGCAATCGCAGAAATGAAGAGGTATACCCTTCCGCACGATTATCCCGAAATCGATTTTTCTACAATGAAGATTTATTTACTCGAAGGTACAGGAGCAACGTTAGGACCAATGAGCAAGAAATCGCAGGAACAATCGCAAAAGTATCTCGAAAAACTTGGGGTAACGGTAAGATTAAATACTATTTTAAAAGACTATGACGGAAGTGTTGCTACACTAAGTACCGGCGAAACTATTGAAACTTCAACTGTTATATGGGCCGCAGGTATTATGGGTAACGTACCTGATGGAATTGACCCGTCGTTAATTGTAAGGGGTAACCGGATAAAAGTTGACAGGTTTAGCAAAGTAATTGGCCAGGATAATATTTATGCTCTGGGAGATGTAGCTTATATGGAAACGCCTCGATATCCTAAAGGACATCCACAGGTAGCGAATGTGGCTATAAGCCAGGCTAAGAATTTGGCAAATAATCTTCGCCGCATCGAGATGAGGTCAAATGCAGCGACCTTGGAAGAGTTTGAATACCAAGATAAAGGCAGCATGGCAACAGTTGGACGTAACCTTGCGGTAGTAGATATTCCTAAACCCAGACTACACTTTGGCGGCTTTTTCGCGTGGCTGATCTGGATGTTCCTGCATTTGATTTTAATACTGGGCGTTAAGAACAAGTTGATCGTTTTCATTAACTGGATCTATAGTTACATGACGTACGATCAAAGCTTACGTCTCATTTTCAAGGTCTTTTACAGGCCGCGAACACCGCAGGAAGAAACACGCTACATAAAAACTTAGATAATATGAATGATCATAAAAAAAACGGGCAAATTTTTTGCCCGTTTTTTCGTTAATATCGTATATATCCTACGAACCGCCCTTTGAAAGGCGCAATTACGGAAACCTGTAAAAGTAAGTGACGTCACCAAAGGGATTTATTTGCACAACGATGTCCGGCTATTTTGTTAGGGGACAACAAAAAATTTTGATTTAAAAAAAGCGCTAAATCTGTTTCTTAAAGGATTGAGATTTTTTGTCATTAGATATGGAAATCAATTTTTAAAATAAATAACACTCTTCGAGGTTACTTTGGTAATAAAGCAGCATAAATATTCGTAGTATTATCATAGTATTATAACTGTATCTTATTTTATGGGCAAAAATTATAGAATAGGTTTTACATGGCTTGTTGTTGTTTTCCTTCTTTTAGGCTCTTTGCCTTTAAGGGCGCAGGATAACCGGTACGATACATTAAAAGTGTATGCTTTTGTTGTAGATGGCGATACGATTCCCGGCGGACGTTTGATGGACGTGGAGGTAAGAACCAAAATGCGACCAGAATGGCGTAAATACTGGGCAGAATGGACGAGGCTTAGAAATGCGGTTTATGTAACCTATCCCTATGCAAAAGCAGCAGGAAAGGTGATGAACGAGGTGAATGCTGCATTGGTGAATGTAACGGATAAGAAACAGCGGAAAAGTATTATAAAGGCGCGTGAAAAAGATCTTAAAAGAGAGTTTGCCGATAAATTAACTAACCTATCTGTATACCAGGGAAAGGTGTTGATGAAACTCATATACCGCGAGACCGGCAATAATTGTTACAATCTTATCCAGGAATATAAAGGCGGCTTTACTGCAGGTTTTTGGCAAACTGTCGCTGTTCTTTTTGGCAGTAACCTTAAACAGAATTACGATCCGGCTGAAAAAGACAAAGCGATAGAAATTATTGTAAAGGACGTGGAAAGAATGTACGGACACAGGGGGTAATCTATTCTGCATTTAAGCTGCAATCACGGTTTCCCTGGGTGTTGAAAAGTATCTAAACCGCGTGTCTATCAACACACATGTGTGAATATCTATTTGTTTTAATTAACAATAACTCTCCCCGCAAAAGATTACCTTGCAGCCTCTTAATAATGGATGTAGAAATGTTTGAAAAATTGGATATCCTGGCTTTTGGTGTCCACCCGGATGATGTTGAGTTGGGTTGTTCAGGTACTATATTAGCATGTGTTGCAGAAGGGAAAAAGGTAGGCATTATAGATTTAACCCAGGGAGAATTAGGGACAAGGGGTACGGCAGAAATAAGAAAAGAAGAGGCAGCTGCTGCTTCAAAAGTTCTTAATATTTCTATTAGGGAAAATCTTAAAATGGCCGATGGCTTTTTCGAGAACGACGAAACGAATAAGAGAAAAGTAATTGAAGCAATCAGGAAGTATAGACCCGAAATTATTTTGTGTAATGCTGTTGAAGACCGTCACCCCGATCATGGAAGAAGCGCCCAACTGGTAGAAGATGCAGCTTTCTTATCGGGCTTGCGAAAGATAGTAACACAGGTTAATGGGGAAGACCAGGAAGCATGGAGACCCAAAAGTATTTTTCATTATATCCAGGACCGTTTTTTACAACCTGACTTCGTTTTCGACATTTCAGATTTTTTTAATACTAAGCTCGAAGCAATACTGTGTTATAAAACACAGTTCTTCAATCCTGAATTAAACGAGCCCCAAACCTATATTTCAAGCCCTGAATTCTTCGAATCAGTTAAAGCAAGAGCGATGATGCTGGGAAAAAGAATTGGTGTAAAATTTGCAGAAGGGTACATTACTAAAAAAATGATTGGAATAAGTAATTTCGATTCCTTCATTCAACATACATCTTAACCTTAACCTTAAAAAGCTAAAACGAAATAACAAAACCGGATCATAAATTTTCTATCATGGCTATATCCACTCCCAAATTTGCTACCCAGAAACAATCCTTTCATGCCGAGTTAAAGAAAAGGATAAACCAGTACTTCACAGAGCGACAAATCTCTACAACCGGAAACTACAAACTGTACATAAAAGCGGTTGTGCTTCTACTAAGCTTTGCGTTTACATATGTACACCTTGTATTTTTCACTCCTCCTGCTGTATGGGCTATCGTAGAATGTGCCGCTTTTGGTTGTATTATATCTGCGATTGGTTTCAATGTAATGCACGATGGTGCGCATGGTAGTTTTAGCCGTTATGACTGGGTAAATAATCTCGCTTCAAATGTTGCAAATTTTCTTGGTGCTAGCCAGCATATGTGGAAATCAAAACACAATATCATTCACCACACTTATACGAATATTCACGGTGTGGATGACGATATAGAAGCCCGTCCGCTTTTGCGCCTTTGTGAAGAGCAGGAGCCGTATAAGATACACCGTTACCAACACTGGTATTTTTGGGCGGCTTATTCGTTATTGTACATCTGGTGGATTTTTGTAACAGATTATAAAAAGTATTTTACAGGAAAGATCGGCAATGTCCCTCTGAGAAAGATGACAGCAAAAGAACATTTTTATTTCTGGTTCTATAAGGTAGCTCACGCTTTTATTTTCATTGCCCTTCCTATTTACATGGTTGGTTTCTCAGCCTGGATAGTCGGGTTTTTAACGATGGGACTTGTTGCAGGATTTGTTCTAAGCATTGTATTCCAACTGGCGCATACCGTAGAACACACCCATTTTCCATTACCCGATAACGCTACCAATAAAATGGAAGATGAATGGGCTATTCACCAACTAAAGACAACAGCAAACTTTGCAACACGTAATAAAGTTATCTCGTGGTTTGTGGGCGGTTTAAACTTCCAGATCGAACATCACCTCTTTCCAAAGATCTCACACGTACACTACCCGCAGATCAGCAAGATCATAAAACAAGCATGTAAAGATTTTAATGTGGAGTATGTTGAATACCGCAAAATGACCCAGGCAATAGTATCACACGTGTCGTATTTGAAGCACGTTGGCCAGGCGTCATAAAACCAGATCTTATAAAAAAAATGCCCGTGTTAATCGCACGGGCATTTTTTTTTTTTGCTCATCCGGCTATTTCGCCATACCCGCAAATTAGCCGTCGCGGTCGCATTAAAACTGTGTAAGTTAAAAAGCAAGGTGTTATTTATGGCCCAGGGTTAAGAATTACTATGAGGCGACCGTTGCGTCGCACTCTTCAACATTGTATCGCTATTGAACAAATAACAATTGCGATTGAGGTCTTTTTTAAAGCATAATCACGAACCCAAGTACAAAGTAAAATAGCTTTCATATTCCACATCAATAACAATTTTTTTACGCTGTTATTCTCCACCAATTATTCTAACCGTAAGTTTTATTTTTTCTCCTTTGGTTATTGGCGTTAAAACTTTTAGATTTGATTTCTAACATGCCATAAATAACAGGGTCAAAAGTCTTGATACTTGCCTTAACTCCTTTTACTTATCGCTTATTCTATATAATCTTCCTTAAAATAAAATGAATGATAACAACAGGGATAAAGGTCCATATGAAAGCAACGCTTAAAATCCTCGCAATCTTATTAATAGCATTTACAACTTTCCGGTTTACCGAGCCTGCAGGTACAGAATTAAAGATCAAAAAAGGCGCTCACATTATTTTAATTGGCAATAATCTTGGCTCACGCATGATGAACTTCGGTCATTTTGAAACCGGGTTACACTTGCGGTATCCTGACAGTTCGCTCTATATACGAAACATGTGCGACGGGGGAAACACCCCCGGTTTCAGGCCGCACTCTGGCCGCCCTTCTCCATGGGCATTTCCCGGTGCCGAAAAATTCCAGACCGAACTTGCCAGGCATTCTGACAGCCAGGGTGATTACGAGACGCCTGACCAATGGATTGCACGACATAAGGCAGATATCATCATAGCCTTCTTTGGTTTCAACGAGTCGTTCCAGGGCAAACAAGGGCTCGAAAACTACAAGGCCGAGCTGGATGCGTTTATCAAACATACACTGAGCCAAAAATACAACGGTGTTACGTCTCCGCAACTAGCCATCGTTTCTCCCATTGCTTTCGAAAACATTTCAGACCAGTTTGACTTGCCCGATGGTAAAAAGGAAAACGTAAATCTTGCTTTGTATACGCAGGCTATGAAAGAAATTTCAGGTAAGAACAAGGTGCATTTTATAGATGCGTTTTCACCGTCAAAAGAATGGTATGAGACAGCCGGTAAACCGCTTACTATTGACGGTTCACAACTTACCGATGCCGGCTATGCAAAGTTTTCTACGTTGCTTGCCGACCAGGTTTTTGGTAAGGTGCAGTCTAAAGCCGAAGTTAACAGAGAGCTTGTTCACGCTGCCGTCATGGAAAAAAACTGGATGTGGCACAACGATCTCAAAATTCCTAATGGTGTTCATGTTTTCGGCCGAAGATTCAATCCATTCGGACCAGATAATTATCCGGCGGAACTGGTAAAGATCCGGCAGATGACAGCCATAAGAGATACAGCTATCTGGGAGGCGGCAAAAGGTGAGAAAATGGACGTGGCAGCAGCTGACGCAAAAACTTTAGTACTGCCACCGGTGAAAACAAATTATAATCCGGATAAAAATGGCAGCCTCAAATATCTCTACGGTGAAGATGCTTTAAGTAAACTGAAAGTAGCACCTGGTTATAAGATAGAATTATTTGCTTCAGAAAAGGAATTTTCTGAATTAGCTAAACCTACACAGATGTCGTTTGATAATAAGGGCCGCTTATGGTTGACAACTATGCCAACTTACCCCGCGTGGAGGCCAGGGGATAAACAGCCTAACGATAAGATCATTATTTTAGAAGATACTAATGGAGATGGCAAGGCCGATAAACAAACCATTTTTGCAGATAGTCTATATATTCCTGTCGGATTCGAATTGGCTCCTGAGGGCGTTTATGTTTCCCAGGGAACTAACTTCGTGCTTTTAAAAGATACGAACGGCGATGATAAAGCAGATACAAAAGAAATTCTTTTAAGTGGCTTTGATGATCACGATACCCACCATGCTCACCATGCATATACTGTCGATCCGTCGGGTGCCATATATATGGGGGAAGGCGTTTTCTTACATACTAATGTAGAAACTTCTTACGGTCCGGTTCGGGCTACCAATGGCGGTTTTTACCGTTACAACCCTCAACGCCGCCACCTTGAAAGAACCGCTCAACTTTCCATTCCTAATCCGTGGGGGATTGCATTCGACGATTGGGGTCAAAACTTTTTTGCTGAGACTTCGAGTCCCGATGTTCGTTGGATGATGCCCGGTTCTGTTAAACCAAGGTATGGAGTAGCCACCCACAAATCGGTACAGTTAATTGAAGAAAAGCATAGGGTACGCCCTACTTCAGGCCTGGAGTTTATTTCCAGCCGTCACTTTCCCGACGAAGTGCAGGGTGATTTTCTCATTAACAATACGATCGGCTTTTTAGGTACGAAAGAACATACGCTGGCAGATGATGGAACAGGCTATAAGAGCATGCACCGGCAGGACCTGGTGGTATCAGATGACAAAAACTTTCGCCCGGTGGATATGGAGTTTGCGCCTGATGGCTCGCTATATTTAATTGATTGGCACAATGTGCTTATCGGACATATGCAACATAATGCACGTGACCCGCTTCGCGATCACGCTCATGGAAGAATTTACCGGATTACCTATCCATCGCGACCATTAGTTAAGCCGGCAAAAGTGGATGGCGCAAGTATCAGCAACCTTTTAGACAATCTCAAACTTCCTGAATATCGTACCCGCTACAGAACACGGCGCGAATTGAGGGGCCGTCAAGTGTCGGAGGTACTTTCAAATTTAGCCACATGGGTTGCAAAACTCGATAAAAATGATGCCCGGTATGAGCATAACAAACTGGAAGCACTATGGGTCAGCTGGGGCATGAATAAAGTGGATCAAAAGTTGCTTCGCCAGTTACTGCAGGCAAAAGACTACCACGCCAGGGCCGCTGCCGTTCGTGTTTTGCGTTATACAGGTCACCAGGTTCCGGAACAGGCCAACCTGTTATTGCAGGCAGCAAGGGATTTACACGGGCGTGTTCGCCTGGAAGCAATAGTAGCAGCTTCCTGGCTTGACAAGGCAAAGGGCTTACCAATTGTGATGGAAGCAGGAAAAAAGCCTCTTGATACATGGATGCAACCGGCCTATGAAACCGCGCTTGCTCACCTGAACGGCCGGGAGGTAAAAGAAAAAAAGGAGGCTGCCGTAAAAACTGAGCTTAAAGGACCTGAACTTGATATGTTTAAAAGAGGTAAAGCCATCTATGCCCGCGACGGCTTTTGCAGTACCTGTCATCAGCCTGATGGTAAAGGGCTTACGGCATCCGGCTTCCCACCACTTACCGGCAGCAATTGGGTTGTTGGAAACCAGGACAGGTTGATCAAACTGGTTTTAAAAGGTATTTATGGACCTATGGAAGTGTCGGGGAAAAAATATCCGGGTCAAGTACCTATGACGCCGTTCGGAGGAATGCTGAAGGATGACGAAGTAGCTGCCGTGCTCACCTACGTACGCAATTCCTTTGGTAACAAAGCCTCTGCTGTCTCTCCGGCCAGGGTAAAACAAGTGCGTGCTGCGACGAAAAACAAAACCGGCTTCTATTCGCCGGAAGAACTGTTGAAACAACATCCGATGGAGAACAAAAATCAATAGTATCTCACTGTCGTTAAACCTCTCAATCAAATTGCTTCCATGAAAAATTTTAGAAGTATTGCCCGTTGTTTTTTCCTGTGTATGATTGCGCAATCCGCCTTTTACTCGTGTGCCCAGACAAAAACAACCGGCAATGGCAAAAAGCCGTTAATAGTTTTTGTTGCCGGGGATCACGAATATAGTGGTGAGGCTACTTTACCACTTATTGCAGCAGAATTAGAAAAGAATTACGGCTTCAGCACCAAAGTTTTGAAAGCTTTTCCTGATCATAATGCCGAAGAGAATATTCCGGGACTGGAAGCTTTAAAAGACGCTGATGTCGCTGTGTTTTTTCTTCGATGGCGCAGGTTACCTGCAAGCCAGGTAAAATTTATCGAAGACTACTTAAAAACAGGTAAACCTGTTGTAGGTTTTCGCACGACTACCCATGCTTTTAACTATCCCAAAGGGCATGAACTGGAGAAATGGAACTCTTTTGGTGAACTAGTTTTTAATTCACCTCCGGGGTGGGGGGGCAAAGCTAAACATACCCATTACGGTCATAAATCTACTACCGACGTAACCATCATTCCTGAGGCAGCAAAAGATCCTATTCTTACTGGTGTTGGTAATAATTTCCATGCTAAATCATGGTTATACCGAGTGCTTCCCGAGTATCCAGCCAAAGGCTCGAAATGGTTATTAATGGGTCATGCTATTAATCCCGACAAAAAAGACGCGACCGATAACCCGGTAGCATGGACTGGTAAAAATACTTACGGCGCTAAGTTTTTCATTACAACCCTTGGTCATCCTGAAGATTTTAGTCTTGAACCTTTCCAGCACCTTATAATTAATGCCTTGCATTGGGCTGCCGGAAAACCGGTGCCAAAAAAGTGGGCTGGTAAAATTGAAATAAATGTGCCTTACCGGCAATAATAAAACCTCCTGAAACGTCAAACGTAAAATATGAAAACGAAGAAAAACTTCTCCCGTTTGGCTTTTTACGCTTTACGTTTCGCATTATTATAATCTCCTTACCATGAATAAAATTGGATTTAATGTACTTGCCTGGTCTGCTGTAATTTCAGATGAAATAATGCCGGTGATTGATAGGTTGAAAACAATCGGCTACGATGGAGTTGAGTTTCTCATCGGCTCGCCCGATAAAGCTGCTTATAAAAGATTGGGTGAGTATACTAAAAGTATAGGATTAGAGGTAACCACAGTTTTTGTAGTAGGCAAAGATGAAAACCCTATCAGTGAAGATGCTGCGGTAAGAGCCAAAGCGTTGGACAGAATTAAGTGGGCGACAGACAGAGCAAATGATTTAAATGCTACAATATTGTGTGGCCCTTTTCATTCGGCGCATGCAATTTTTGCAAAACGAGCACCGTTAGACCAGGAATATGAGTGGGGTGCGGAAGTATTACACCACGCCGGGGAATATGCGGCTCAGGCCGGTATCACTTTCGGATTAGAAGCGCTGAACCGTTTTGAATGTTATTTGTGTAACACTATGGAACAGTTGACTCGTTTACTAAAAGGGGCCGATCATCCAAATGTTCGCGCAATGTTCGATACTCACCATGCAAACATCGAGGAAAAGAAGTTCGATAATGCCATCTCAACCATTGCCCCCCTGCTGTCGCACGTCCACATCAGCGAAAATGACAGGGGCACACCCGGCGACGGTCATGTAAATTTCGACGGAGCTTTTTCATCCCTCCGAAATATTAATTACAATGGCTGGCTTACTATCGAAGCTTTCTCCCGCAACGATCCTGATTTTGCTAATTCTATTGGTGTCTGGCGGGAATATTCAAAACCGTGGGACATCGCGGAAAAAGGTCTGAAATTTATCCGGGAAATGTGTAACAAGCACGGGCTATAATCCCTGCGACCCTACGCCCATTTACCAATCCTGTTACTGACCATCTTTCCGTCGTTGTATACGAAACAATATTTCTTGCCTGTTTAATTTCCTGAACGGATCTGCACTAAAGCCGGCCGTTTTAACCGGTTGCAAAGCACCAGATGTAATTGATGGCAAAAGACGCGTACAACAATCCGAAAGTATAAGAGTGCACCCTTCGGCAGGGTCATGGTAAACTGCCACGATTTATGAAAAGCTACCTTTGAACGGCCCTGTGTATCGGAGGCAACGCTGTATAATATTTATTCTACTGCCGCCGTTCCAAAACTTTCATATTATTCCGGCCAGGGTTTCCACTGGAGCAGGAGTTGTAAAAATTGTAACTGGTTCTTTGTGCGGTCGGCATTGTGCAAGGGGTAATTGACCTGGTAATAAATATTTTTGTTGAGGTGATCGGTGAGAAACCGTAAAGCTTGCATATAAGTAAGTATATGGCCGGAGAAAGGAAGCCAGGTATTTTCGTCAGGAGTGAAATATGGAGATATCTCATTGGAGTACCCTTCAAAAATGGCCTGGATGATTTCGCTGTTCAACTGCATTTCTTCCAGCCTTGTGCTGTCTTCCGGAAGATTGTTGCCCATGCTCCTGATCATATCGCCCAGGTCAGAAAAAAAGTAGCCGGGCATGGTAGTGTCAAGGTCTACGGGGCAAACGATCTTGTTATTGGTAGCATCAAAAAGTATATTGGAGATCTTACAATCGTGATGCATAATGTATTTCCGAAAACGTTGCGGTTGGGAGGTGATAAAATGATAAAATTCAGGAATGTAGCGATGGTGAAATATTTTTTCAATTTCGTTTGCTACCCCTTTTTTTACACTCAGTTCGGCCCCTGCAAGCGCCTCTTCAAATTGTCTAAAGCGAAATGAAAGGTCGTGAAAATGAGGAATAGTATACTGTATCAGTGTAAAAGAAAGATCAGCGAGTTGCGCACTAAATCTTGCATAACACTGGGCAGCTTCAAAAGCACTTTGTTCGTTCGTGATCTTTTCGAAAGTGAAACTATTTGCTATATAAGAAAAGGCACGCCAATAGTTGCCATCATCGTGCCGGTAGAGCAATTCATTATTAATCCTCTTAATTAACTTTGGTATTTGAAATACATTTTTCTTTTGCTGCAGGTGTTCATAAATCGTGTTATAATTCTCCTGCAAAGCAAGCGGATTTTTGAAAACATTGGTATTCACCTGTTGCAATAACAGGTCATTGTTTTCATCGGTACAGCGGTAAGTTTGATTGATCAAACCCTGCTTAATGGGAATTACCTTGCTGTTGTCGCTTACATTAAATGCATCCATTACATCTTTCATCATCTAATATTCGTCTGTTATAGCAAAATCATTTTTACGATACATCCATTGACCGGAAGTGAAATCAGGAAATTCAACGGTTTCATTACCAAGTTCTATTGATTTTTCACTTAACGGGGTTATAGCACTCCAGGCGGCGGCATCATACACGTCCATAGGAGTTGGTTTATTACGTTTAATACTTTCGATGAACGAGTGCAGTACGAAGAAATCCATTCCTCCATGACCGGCTCCTTCTGCATCGCGTGTCCACCGCTTCCATAACGGGTGGTCGTATTTATCAAACCATACTTTGGCCGCATCCCATTGGTGTGGTTTGCTCACGCCTTCAACATAAACACTGTTGTTACCATCCATCCAAAGCCCGTTCGTTCCCTGGACACGAAAACCCAATGAGTAGGGTCTTGGCAAATTTGTGTCATGCTGCAACAATATTGTTTCGCCGTTAGCACATTTTATATGCGTTGTAACCACATCTCCCAGCTTAAAGTTTACTTTGGCATTTGCATGCTCTTTTCCTCCTTTCTTCACAATGTATTCATGAAGTCCACGCGCTTTGGTATCAAATGAGGAGAGAGATATGAAACGATTACCGCGGTTGATGTCTGCCATCAATGCAACGGGCCCAATGCCATGAGTCGGGTAAAGGTCTCCATTACGATGAACTGAATGAACGGTTCGCCACTTGGCTTCGGAAAAACCCTTTTCGCCGAATTCGACGCCGCTGTCATGAGCAGTTTTGCCGTCGTTAAACTTTACCCCGCGAAGGTCGTGCTGGTAACCTCCCTGCAAATGCATCAGCTCACCAAAAATTCCCTGCTTCACCATATTCATTGCAGCCATTACGTCACGGCGGTAACACACGTTTTCGAGCATCATCACGTGTGCGTTCCCGTTTTGCGCAGCCTTAACTACATCCCAATGATCCTGAAGCGTTATGCCTAAAATAACTTCAGTACCTACATATTTTATCCCTGCACGAATGCTGTCTAATATCATTGGTGTATGCCATTCCCAGGGAGTGGCAATAATTACGGCGTCGAGATTTTTTTCTTCCAGTAACTTCCGGTAAGCATAGTTATCGCCGGTAAAGATTTTAGGTAACGGTTTGCCTGCCTTTGAAAAAAGGCTTTTTGCAGAAGTCAGCATTGTATCGCTAACATCGCAAACGGCTACCACATCTGCATCTTTTCGTCTTAACAGTAGTTCAAGGTGGTTTTGGCCTCTTAGCCCAGTTCCTATTACTCCCAGCCTCACCTTATCAGCAGACGCAATAAAGGAACTTGCAAATGACGAAGATGAAATAGCCACAGCAGCAGTGGCGGCGGAAACATCTTTTATGAAAGTGCGGCGATCGGGCATAAGACCAATTTTCGATTTGAGTGCCATAAATGTAAGGAATAATATAAACCCTGCAATAATTCGTTGATTTACGGCACCCAATTTCTATACTAGCCATTTTATAAAATGTGGTTTGAATTTTTGTGAAGCGGGTTGCATTACTCCTATTTTTCATTGTTGCTCCCGGTGCATCGGAAGGTTCACAGGCAGTTTTTTACAGCGTGGCAGTTTATCCTGGGCCGGCACCCGACAGCTATTGGTTCTTATACAGATTATTCAATAAGCAACATCAACTATTTAGAGAACATCGATGATTGTATTTTTTTACAGGTGGGATAGGACGATTGCAAGCAAAAAAGCCTATTGAAAATGTGTAGCCTAATTCATAGTATCTTTCATTTTTTAATTAACAAGCCCACATGAAATTAAATTTATTACGAAAAATACAAGTTGCAGCCTTATTATTTTTGTTGCCGTTTCTAACCGACGCACAGGTTATTCAAAAAAATGCGAACCAGTACCCGGGCGTGGATTATAAACGTTTGAACAGGATCGACTCAGTTCTTACTGATTATATTAATAAAAACTGGCTTACCGGGGCCGTTACGTTGGTTATAAAAGACAACCACCTGGTACAATATAAAGGATATGGTCTTGCAGATGCTGAGACAAAAAAGCCAATGCAAAAAGATGCGATCTTTCGCATTATGAGCCAGACGAAAGCCATTACAAGTGTAGGTGTAATGATCTTATATGAGCAGGGGAAGTTACTGCTCGATCAGCCTATCGCTGACTTTATTCCCGAGTTTCGAAACCCTACAGTGATCGATAAGTTTAATGCTTCCGATACCACTTATACAACCGTTCCTGCAAAAAGGAATATAACCTTCCGGGATCTGTTGACGCATAGTTCAGGTATTGGTTATGCAGATATTGGTACGTCTACAGCAAATGCGGTCTATGCGAAATCAAACATTCCCTCGGGCCTTGGTTATTTTAATGCAAACCTCGTGGAAAGAATGAAAGCCCTGGCAAAATTGCCCCTTATGTTTCAACCTGGTGAGAAATGGCAGTACGGTTTAAACAATGACCTGCTCGGGGCGCTGATAGAAGTAATCAGCGGAACAAACCTGGAAGATTTTTTTCGCGCAAATATTTTTCAACCGCTCGCAATGAACGATACCTATTTCAATTTGCCCGCATCGAAAGCGAACCGCCTTGCTTCTGTTTATACAGAGGACTCGCTGCACAAGATCATAAAATGGAGTCACACCTTTCGACGTATTGATCCAGATTATCCGACTATGAAAAAGCAATATTTTTCTGGTGGTGCCGGTCTTAGTTCAACTGCGTATGATTATGGCATTTTTATGCAGATGTTGCTTAACAAGGGAATTTATAACGGTAACAGAATATTGTCGCCAAGGTCGGTGGAAATGATGACCAGCAACCAGCTTGATTTTTTATATAACGGCGTTGATAATTTCGGTTTGGGTTTTGGTCTTACTTCGTCAAAATCGGCAGCAAGAAATGCACGTAGCGAAGGTTCGTTTGCCTGGGGCGGTTATTATGGCACTACCTATTGGGCCGATCCAAAAAGAAACCTTGTCTGTCTGATTATGACCCAACACACGCCCAATAGTCATGGGGATATTTCAGCAAAGTTTGAAGCAATAGTCTACGCGAGTCTTTTGAAATAACTGAGAAGAGCAGAGGTGAAAAATCAAAATCTGACGATTCGTTTTGCGACAGGTAGCACAAAAAGATTAGCAAGCAGGATTATTCAACCAGAATGACAATGAATACATCGTGCCCGCTAATCGTTAAAATCGTCTTTTTCTTTAAGGCTTTTTAGGAAATGGCGGTACAACTGGTTTTACAACCTGGCTCTGTTGTGGAGGAGGTGTAGCTACTCTTCCCTGCGCCTGCTGAATAACGTGCCAGGCCTCGTGTGGTAAATGACTTTCCTGGCCCTGTCCAATGTGAATGTCTGTTCCCTGCGCATAAGCATGAGCCTGTATGTGTGCAGGCTGACTTGAACTGGTGTGAACGTTCACATTATTCATTGACCGACCTGAAAGGTTTTCCATCGCTGATTTCAGACTATCAGGAACGCCGGTTTTGTTCTGTGCCATAAAAATAATTGAAGGTTTAAAAGATATTTAAGCAGGCTAAATATAAATCATTAATGTAAGAATATTATCTTTTTTAATGTTGATTCTTTAGAAAAAAGGTGGATCCTTTAGGAAAGCTTCATTACAAACGGCGCTTACTTTTCTTTTTGAAAATATACATTAAGAGGTAGTTTCTTCTTGTCGTAATAAGGCTTATAAAAGATATATAGCTGCAGTGTGCGACGCAACGGAAGCCTATTAACGGTACTACTGTTGGTCTCATAAAAATTCTTCTTTTCTTTTCCCTGTTGATTTTTGTATTCGATTTTCAAAAAAGCTGCGAACTTGGTCAAAGAGGAAAGAGCTATCCCAAAAGGATAGCTCTTTCAATTACTGAATATGCTACTACCAGATCTTTATTCGCTTGTCTTCCGGCAAGTACATTTTGTCGCCCTGTTTTACGTTGAACGCTGTATAAAAAGGTGTAAAGTTTTGTAATGGTCCGTTCACCCTGTACATAGCAGGAGAATGTGGATCGGTATTTACACGTACACGCATTGCCTGGTCTTTCAATTTACTTCTCCATATCTGGCCAAGCGAAATAAAGAACCGCTGGTCAGGTGTAAAGCCATCAATCCTGGTAGTATCCTGCCCTTGCTTTGTCATTTTAAAGGCATCGTAAGCAATGGCAATACCGCCAATGTCAGCCATGTTTTCGCCCGTTGTAAGGCTGCCATTCAAGTGCAGGGTATCGAGCACAGTAAAGGAATTGTAAAGATCGATTACCGATTGCGACTTCGCTACAAACTTCACGCTGTCTTCAGATAATCGCGAAGGCGGTAAACATCCTCGCTATAAGTTTCGAAAGTTTCGATAAGAGGGTCTTCTCCCTCTATACAAATTCCACCATAAAAGTTGGTTGATGACAATCAATCCCTGCAACTCGATGAAGTCGCAATGGAATAGAATAACTTTGTTTAGATTTCTTTTTCATGGCGAATTGTTTTGCAATTAATTTATTAATTGCAAAACGTTC
>JAQBNO010000042.1 GCA_028288485.1 Segetibacter sp.
GAAGTGGTGAACGGTTGTGCTGTGCTGCAAGGTGAGCAGTTACCGGTTTTAGTTTGGCAACAATCAAGACCGCTATCAACGTACCCATTCCTACTACCAGCCAAAACGGTGCACGCCATCCCCAGTGATTGGCAAGATAAAGCCCGATTGGAATGCCCAGCACCTGGCTCGCGCCAAAACCCATTTGCACAAATCCCATCACACGACCACGATGATGTATATCGAACAGGTCGGCAACAATAGCCAGGGATATTGAACCGATCACTCCACCAAACAATCCCGTGATGATGCGTGCCGCCAGCAAGGTGTGATAGGAGTTTGCAAGGGCGCAAAGAATGGTACCTGCAATGAAACCGATGTAGAAGAATAGCAATAACTTTTTACGGTCGAACCTGTCGGCAAAGCCTGCTGTTAACAGTCCTGCTATACCTGCACTGAAAGCATAACCTGAAACTGCTGAACCAAATTGTGAAGGTTTCATCGCTAACACTTTCATCAACAGATCACCTAATGGTGCCATGATCATAAAGTCGAGCACAACGGAAAATTGTGTAACGGCAAGAAGGAAGATGGCGAACCTCTGGTAACCGGTGAAGGGTGTTTTGGCTTGCTTGTTTAGGTTGACAGGTTGCATGGGGATAAAGATAAAGGAGGAATTGTGAATGGTGAATCAATGTCGTTAGGTTAAGTTGCTATTTTAAAGGGCGCTCGTGATTCTAGTCCACTTCAAAAGCTGAGTTGTTACTTTCTTTTTCTTGAAAAAAAGAAAGTAACCAAAGAAAATTATTAGCCAGAATATAGTTTTTTTACGGGTGCTAATGAATGTTATTTCAAGCAAGGAATGAAACAGCCCATTCCTTTCCCCGTTCCCTGATTAAGCTTGTGTACTACTGTGGCGCTGCAACATTTGGTTTTCATGCTTATTCTTTTGAAGAGACTTCAAGTCTTCAGACTATTTTTCTTCAATGTGCCTTCGCAGACGGCTCTTCCCCCGACCTTTGAAAAAAGGCGTTAAGAAAATGGATAGTTCGGGCGTTAAGAAATGAAATAGATGTTCCTCAAGCCTGGGAGTGTTTATAGATCGTAAGTCCTCCTAAAGCCTGATCCTATTCTTCCGTTGTGACTTATTTCATTTTAGACCGAGCTATCCATTTTTAGCCTTTTTTCAGCAGTCTTGATTTTTTTGTTTCTTTTTTTATCAAGAAAAAAAGAAAAACAGAACACGATCAGTACAACATGGACCACTAGCCTTTTTAGACTGGACATATTAGATGATCCTTAACTGAAACATTAAATGGTGAATGGAGAATGAATGTCTGTTAGTTAAGGGGAAAATGGAGTTAGGTTTAAAAAGGAGTAAAAGCAGTTTCTATCGCAGAGAAATACAAGAGTAGGCGCTGAGGAACAAAGAGATTGTATTCCTCTCAATGTGTTCTCTGTGTTTCTTCCTCCGGATGTTCTCTGTGGTTAATACATCCTCCTACTCGTGAAGACGCTGATTGACGTATTGATTTATTCCCCACTAGTTACACCGTAAATATCCCTCAGCATTCCGGCAACCTTGCCGGCAGGATTTATCGGTTTAACCTTGTTCATTTTTACCTTGCGATAGGTGATCGACCACCTTCTTTCTCTATGTTGTACGTTTCCGTCAATAATGTCTTTTTTTCGTGGTGGTATGGCGTGTTTCCATTTATATCGTACCTCATCCTGCATTACATACAACGAACGTCTCGGAACCTCTATATCTACCACATCTGTACCCTTTAAAAATCGGATGATGCAACCGCTTCCCAGGTTAATACCACAGATCTGGTTTTCAAAATAATTCCTGTCCTTATGCGGTCTAATTCCTTGTCCGGGTAAATATTCATTAATGATTACCTGGTCAGGCTGGGCGGTTAGTATGTTGCGATCTACTATTTGCCCTGATAGTTGTTTGATCAATGGAGGCATGGGAACAGGAAATTGGACCAGGTCATACGGTTTTTCCAGTTCATTCCTGTAACCATAATATTGCAGCCTCCGGTCATAATCAACAACCCATTTCTGGCTCTCTATTTCGTTCATTAATTCATCTTCCATTGAAAGGGTTATAAAATCGCGATGTAGTGTAAATCCAGGTACTGTTGTTTCCATACCGTAAATGATTAATATCATTTAAAACGGAAGTGCGACACAAAGGTTCAAATACTAAAATTATTTTAATTACGGGTTAATTGGTGTAACAATAGTCAAGGCTGCCTGTAATATATCATTTGAATAAAATGAGATTCAGAAGGCGTACCGGTTAGCTTATTTTTCCAAGCATTGTTCGTAAGCTTTCCATACACAACAATAAAAAATTCGCTGCCGACACTTTTAATATCCCAATTAGGCGGAGAGGTATAGCTGGCAGGCAGCGGACTGTGTATAAAATGGTGGTTGAATATTGAGTCTTCAATTAGCGATTTTGCTTTTGCAGCTAATTGAACCCCGTTTTTCAATTGCCACAACTTCATAAACACTTTGCGTTATTACCATTTCCATTGAATAAAAATGAAATCCGGGTATATTACTGCTCTACATGTTTAAAAATCACCACCGCCCTTCAACTTTATCTTTTTTATCATTTTACTAACGGCTGCTGGCTTCAATATTGATTAAGATGTTTATATGAAAAATATGCTTTTATCACTTTTCACCTGCCTGCTGCTGGCGGTGACTGTACAGGCCCAACAGGCGAAAGGCCAGTTGGATATAAAACTCAACAAAAACATTTTACAACCCGGCGATTCGTTATTGGTAACGGTGGATTACAAAGATGGGGGCGGCCAGATACTGAACCAATCACTGGCTACGCTAGAGCTGATTGCTGAAAACGAAGAAGGGCTACGTACCCGTCTCCGCTGGCCGGTGATCAACGGGCAAGCTTCCGGCGCGTTGTATTTACCCGATTCGCTGCGCAATGGCAAGTACATGCTGCTGGCGGGTTTGCAGCCACACTTTTTCGAGGTCATAGGCGAAATACAGGACGCCAAAAACATCGGCAGTATACAAGGCATGCTCCTCACTAAAACCGGCGAGTGGGCCGAACAGGAAGTGCCGGTGGAGCCGGACGGCACCTTTGCCATACGTAACTGGCTGTTTGAAGAGGATGCATTGATGGCTTTTTCGGGAACAAAAAACAATAACCAGCCGCTTAATATCCGCATCAGTACCAAACTCGATTCAAGCTTTGCACCATTAGCGGTGGCAGGCCGGGCATTTTACATAGGTAACCCGCCATCAGCGCTGCGGCAAACCCTCAACCAGCCGGTTGAAACCTCCCAGGCAGCTTTTGCAGATCAGGGTACAGTACTGCCGGCAGTACTGGTGAGGACTACCGCTAAAAGTGCCGCCGAGCAGTTTAACGAAAAACATGTTAGCGGCTTGTTCCGGTCGGGCGACGAAAGGATGCTTAGCATTATGACCGACCCCAGTGCGCTTAGCGCTCCCAATATTTTCTCCTACCTGCAGGGCAGGGTTGCCGGTTTACAAATAACACAGGCGGGCTTTAACGGTGGCGTCGCCAGGTGGCGGGGTAGCCGGGTAACCTTTTTCCTCGATGAAGTAAGGGTATCCGCTCAGCAGGTTGCCAACATACCCATGACAGACATTGCGATCGTAAAAGCATATCCCCCACCTTTCTTTGGCGCGCCGGGAGGGGGTGGAGGTATTGCCATTTATACCCGCCGGGGCGGCGAGGCTAATTACCTTCCTGCCAATAGGCAGGTGTTTAAAGTGAGGGGCTACACGCCTGCCGCCACCGTGCTGAACATGAACAAGTTGGGCATGTAAAATATAGGGGTACTTAAGAGATAGCTTTTTCCTTGCACCCTGGTCATTTTTGGTTTAAGACTATTGATCTTCCTTGTATCGCTTTCAGGAAAAGGCGCGTGATTATTGCCACCGTCATAATGTTAGCGCGGAATTTCATCTTTTGCCGTGCCGGTCTTCCTTTGCCCTCGCCGTGTTTTTGTAATAGCACCGCCGTGGCCTGCTGTGGTAACCTCAATCAGAGCCTGTCGCAGTAGTAATTAACGCTACAATTTTTGCTCAGAAGAGAAGATATTACCCCGTTTCGCAGACGGAATACGAAACATTACAACCGGTGGGGTGGCAAAATGATGGTATTAGGTAATACAATGACTTTTTGAATAAAAGCTACTTCGGTAGCTTTTTGTTTTTTTAGGTAGCCGGCAGTAGAATTTCAATGAAACATCGTTGTGTCACTCCCTTGTACGGATAATAGTGGTGGGGGCAAGGTAGTCAGCGTAGCAGTTGTTGTGTGAACCATTTACTATCAACTTAATAACCCCGGCAAATCCTCCTTCCTTAATTCCTTCATAATTAAATTGGCGGTTTTATTCAGATCCTCCGACTAATCACACTTTACATCCTGCAGCTTTGTTATCTTTTCCTCAATTGTACCAGGACAAATCCGTCGCACTGCAACTACATGCTTGTTTTGTCGTATCCGGTAACTTCTATCTATTGCCTGGTTTTCTACTGCACGGCTCCACCAGGGATCTATTAAATAGACATAATGGGCTTCGGTTAAATTCAGGCCTGTTCCACCAGCTTCAGACTGATAAGAAATACCCGAAGTAACGGAACAGGAAATCATGGTCGGTGACCGTAAAGATTACCAGATATAATTGTGGTCACTTTACTGCTTTACTTTAACTTCAACAGCCTTGCATTGAAAGCAACGATTACTGTACTTAAACTCATCAGCACGGCACCCATTGCAGGACTAAGCATAAACGTGGGATATAATACACCGGCTGCTAATGGAATAGCAAGCACGTTGTAGCCTACAGCCCACGCAAGGTTCTGTATCATTTTACGATACGTTTTTCTGCCAAAGTCTATCATTTGTACAACGTCTTTGGGGTCGCTGTTTACTAATATTATGTCGGCTGTTTCTGCTGCTACATCTGTTCCGCTTCCTACTGCTATGCCTACGTCGGCCTGTGCTAATGCAGGTGCATCGTTTACGCCATCACCGGTCATTGCTACTACTTCACCTTTTGCTTGGAACTCTTTTACTTTATCTAACTTTTCGTGGGGTAGTACATTTGCAAAGTATCCGTCCATTTTTAATTTAGCTGCAACTGATGAAGCAATTTTATCATTGTCGCCTGTAA
>JAQBNO010000047.1 GCA_028288485.1 Segetibacter sp.
ACCTAACTCTTAAACCTTCAAATGGAATAGTATCTGCCGCTTTGGATGTTTCAAAAACGTTGATACCTCTTTGGTCGTATGGCCTCCAGTAGGATGGTCTTAAGTAGTATTCTCTGTCGCTTTGAGCTGATGTTACAATCGGGAGTAGACCGGTAAAAATGATCGCTAACAACGAGGTGTACATTAAGATATATTTTTTCATTTTGCTTTATTTTAGTTCTTTTTATATAGGATTATTTGACGAATTTGATGGCATAAGAAATAGTGATGTCATTGCCGGTTTTAATGGCGCCTAACATAACAGTGGGAGGTTTTACCTGGTAGTCGGTCATTTTCATTTTTTTAGTGCCTTTGACGGTAAAGCTTTTTTCAGCGCGGTTATATTTCCCGGTGCCTGTAATTTCTGTATTATTAGTTGCGCCTGCTATGGTTAGTTTTCCATTGCATTTTATCTCGTAATTATCGTCCTCGAGAGGAGTAATTTTAGCCGAGGTAAGTACAAAACTTATATTGGGGTGGGCATCGGTTTTCAATGCTTTGTAAGTATTTTTATCCATTGCCTTATGGCCACTTTTCAGACTTACTGCAGCGAGGGTAAAGCTCATTGCTGATAAGGAAATGACCTTGTCATTTGAATTAACTGCAAACACCGCATTACCTGTACCCTTGTCGGATGTTTCTGTCCAGTCATGTATAGAGGAAGTTCCTGCTAATTGTATGTTTACACTTTCTGATTGGAATTTTGATTGGGTTATACCTGGAGAAGTCACAAGTAAACTCATTATTACAAGAGAGAAAATGCCGATTAGTTTAGACGAAGGTGCTTTCATGATAATTCTTTTAGTTTTATTGCTATAGGCTTTAATAGCCTTTCATTACTCCACAAAACTATATTTCATGACAAGCAATACTTATGACGAGTGTTCAGTGAAATGATGATTGTCATCATGTGATGAAAGCATGCTCTATAACTACAAGAAAGGATCGAACCAGAAGGATCGGTTAAAAGAACCTTGTTGAAGTAAAGTAGAATTTGATTAGACAACTAGCCTCTATTTACGATAAGAGAACAATAAACAGCGGTTTTTTATCCCTTGCAACCGTAGCCAAAATGTTTATTTGTATGGTTTAACGTATTGAAAAACGGCCAAGAGAATAACGCAGCCTAAAAGAGGTATCTTTAATACTTAACCTCGAGATTATAAGAAAATTGAGGAAAATATTATGAAAACCCGGCAATACATTATAGCAATCGGCGCATCTGCCGGAGGAATGGATCAGATCAATAAATTTTTTGATTATACCCCTTTAGATGGGGTCTCTTATATCGTCATTCAGCATTTATCTGCTGATTATAAAAGCATGATGCCTTCTTTGCTTCACAAGCATAGCAAACTGACTATAGAAGAAGCAACAAACAATATGACGGTAGAAGTGAATAAGGTTTACCTTATTCCCAGTAAAAATGTAATGACGATTTCGGATGGCAAATTATTGCTGACAGATAAAGTGAAAGGAGTGAATTTTACAATAAACACTTTTTTCAAATCCCTTGCAGAAGAGAGAGGCAATAAAGCTGTCGGTGTTATTTTATCAGGTACCGGCGCGGACGGTACCGACGGAATGAGAGCGATAAAAGAAGCTGGTGGATTATTATTAGCAAGTGACCCAGGAAGCACAGAGTTTAACCAAATGCCCTTAAGCATTATTGAGACAGGATTAGTAGACCATGTTGTTACGCCCCAGGAGATGCCAAAGGTAATAGAGGTTTACGTTGAAAGAGAAATGGCTGAAAAAGACTCGAAAAGCGATGAGGAAGAAGATGAGCAAGTGATGCGGGCAATTACCGACCTGATAAAAAATAAATTACCCGAAGACTTTTCGGGTTATAAAAAAAACACGATTCTCCGTCGTATTAAAAGAAGAGCGTCCCTTAAAAATACAACTAGTTTAGAAAGCTATCTCCATTTACTGAAACAGGACACCGATGAGTTGCAAAACCTGGTGAAAGATTTTTTAATAGGCGTTACGTCGTTCTTCAGAGACAAAGAGGCATTTGAAATTATAGAGGCCACTATCCTGCCACAACTAATACAAGCTAAACAAAGTGAAGATATAAAAATCTGGATTGCCGGTTGCGCCAGCGGCGAGGAAGCATATTCTTTTGCGATATTGGTAAGGGAGCAATTAGATGCTGTACAAAAAAATAACCCGGTAAAGATATTTGCAACAGACATAGACGACGAGGCACTACAACTGGCCGGAAAGGGGTTTTACAACCAAAGCATTGAAAAAAATGTGTCAACTGAAAGATTAGAGCGCTTTTTTACGAAAGATAATAAAGGCTATAAAATAAAAACCTCTATTCGTGAGATGCTCATTTTTGCTCATCATGATCTTGTTAAAAACCCACCTTATTGTAACATCGATCTAATTAGTTGCAGGAACGTATTGATTTATATGAACGCCACTTTGCAGAAAAAAGTAATGGGGATGCTACATTTTGGGTTGAGATACAAAGGCTATTTAGTGTTAGGACCGAGCGAAAATATTAACGAGCTTGGTTCATCGGTAGAAGAAATAGATAAAAAATGGAAGATCTACCAAAATAAGGAAGCCAAAAGAACAATGAATTTTGAAACCTTTATAGCTCCTCATTCAATAGATTCTAAAGCCTTTATAAAGCCGGGTAAAAAAATGAATAATAATTCAAAGGAAAGACAGGCTGCAGGAGAGGAAATTGATGAAAACCTCCTGGCTGAAATGGGATACGCAGGACTAACAGTAAATGAAAATAACCAGGTTTTAGACTTTTTTGGAGATCATCGCAAATTTTTGCTTCAAAAAATGTTTGTTCATCACCTCCCCGACTTGCTGTCAAAACCACTCCAGATCGCCTACCGGGTGGGCACCATAGAAGCCGACAAAACAAATAAGTTAATAGTTGTTAAAGGAATTAGTGTAGAGAGTATTGATTCTCCCGTTTCCCTGTATATAAAGCCTTTAACTACAAATGAACAGGGAGAAGCAAAAAGGTTAGTATTGTTTTCTGCAGAAGATGATATTAAGAAAAAACAGGCGATCGCTTTTGATGACACCTTTTATACCAATAAATACACGGTAAACATTGAGGAAGAGCTTAGAGTGACTAAAGAAAAACTTAAATATACCGAAGACCTGTTACTCGCATCGAATGAAAATATGCAATCGTTTAATGAAGAATTGCTGTCAGCAAACGAGGAAATGCAAAGTACCAACGAAGAAATGCAGTCGGTAAATGAAGAACTGCAAACGATTAATGCAGAGTACCAGACTAAGATCAGGGAACTTTCAGAGCTAAATGACGATTTAAATAATTATTTCAGAAGTAACCTTAACAGCCAGATTTTCGTTAACAAAGACCTTGTGCTGATGAAGTTTTCTCCGCCAACTATCGCCCTCATCAATGTTTTAGAAAGCGACATAGGGCGTCCTTTAAGTAATATTTCCACCAATATACGATTCGAAACAATTGACAAGGATATAAAAGAAACTTTGTTGAATGGCGGTGTCATTACGAAAGAAATACAGGCAATTGATGGAAAATGGTTCCAGATAATGACCATGCCATACCTCCGCAAAGGGAATAACCAAACAGATGGCGCCATTATTACCTTTAATGACATTACCGAGTTAAAACGGATACAAAAGGAACTTGCAGAAAGTAATGAAAATTTAAAAGCGATCAATACCGACCTTGATAATTTTGTTTACACAGCCTCTCATGATCTTTTAAACCCCATAAATAATATTGAACATCTCATTTATTTCATTTCAGAAAAAGGACACGCATTAGACAATGAAACAAAGGAATATGTAAAAATGCTTTCAAAGTCTGTAGGAAAGTTTCGAGCAGTCCTTAAAGAGATGGCAGCTATAGGCCAAATTGAAAGTGAAATGTTGAAACTAGAAACCATCGATCTTAATGAAATGATAACAGAAGTCTTAGAAAGTATCCAATGGAAAATTTCTGCTGAAAAGGCCGAAATACAAACATTCCTCAAGGCTAAAAATATCACTTTCTCTAAAAAGAACTGCAGGAGCATGCTTTATAACTTGATCAATAATGCGATTAAGTTCAGGTCGCCCGACCGCAATCCCGAAATTGAGCTTACCACAAAAGACTTAACCGGTTATACCTTTTTATCTGTCAAAGACAATGGAATAGGAATCGAGAATAACAACATCGAAAGTATCTTTAAAATGTACAAAAAATTGAATACGCACGCAGAAGGACAGGGATTAGGCTTATTCCTGATAAAAAAAATGGTTGATGCAGCCGGTGGAAAAGTAGAAGTTGAAAGCGAACCCGGCAAGGGCACTGAATTTAGATTATTTATTAAGAAGTAGGTCTTCCTGGTTTAACTTCAGTTATTACCCATTTTTTTTCTTGGTAGTAACGCACGAGCGAATTACAGATGTTTTGACTGGAAGGCAGTTTCCGTAAATATCCTGATATTAACATCTCTTCTGAATTTGCTAAAATATCACATATTGATTTGTCGTATTTGCAATGTTTCATTGCATCAACCTTTACGCCTTCGGATCTTACTGTTATTAACAGGTCAACAGAGATCTTGCTAATTATAAATTGGCAATCCATACAATTGGTTTACGGTGAGTACAGCTTGCACTGTGGAGAAGCTTTGGGATGGTAAATAAAGGTATATAAAAGCAGAATAAAAAATATAGTACAAGTGAGTGACACCCATGCGACCGGGGTTCAACCGGGTGGGCAAGAATGTAGAAAAAAGATTTGCCGCAGGAAACCAAAAAATGATCATTCCTGTTTCAATCTTCAACAACACATAAAGTAAGTATATTCCTGTTTATTCAGCCGTACAAATTTTATGCATGCCTCAGCGCTAAACGCTCATCAACCTGATTCATCGAACTAGTATCTGCTTCTGCGGGAAGAACAATTAAAGGCACATGTGTACTAAACATCATTTCTTTAATATCGCTTTTCACAAAGATTCTTTCAAAAAAATTATGTTTATGGGCAATCATTGCAACCATATCGACCTGGTGTTCTTTCACAAAACCATTCAGAGCATGTGCAACATCATTATCATTTAAAAATGCAAATGAAGGATGCAAATCCCTGCAATGCCATTTAAGGCGTGAGGGACTCAACAACCTTTCAAACACTTCGTTCATCCCCTTTTTTATAACTCTCACTACATACATTGTTGAATTACATTTTATACCAAATTCCTCCAACGGATCTATTATATGCACGTCTGTTTCGTTATCAATATCACTTGCAAGTGCAATAGCTTTCGGAGGAGTAAAACGTGCATCCTCCGGAACAACTATTAATGGAATGTTGGGATTCCTGCTTAAAGAAATAGCGGTGCTTCCTAATATTCTACTTATAATTCTGCCTCCGCCTTTCATACCTGCAATAATCCATTTTGCCTTAACATTATCTGCTACGCCCATAATAACTTCTGATGGAAGACCTTCTTCAACAAAAAATTCTATAGTTACTTTACCTGCATCATTAAGCTCCCCAATTTCTTTACGCAGAAGCTCCTCAGCGCTTTCCATTAATTCTTCCTCTGTGGTTACTATACCCATATCTGTTGCCGACAGTATAGGTTGGCATACATGAAGCAGCGCAACTTTTGCATGTAAAAATTTAGCCAGTTCTACTCCATACACGAGTGCGTTGTGTGCCGCTGGCGAAAAATCTGTTGCGATTAATATCGTTTCCATAGCAGTTTAATTTTATATTCCAAAACTATCATTAACTCCTGCCTTTTTTGCTGACACGCGTTAATATTAAAGCTGACCCTAATCATGTTTATTCATCTTTGTTGTCATAAAAAAAGGAAAAACCGTCGCCTAACTTTGAGTAATGGTGTAACCTCTTCTCCAGCAAAACATAGCATTTGGGGGAATGTGATAAAAAGTCCTCAATATTTTTTATACTCTTTTATCGCCAAAATATCATTTTATGAACAAAGTAATTGCGGCTGTAGATGCCCTAAAATTATCAGAAAGCACAATTGATTATGCTACTTACCTGGCCCAAGAATTCGACTCACATATCGTTGCAGCGTTTCTTGAAGACATGGTGTATCATGAAAGGCCAATCCATACTGGTGATGCATTCGTGATCACAAACTCGCTGCAAATTGATACAGCCATAAAAAAGGAAGAACAGACCCGGGCAGCTTCGAGGAAGAAACTTCAAGCGAAGTTTAACGCAGAAGGAGTACATTATAACATCCACACCAACAAAGTACTTGCTCTTGAGTCTTTGATTAAAGAGAGCCACTATGCCGACCTGATACTAATAGATGAAAACGAAAATTTCTCAAATTGCGACCCCTCGAAACCGAGCCAGTTTATCAGAAGTGTCTTATCTGATGCTGATTGCCCTGTAATGGTTGTTCCCCGCGAATTTAAGCAGGTTGAAAAGTTTGTATTCGCTTATGATGGCAGTCCTTCGTCTGTTTACGCTATCAGGCAATTCAGTTACCTCTTTCCTGATACAGAAAAGCAGGAGTTGGAAATACTAATGATCACAAATAATAACCATACAAACAATCTTCCCGAACAACACCTGCTAAAGGAATTACTTAAGCGAAAGTACGCTTCAGTCATTCAGACAATTATTAAAAGCAATAATACAAATGACGCATTAATAAACCATCTTAAATCGGAAAACAAAAACTGCATGCTTATATTAGGTGCCTACCAACGCAGCACTTTCTCCCGATGGCTTAATCAAAGCATTGCCGACGTATTAATATCAGAACTAGAAATTCCATTATTCATAGCACATAAATAATTATCATGACACAGGCCCAAATTATAGTAACCTATATTATTTCAAATCTCGTTGCTATTACATTTTTTACAGTTAGCCTTAAGTGGAAGCAAGTGGCCCGTGTTTTATTTGCAGCACTATTTTTTTGGGCAGCATGGACTAACTGGAGCGTTGCGCAAACCAACCCCGACTTCTACCTCAACTATAGTAAATATGCGATTAGTATATACCAGGATATTATCGTTGGCACTTTTTTAGATCACATGAAACCTATTGTGTCTTTTATAGCCCTTTGCCAATTGCTTATTGCCATTGGTCTACTGTATGGTGGAATTTTTTTGAAGACGGCATGTATAGGTGGTATTATTTTCCTCGTGGCTATTTCTCCGCTTGGTATTGCATCAGCTTTTCCCAGTGGTTTAATTTGGTCTGCGGGTTTATTCGTTCTTTACAAATACCCCTTTCATACAAATATTTTTGGCAAGAAATTGATTGCATAATCAGTTAAGCCCAGAGAAAGTTTTTTTTGACCCAAGCAGTGGGTTAGCTATTACGCTTCTGTTGCCACGCTCGCTTGTGCTGAAACGCATTATTCGTCGCTGGCAGTTTACGCCGGGCTTGCTCAAGGGTGGCACACCTGTACGGCAACAAGCAATTACCAGGCTACCGTTTAATTAATACCTTTCTCTAATCTTAATATAGAATTCCAACAGTTAAAATAATTAAATGATTACCATATGATAAATATTAATGAAATAAGAATTGGAAATATGATTACACATTATCCCACAGGAAAATTAGTTCCTGTTGATTACGATCATGTAAAGTCTCTTATCAGGAACCCTGAAGAATATAACCCAATTCCTTTAAAAGCCGAACTGCTTACAATTACCGGGTTTGAAGAGATCGAAAAAAATAAATGGAATACAAAACTATTGCCTTTCCAGCTTATTGCAGATGAAACCGACGGATTTAGTTATGTTTTATCGGACAATGAGGTGAGACATGTAACCAGTTTACATCAGTTACAGAACCTATACTTTGCATTAACGAATGAAGAATTACACGTTCAACTCACTTTGTAGTAACGGGGGTTGGGGAAATGGAATCTAATGCAACAAGAAAGCTTTCCGGGATGGTGGAATAAGATAAGTTTCTTATTCATCGGTTATTTTAGAAAACGAATCAGCTGCAGTTTTAGCCGGTAAGTATTTTTTACTGCTATATACATTCGTATGAAGACAAATAAAGACATAACAGAAACACGTTCGAGCCAGCCGCTTCCGCTTATTGGTATTTATGCATCTGCAAGATCGACGGATGCATCGGCTACAGAAGAACTACATACTGCAGAAATTGATCTGCTGAGCTATAACAAAGAGGTGCAACGACTAAACAAAGAACTAAAAACAGGCCATAAAGAATTTAAGAATCAAAACCAGGAGAAAGTAGAATGCGCAGCGGAGCTTATGATCGCTAACAAAAAACTTGTCGTCCTTAATAAGGAAAAAGAAAAACGGGCGGAAGAACTCGTCATTTCCACAACTGTTGATTCTACCGAACGAAAAAAAGATGAACAGTATATAGATCACTTAGCCGCAATTGTCGAATCATCAGACGATGCAATTATCAGTAAGTCCCTCGATGGAACTATTAAAAGCTGGAACAAAGGTGGCGAAAAAATGTTTGGATACACCGAAAAACAAGCTGTAGGTAAACACATCTCCTTAATAATTCCTCCCGAATATTTCGTCGAGGAAAAAAAGATTCTGGGGAGAATAAAAAATAACGAAACAATCGATCATTACGAAACGGTGCGAGTTAAGAAAAGTGGCGAACGGTTGTATGTTTCCCTTACGGTATCTCCCCTGAAGGATCGGGCAGGACGGATAATCGGTGTTTCGAAAATTGCCCGGGATATTACTACCCGGAAAAAATCCGAAGTAGAATTTATCCGTGCAAACCAGGAACTCCGTTTTCAAAATGAAGAAAAAGAAAAGCGCGCGGCAGAACTAGTCATTGCAAATAAAGAACTCGCATTTCAAAACAAAGAAAAAGAAAAACGGGGCACCGAGCTCATCATTGCAAACAAAGAACTTGTTTTTCAAAACAAAGAAAAAGAAAAGCGTGCCGCAGAACTAGTCGTTGCTAACAAAGAGCTCGAATTCCAGAACAAAGAGAAGGAAAAACGTGCTGCAGAGCTCATCATTGCAAACAAAGAACTTGTTTTTCAAAACAAAGAAAAAGAAAAGCGCGCCGCAGAATTAGTCGTTGCTAACAAAGAACTTGAATTCCAAAACGATGAGAAACAAAAACGTGCCCAGGAACTAATCATTGCTAATAAAGATCTTGAATCATTTGCTTACA
>JAQBNO010000086.1 GCA_028288485.1 Segetibacter sp.
GCCATTAAGCAAAACAGGACGTATTGGTGCTGATCAACCAGCACTAATTTCTGTTGACTACAATTACGCTCTAATTGTTGATTTTAATACACTAAACCATCATCAACAACAAGCAGGAATTGCAGGACTTCGTTGTAGTAATGTTAAGTAATACAGCGGCAAATTTCCTGTCCCCATTGCCTCGAAGGTTGAGCGTGTACAAATGTAACATGATAAGTTGCATAGTACAGTACCGGCGAAAATAAGCATTAAGAAAAATTACGAAGGGTTACTTTTTAATGATTAAAGCATCAACCAGTAAAACCTGCTGCCAGTTGATACAATATCGAGGGCAAAAAAGCGTATGATGAATTAACGAGATAATACACGGAACGATTATTGAAAAATGTGATATATAACCTTTTTTAACGAATTTAAAACTATGAATTATGCCCAACAGAATTATCGAGAATTTTTTTATTGCTGTACCAGGAACAGAGAAATCAGTAGTAAAATTTCTCGTAAAAAGTGAAGAGGAACAAAATGAAAATGCCTGTACAATATGTGCCGAAATACCTAATGACGCATTAAAATACAATATGGTAAAAGCAGGTTCGGCCTTATCCTGGGAAGGTGACGTAGTATATATTGAGATAGAAGGTGTGGAAGACGTAGCTTTTAAAAAGGCCGGTAATTATGCCAGTGACGAGGTTAGCTTTAATGAACACCTGAAAAAGATAAACCGGCTTGAAGAAAGAGGAAGTAAAGGAATTAGATAACCTCCCCGGGAAAGGTAGCGGAAAGTTACCCGTACCGACGGGCAGAAAGTAAACAATTCGGGAAAGTCGTTATATTAGATAGCAGTTCCAAACCACTGTGTGCAGCTTTTATCGTGTGCTGTTGAACGCTAACTATACCACCCGGGATGTAGTAGTGAGACGTTCTATCGACAACGAGTTACAAATCCATATACTCCCATGCACTTTGGTAGCCATCTTTCTCTTGCGCATAAGCCACAAAATCAGCGTAAAAAGGGTGTTGAGCAATAGTGGCGCTATCGCCAACTACAACTAGCTTTTTCCGGGCACGCGTCATTGCTACGTTCATACGTCTGACGTCGGAAAGGAAACCTATCACATTATCTGAATTACTTCGTGTCATGCTAATGTATACAATATCCCGCTCCTGCCCCTGGAAGCTATCGATCGTATTTACTGAAATAGCGTGTCTACATGCAGTCAGGTCGGGAGAACAAAGTACCAACTCTTTCAGCACCTCTACCTGGTGTTTGTAAGGGGAAATTACTGCAATCGTTGGGAATTCGGCGATCGAATAGAGAGGCATTAACTGGTTTACCAGGCTGGTTAGATGCTTCAGCAAAAAACGCGCTTCTTCCCCGTTACTAATGCTGGTGCCTTCCAGTTTTTCATCGAAACTACATCCGGCGGTATCAATAAAAACAAGGGGTTGATCGCCTGGAAACAATAAGCGGTCAGCAACCGAAGGATGTGCCCTCAACCTGCCATCGTAAAACTCTTGCGATGAAAAGCCCATGATGCTTTCATGCATCCGGTATTGCTCCTCCAGCAAAACAACCGATTCAGGATGCAGTTCCACACATTTCTCCATGAGCGTAGTCATTAACCCCTTCCTTGCAGCTTCGTCCGATTTGATTGTTGGTGGTAACTGGCAATGATCTCCAGCCATCACTACTTTTTGTGCCTTTAAAATTGGTATCCAGCAAGCAGGTTCAAGTGCCTGCCCTGCTTCGTCTATCACAAGTGTATGGTACCTCAACTGCCTTACGGTATAATGACTGGCACCAACCATAGTGGCTGTAATGACATGAGCTTTAGAGAGCACATCATCGATAATGTATTGCTCGGTCCTTTCCACTTCTTTGCTGATATTCCTCGCTTCTGTAAACAGAGCTTTGCGCTGTTCCCGTTCGGCATATCCAAAGCTTCGCTTGTATTTATGAGCCATATCCCGATATTCCGAGGCCTGCTTTTTCAATCGTTTAATTTCTTTGTTGCTGCTGTGTGTCGCCATTTTATTGTCGAGGGTTAACTCCATCAAATGCTCTGATACCCTCGCGGGGTTACCTACACGAACTACACCCAGTCCTTCACCAGATAGCTTTTCGCTTAAAAGATCAACTGCTGCATTACTTGGCGCTACCACCAGGACCTGCTTACGATCCTGTTGAAACATGGCTTTAATTGCCTGGACAAGGGTAGTGGTTTTACCAGTCCCGGGAGGTCCGTGAACAATAGCAAGTTCATTGGCCTGCAAAATTTTTGTAACAGCAGCTTGTTGTGTTGCATTCAAAGTATGAATTGCAACCGGCGAAATTTTGGAATTAAAGGTTGGCTTTTTTTGCCCGGTAAGTATTTTTATTACATCTCCCTCATCCTTCTTTTCTGCAATCGTAGGCGCGGTCTTGAGCGCATACTCCATTTCGTCGTAGCTGTTCTTGTCGAAGACTGCATCAATACCCAGTTTGCCGTTACGGGACCAATCGGGCAACTCATCGGTACGTAACGATATTTTCAGCTTGTTGCCACTGATGTGTGAAATGGTGCCTTCTACCCTATCGTTTTTCGAATCATGATTCGAGAACAGTGCCGCCGACATACCGAAGCGAAGTTGGTGAATAATATCGTGGTGCGTCGTTCGCTCTACTTCAACTGTAAGGTAATCGCCACGGCCAATTTCAGTATCTTTTATAGCAATGGGATACCACGTCATTCCGTTCGCCCTTCGTTCAGTTACCGGCATGTTTTCGGTAAGTTGCTGGTACGACCTGCGGTCTTCTTCCTTTTCTATTTGCAGCAATTCAAGCAGCCTCTTGAAATAATCCATGGCGGCAAAGGTAACAGGCTGCTGAATATGAACCGGAAGCGAGCAGCAAAGGTTCAGTTTTTGTAATTGTTGCTTATTGGTATTCGCATTGTTAATACTGATTAGCGCGCTAATGATCGTGATTTTGATTATAACGATGCAACTTGCAAATAAGGCGCTGCTATGAAAAGATACGGTACAAGGGAGTGACACAACCGGAGATGAAATGAAAGACAATTGATGGTCAAATAAAAATAATAACACAAAAAATCCTAAAACTGCATATGCAAAAACTTACTGGCAAAGTTGCGCTGATAACAGGGTCGGACTCGGGGATCGGGCAAGCTACGGCTATTGAAATGGCAAAAGAAGGCGCAGACATTATTGTTTGCTACCACACCGATAAAGAAGGTGCAGAACATACGGCGAATGAAGTAAAGCGGTTGAACCGGAAAGCGATTGTTGTACGGGTAGACGTGAGCAATGAGGAAGAAGTAGAGCAAGTGTTTGAAACTGGTATCAAAGAAATGGGCGCGGTTGATATACTAGTGAATAATGCAGGTGTGGGCGGATCGGGAGCAAAAGTGGCAGACATGTCAACAGCCGATTTTGACAAAACAATCCGCACCAATCTTTATGGGACTTTCTTTTGTTGCCGCAATTTTATCAGGCATCGAAGAGACCGTGGCGGAAAAGGAAAGATCATTAATGTAACGTCTGTACATGAAGAAGTAGTGCAGGCCGGAATGGGCGATTATTGTGCGTCGAAAGGAGCTATCCGCAATCTTACCCGTACGCTTGCAATCGAACTGGGAGATGCGGGAATTAACGTAAACAACATTGCCCCCGGGATGATACTAACTCCTATGAACCAGGAAGCTTTGGAGAATAAAGAAGTGCGGGAAGAACATTCGCAACACATACCCATGAAAAGGCCGGGCAACGCGCACGAGATTGGAAAACTAGCTGTATTTCTGGCTTCACCGGATTCTGATTATGTAACCGGTTCCAGTTATTTTATGGATGGTGGTTTGTCGCAAAATCTTGGACAGGGAGCATAACAACCGTTCGAAGCTTTTTGTTTATCACTCAAGGAATTCCTATTGTTTCATCATCGTCTAATGGAATACTCGAGTTTCCCTGCCGGGAACCTGAACCATGTTTCCTTTCAAGTTCTTCCAAACTTTGTTCTGACATGCCAGTAGTCGGGAGCGGTGAGACAGCTTGAGGAGGCTCATTGCTCTTACCGGTTTTATTTCGATCAGTTGTGTTGCTATCCTCAGTTCCGTCGATTTTTTGCTGGTTATTATCTTCCATAATTACTTATTTGATAAACAAAAGGGTAAAAACAATGCCAACCGCGCTTCAGCGCTGTATTCTTTTTATAGTTTATAATTCACCTCATTAGGTTTTCCGGGGTACTTTATCTCATCCACGCCGGCAGAAAAATTATGCTGCTGTTGTAAAGTTTGCCATAGAACCAGCATGTACGCAGTATTGGAACAAATAAAGGAATTTGCAGACAAGTGCACGGTGACCAAACCAGGAAATATACACCAGAAAGATGTATTGTACACCCAATGAGAGTGATGGAGATATGCCGGAAATTCAATTCATCTACCTCTCTGCTTGCAGCAGCCTTGCTGCACGTTGTTTGGTGATGGCAAGTCCTAAACCTGTTCCACGTATTTACGCAGTTTGATATTGCTGTCTTAAAACTTACGCAGGTATAAGTTGAAGAATAAATGACTCACTCCCCTTAATTTCAGCTCCTCCGTACCAATGGTTGAACTTTGTTTAAACATTTAATTTGTAAAAAACAATTAAATGAAACAAGGCTTCAATACTGTTTATATAATTCTACATTGAAAAAATACCCGTTCTACAAGCACTTTTCGTAACCTCAGCCAGATCAATCCTTTAGCTATAAGGCACAGTTTTACCTGTTCTTACGAGGTAAAAAATGAGCAAATGGCTGCTGAAGAAAATCTGAATTCTATAAATATGGACCCCTTAATTTCTGGTGATCGCATTACAATTCCAGTTATCGAAGAGCACGTAAAGTTCGACAGAAAGGTAATCGAGACCGGGAAGGTGAATATATCAAAGGTGGTATATGAAGATGTGGATAGTTATACAATTCCTTATACGGAAGAACAGGTTACCGTTGAAAGGGTTCCTAAAAATATAATTGTAGACGCGGTACCGCCGGCAATACGCTACGAGGATGATGTGATGATTATTTCAGTACTTAAAGAGGTACCGGTTGTAGAAAAGCGGATAATGCTGGTAGAGGAATTACGCGTAACTAAAATTAAAACCGAAAAAACTGAAACACACGAAGTATCGCTAAGGAAGGAAGAAGTAGAAGTAAACCGCACGGAAATTAGGACTTCCGTCTAAGAGTTCTCACACATACTAAATATATATTCATTAAAAAACTAAAAACAACAATTATGGCACAAACAGTAATCGGGATGTTTGACAATGCGGCTGAAGCTCAGCAAGCAGTACAGGAATTAACGAGCAGGGGTTTTTCAAGAAGTAGCATTGATGTTTCTAACCCAAGTTCCCTTCCTACAGCTTCATCAGCTTCTTCCAGCAATTCTGAAGACGACGACAATGGGATCACAAAGTTTTTCAAATCACTCTTTTCCGACGATAGCGATAAATATACGGCTGTTGCCACACGTAGTCAAAGCATTGTAACAGTACACGCGCAAACCGAAGACGAGGCAGAAGATGCGGCAGATATACTAGACGATTGCGGTGCAGTAGACGTAGACGAGCGTGCAGCATCATACGGGATAACAGGCGCAGGAGCAAGCAACTTTAGTGCTGACAATACGATAGAAGATCTATCCGGCACTAGAGGTACAACCGGTTATAATACAGCTTCTGCCGGCGAAGCAACAAAAATTCCAATAATCGAAGAAAACCTTGAAGTAGGCAAGCGTGAAGTGCTAAAGGGTGGAGTTCGCCTTCGTAGCAGGATAGTTGAGCGTCCTGTAGAGGAGTCGCTGCGTTTAAGAGAAGAAAGTGTGCATATAGAAAGAACCCCGGTTAACAGGGCAGCAACAAGCGATGACTTATCAAACTTTAGGAACACAGAAATTGAAATGACCGAGACAGCCGAAGTGCCTGTAGTTTCTAAAGAAGCACGTGTTGTAGAAGAAGTGAGTCTTGGTAAAGAGGTGAACGAAAGAACGGAGACAATATCGGACACTGTAAGGAAAACAGAAGTAGATGTCGATAACCTGGACACAACAACAGAGAGAACGGGTTATTCTTCTACTACTAACAGTGGTAGTGGCTTGTAAGAATAATCATTGTACCTAATAAAAAGCCATCGTTAAAGGATGGCTTTTTATTTATATAGAACAGGCGAAAACAAATATCAATAACAAGAAAGGACTTATGCGTGAGTAAGAAATTCATCAAATCTATTTAAAGACAAAATATCTGGTTTCCAACTTCAGGAAGTTTATTAAACATTGTTGCACTGCGACCTATAGCTGTCAGGTCTTTTACCACCGCAAATAGATCTCGTATTTAGTTTTTGTTTGCGAACTACATCAATACCAGCTCCTCTAATAAAAAGACTAAGAGACACCCCTATTAAATATAAGTATGCCTGCCGAAATTTCTGAATCTTGTGTCTCATAAAATTAAGGCTAGGCTGAGGCAGCTACGATCGGCTACTGAAAAATAAAAGTGGAACGGTGATTGTAATATATGGTTTATCACTACTATTATAATAGTAAAAGTTTAAACAAGATCGACAATAATAAATTATAAATACAAAGTATGAATTGGATTGCAGTATTAGGAACAGTAGCCGCTTGTTGTACAACTTTGTCATTCCTTCCCCAGGCTATAAAAACAATAAAAAATAAAGACACTTCAGCAATTTCGGCTGCGATGTATACTCTTTTTACTATCGGTACTCTACTATGGCTCCTATATGGAATTTACAGCAAAAACTTTCCTGTTATCCTCGCTAATGCGGTGACTTTCGCCCTGGCAAGCGTAATTTTGTTTTATAAATTCCGGTATAAATAACAGCAGTTCAGAGAAGTCGCATTAAAGCAAGATTTGTAAATACCCGCAAAAGAATATCAGCTTTGAAGCTATTATTAGAAGGAGAAAGGGCTACAACAAAAAAAGAGGCGTCTCCTGAGTTTGAGACGGCCTCTTTTTCGTTCGCTGGTGAACGGCTACAACGGCGTGATTTTTTTTAGCAGATCGTTTTATCTGTTTTAAAGCTGCAGCATATCCAAATGTTAATTATTTGATTGATACAATCGCTTCGTTGTCCTTAATTTCTCGTTTTGCTGTTTGATCTGAAGCCTTAGCGACGACAGGTTGTTGATGTCCAGGTTCTGTAAAGCGGTGTTATACTCACTCTCCAACTTTTTTAACTTTTCCAGGCATCCGTTTACTCCATTCTGATTATTCTCCATACATATTGTTTTGTTTACATCAGCTAATGATGTACCATCACTGACGATTAATGATATTATTTATCCACTGTTAATTTCATATCTGTTTCCCAGAAGCAGAATAACGGATGTGCATAACTCACAAGGACGGTTTACTAATTTAGAACTAGTTAAGTGCTGAAGCTGTCATCTTATTATATTCCGGGTTTGTAAAAAGTAGCCGATGAGAAGGTTACGATTTTACTTGCAGCCTCTGATAAAGAAATTCGGGTAGAATGACGGGGCATATATTAAAATATGTGTTGCTTAATAAGTACTTAAACAACAATGCGGGAAACCTGAAAAAACCGGCGGTAAAAACCGCCCGTTCAGTTATTGCTTTTTATAGTATTGGAAATTTTCTTTATCTACTTTCTCCTTACAACGGGAAGACTCAACTCGAGGCAAGACCTGAATAGAAAGCGGGCTAAAGAAAATAATACAATGAAAAACAATAGAATTACGTACACTTATTTTTTATTCTTTTGACTTTTTTCATTTCCCTTATTACCACCTTCGTTCATTGCATATCACAACATCGTTAAAAAAAATGAGCTGCTATTTCTCGGGTTGTTTTAGCCGTCGGCTTCACGATGTAATTTTGGTTATTTTTTATAACAACCGGGAATTTAAAGGAGGTTTATGTAAAGCAAAATGATGTATTTGTTAAGTAAAGGAGGCCTGCAAGAAATTTATTTAACTATCCCTTATTTAAGAGCTAAGAAATAATCTATATTTAGTAATAATCCATAACCGTAAAATAATTCTATGAAATCGAATGAACTTTTGAAAACGATAGGCTTTAACATAAATAAAATAAGGCGGGACAAAGGAATAAAAGGAGAAACGCTCGGGAAAGAACTAGGCATCACAAAAGCTGCTGTCAGTAATATAGAAAATGGGTTGGTGGATTGTAAGATTTCTGTGTTACATCGAATAGCTGCTTTTCTTGATACTGACCTTCCTGTTTTTTTTGAGGAAAGCGGTAGTGTGAATATTAAAGAAGAACAGCTATCTGATTATCGTGAACAGTTGAAAAAACAAATACGAATCATCGACCTGTTAGTGTGCCGGATAGAATTTTTGAATGAACAAATTGAATGTATGAGAATGGAAAAGGCAGGCTAGACAGTCTGTTTAAGATGAACAAGTATTATGCTCGTTCATCTTATTCCAGTAGCAAACACCATATAATAAAACCAGCGAATTTCCTCCACCAGGAATAGCATTACCAACAGTTCAAGCACCAGGTTACCAAAGGGATCGATCAGAACAAGAGAAGGAAAATAGTAGTACTTAAGCTAAGTACAAAAAAAGTTCTTTGAATATCGTTCCTGTATGTACTATTCGTTTTCTAGCCACCTAAATTCACCTGGTTTAAACATAAGTTAACCACCACTGCCGGTGCTCCATCTTGTACTTGTTAAACCACCTGCAGGGCATGTACAAAGCTGCAACTACTGAAAGCCAGATCAAATAAACGACCAAAAGATCAAAGCCGAAGTTTACAGGTCTGAACGCAAAAATACTTTGCAGATCAAAGATGTCGGCAGAGGTAAGACCGGTAGCAAAAAAAACAATTACTACTAAAGTATGTAACAGGTAAAAATGAAGTATAAAATAAAAGAATGGCACGCGGCCATATACAGATAAAATATCGGCGACCCTTGAGCGTACATCCTCTATTAATGCAAGTAGCAATAATGCGGGTCCTATCGTCATACAAGAGAACTGGAGCGAAGGTGGATATTTACTTGTATTTAAAAATGAGAACAAGGAATGCTGGCCCGGCTTCCAGGCTCCCGGATCCCCATAGCCCCTGCATAAGCGCAGCACGATAAAAAGCAGTATAAGCAACGACCCGCTTAGCAGAAGTAAACGCTTCCTCTGTTCTGCAGGAAAATCTTTTTCGAACCATTTCCCCATACTGTATCCTACCAACATTACACCCGTCCAGGGAAGAATAGCGTAAAACGCGCCTATCATATGATTAGCATTTATAGGAAGAACTGAGCCCCGTGAAGTTAATAATACTGTGCAGAGTGTAGCTGCCACCCCATTAGAAGGAAGCTTCGCATAATCTAATACATTGTGGCCAAAAACCAGCACCAGGCCTACAATAAGTACCACCTTATACGAGATCCGGATCAGTAGCCCGAGAACGATCATACTCCAGCCGATTGCCCAGATAACCTGTAGCAGTATAAAGCTAAAAAACGGGTTGAATGTTAGTCCGAATGTAACTATGGTAACCTCGGCCAGGATTAGCCACACGCCTCTTTTAATAAGGAAAGCGCTTGCTTCGGCCCGCGTTTTTCTTTGAGAGGAAAGATAGGCTGACAGACCGGAAAGCAATAAAAATACAGGCGCACAAAAATGGGTGATCCACCTTGTGAAAAACAAGGCTGCAGTAGTCGTTGCAGGATCTAGAGGATCTGCCGTCATAGCCGTACTGTGAAAATAATCGCGGGTATGATCTAGAGCCATGATAATCATGATCAGTCCTCTGAGAATATCGATACTGGCAATGCGGTTAGTTGGTAAAGCAATCATTTTAGCACGATAAAATATTACTGGTGAAGAAGCTGCAGTTATACAACAGCAATGCAGTTCAGTGTTAAGACAATATAAAGTATATATTTTTTATTAAAAACAAATGCAATTAAAATATTCACAACTGCTCCTGCCACACCATTACAAAAACTCTTTCTGTGCAAGCAGTTCCCTATAATTTTAAAGCACCACAACATGCAATAGCAGTTCATAATTAAAAGTGTAGAAAAATGATGTGGCATAATACTGGAAAGGGAAATGAATATTATTAAGAATATAAGTGGAATAAATGCACCTATATTTGTTTCAATCACAAGAAGTTTTATGAAAAAAATACCGGTTTTATTAGTTGCGGCATTGTTTACAGGTCTTTATTCAACAGCACAGAATACAGACAGCGTTCAAACTCCTTCCATGCAGAGTACTCCGGTACAAAATCCTCCCCTGCAGAGTCGTACACTCCAAACTCCTGCAGTCGCCAGTCCCGCGAAAGCAGTATATGCAGAAGTAGGCGGACCGGGTATAGCTTCAATTAATTTTGATATGAGGCTAACTAAAACATTGGATGGTATCGGCTTCAGGGCTGGTTTTGGAGGATGGTCGATAGAAAAATCAACGGTGGTATTTGTTCCCCTTGGGCTCAATTACATTACCAGTAAAAACAATAGGGACTATTTCGAAGCCGGTGCCGGTGGTACGATTGTAAGTAACAGCATTGGCGACGGTGACGGACCATTTCAAAGCTCTTTTGGCTTTTTAAACCTTGGCTACAGGAAGCAACCTGCAGAAGGCGGTTATTTTTTTAGAGCCACTCTTACACCCGTGTTTGGTAAAGGGTTCTTCTGGCCTTATTACGGAGGAGTAAGCTTTGGCTATACCTTCTAATTTGTTAACCAGATATAAAAAAACCTCTTATAGCTTCTATGTCTTAGATATAGGGTTATAAGAGGTTTTTTTATTTTACGCAACGGCGCTAATACGGTTATACTTGTTTTTATATTCAATTGGTGATAGACCCGTAATACGTTTAAAAGTGGTACGGAAGGCTTTTGTATCGGTATAACCAACCTTATGCATGGCATCGTTCACATTTTCGCGTGTTGATTCCAGGCTAAGTTTAGCAGCTTCAATTTTTACTCTTTGGATATATTCTGCGACAGTATTCGCCGTTGCTTTTTTAAACCTCCGTTCAAAATTCCTCCTGCTCACCGCTACCATAGAAGCTAACTCATCGATCGTTATTCGCACCTGGTAATTTTTTTCAATAAACTCCTGCGCTTTTTTTATCGGTTCATCATCATGACCTTTTTGACCCTGGAAAATAGTAAACGACAGCTGGTTCTCGCGTTCAATTTCAATAGCAAATACCTTGGCTGAAAGTACGGCTATGTCTCGACCGGCAAATTTTTCGATCAGGTATAAAATCAGGTTCAGGTAAGAGAAAGCACCTCCGCTTGAATAAATACCCTGTTCATCTGTAATTATTTTTTCGGTAACCAGCGTTACGTCGGGAAACATGCTTCTGAAAGCATTGGTAGCCATCCAATGTGTTGCACATTTTTTCCCCTTTAATAAACCGGTTGAAGCAAGTAAGAATGCTCCGAGGCAAAGACTCGCAATTTCTGCCCCGTTATGGTGCTGCTCTATTATCCATGGAATAAACTCCCGGTTCTTTTCTATTGCTTCCACGATGTCACCGTCAAGGGCGGGAATAATAATAAGGTCTGTCTTTTTTACCTCGTTTATTATGGTGTTGCTGTTCACCGTAAATAAACCTCCACTTACAGGTGTTTCCTTTGTAAGCCCTACTAACTGCACGATAAACAAAGGAGGCGCCCCCTTCGCTTTATAAAACTCGTTCACTTGAGAAAACAATTGGCGCGACCCTTCAAGGCTGCCTAAAATAGCTCCTTTAGGAACAAGAATAGATATGTGCTTCATATTCTAAAAATAGGATAAAAACTTGTCGTAATCAACCCCTTGAATTGCCGTTTGCGCACCCGGTAAACTATCATTAATCGCATTAGCTTTGTTATCTCACTTAAACCAACATCATGGAAACTCAGCCAGCAAGCACCAAAATGTTTTCCCTTATTGTGTTGTTCGATATGCAGACGACCTTTTTGAAAAGCGCGCTTGAAGGCATTTCAGACAAAGACTCACACAATCGTTTAAACACAAAAGCAAATCACATAGCATGGCTTACCGGTAGCATTGTTCAGCAACGCTTTGAAATCGCTAAAGCTTTGGGTGTTGATCACGAACAGGCTGCAGACGAATTGTTTAAAGACAATAAGGGTATCCAGGACCATATTACCTATCCGCCCCTTGCGCAATTCAAAAACGACTGGGAGAGTATCAGTCCCCTACTGCGCGAGGCCTTTCTGAAGGTAGAAGACAAGAAGCTGGAAGAATCGTTCGAGATGATGCCTGAAATGAGCATGACTTATTTCGACCTCATCAGTTTCATCATTTATCGCGAAGCCAACATTATTGGACAGATCGCTTTATGGCGCCGACTGTTAGGTTACGAAGCGATGAAGTATATGTAACAGAAGTTCAGGTAAATTTCATTTAGTGGGACAAACATTAGTTCTTCTATTAAACATCGTCCACGCCGTGGCAGTGCTCACTTACGCAGTTAGCTTACTATTCAGCAATAAAAGAGTATAGAGTTATGGAAAAATATCACCTGCAGAATGATGTAAAAGTATTTGGCTTCCAGGTAAAAAACTTTCCCGATGGTGTTGGAGAAGCGTTCGATGCATTGATAAAAATGCTTCCACCTGCACACACCCGGCCTTTTTATGGAATTAGTGAATGCAGCGGGGAAGGCGTGGTATATATAGCAGCCGCTGAAGAAACATTTGACGGCGAAGGCAAGAAATACGGATGCGAAAATTATATAGTGGAAAAGGGCGAATACATTTCTGCGCCACTTGTGGACTGGACTTCTAAAACGCATTGCATAAAAGATGTATTTGAAGAGATAGTCAAAGATAAACGTGTCGACAAAACTCAGCCCGCTATAGAAGTCTACAAGAATATGAAAGAGATGATCTGTATGGTAAAGATTGATCAGCGAAAAGAAGTACAAAGTGAATTCGACACAACAATGGAAGAATTAATCCCATTGGTTTCCTCACTCTCGAATGAGCAATTGAATACTATTCCTTTTCAGGATAGCTGGACCGCTGGTCAAGTTGCACAGCACCTGATTAAAGCGAATGCGGGATTTTTACAATTAATAAACGGACCGGTTAAGGAAACAGAACGCGCCCCGGATGCAATGGTAGAAACATTTAGAACAGAATTGACTGATTATAATCTTAAAAGAACTTCTCCTGAAGCTGTTCGCCCTGAAAATAAAATCTATATAGCAGAAGAATTATTACAAGCGTTAGAAGCAATAAAAGCGTCGATTGATAAGGCTCTTCAAGCTTTAGATCTTACAAAAACGTGTGCCGTTTTCGAGTTGCCTGTTTATGGCTTTATTACCCGGCTGGAGGGCGCCTGGTTTGTTACGTACCACATGCAGCGACACATTCAGCAGCTTACGAAGATTATGCAAAAAATTGGCGCAGAATAAACTTCTTTGCCGGTACTAATTTGTAAAAACATTGACATCGTGGTAAAATAATCTTAAACTTGAGACTCCTTATTAAAATCAAAACAAATGAAAATGTTAGTAAAAATCTTACTTGGAATAGTGGCGCTTATCGCCCTCCTGTTAGTAGTAGCATTATTTATAAAAAAAGAATACACTATTCAACGTGAGATAACCATCAACAGGCCTGGTGGGGAAGTATTCGACTATATCAAACACCTTAAAAACCAGGACAACTTCAGCAAATGGGTAATGACTGATCCGGGCATGAAAAAAGATTTCAAAGGTACAGACGGTACTGTTGGGTTTGTTTATGCGTGGGACAGCGAAAATAAAAATGCAGGAAAAGGCGAACAGGAAATCATAAAGGTCGACGAAGGAAAAAGCATCGATATTGAAGTCCGCTTTGAAAAACCTTTTGCAGGAATTGCTCATACTCCCTTTACAACAGAATCAATATCTCCAACACAAACAAAAGTACTGTGGGGAATGGAAGGGAAAAATCCATATCCGATGAACCTTATGAACGTCTTTATGGGTAATATGCTGGGTAAAGATTTAGAAACAAGTCTTAAAACACTAAAAGGGATTTTAGAAAGATCGTAATGTATTCAGTCACAGAATGTGGCGAAATGAAGGGCAAAAAAGCTGAGATCGAAGCTGACGAACTATCATTAAGAGTGCAAATAAAAAAATCACAGAACGTATAAAATGGAATGCGCCGGGTTATTATTATACACCTGCGCAATCAAAACAGCCGGGAAAATCAACCGCAGAAGACATAGCCACCTTTCGCGTTAGCAACCATGTTCACCTTGTATTTCATCATCCCGCAATTGTAACTATCAAGTCAACTCTTTTAAAGGGCGACCATAAAGACAGGCACGATGTACCTCACCAACATGCAGGAGGTGTATGCGCATAAAAAAGAGCTTGAAAACATCGTCGATAAACGGTTAGTATTTATACACGAACAATAATTAATAAACAAGCCATATGGAAAAGCTTACATTTTCAACCACGATCAATGCACCCAAAGAAAAAGTATGGGAAGTGCTCTGGAACGATTCTACTTACAGGAAATGGACCAGTGTTTTTAGTGAAGGCTCCTGTGTCGAAACCGATTGGAAAGAAGGCAGCAAAATCCTGTTCCTTGACGGAAAAGGGCAGGGAATGGTCAGCATAATTGAAACAAGCAGACCCAACGAATTTATGTCGTTTAAACACCTGGGAGAAGTAAAAGATGGCGTTGAAGACACCGAAAGCGAAGCGGTAAAAAAATGGGCCGGCGCAATGGAAAACTACATCCTTAACGAAGTTAACGGTGCTACAGAAGTATCAGTCGAGGTGGATATTTCAGACGACTTCAAAGAATACTTTCTAAAAACCTTTCCCAAAGCAATCGAACAAGTGAAGGTATTATCAGAAAATCAACAGTAAATAAAAAAGATCCAACAATTAAACTCTAAAGCAATGGCAACAAAAATTTTCCTAAATCTCCCCGTTAAAGATCTAAACAAATCGGTACAATTCTTTACCAGCCTTGGCTACACATTCAACCCGCAGTTTACCAATGAAAACGCCACCTGCATGGTCATAACAGAGGATATATATGTGATGTTGTTAGTCGAGAAGTTTTTCAAAACATTTACTCCAAATGAAATTGCAGATGCCACAAAAGTGACTGAAGCTATTATCTGCTTGTCGGCCGAAAGCAGGGAAAAAGTAGATGAGATAATCGACAAGGCTGTAGCTGCCGGAGGAACAACATATAGGGAGGCGCAGGATCACGGGTTTATGTACGGGCACAGTTACCGTGATTTGGACGGGCACATTTGGGAGATCATGTGGATGGATGTGAACGCTGCACCTCCTGCACCTGAGGGTTAGCACGTCTATAGAAATGATCATGTTGTAACCATGCACTCTAATACTAAACGATGGAAAAGCCGACGATCAGGAAATCAATCGACAGAAGTGCACAAAAGAAAAAATTTGTGAAGGAACGCATGCAGAAACAGATTGGAAAGTGGGTAGCAAAGGTGTGGCAAAACTGTCCCCGATGAAAATGGCAGTTAAACCGGCTGCTGCCTGAAAGAGGTGAAGAAGTTTGGCGCGGTGGAAGGCGCAACCAAACCTTGCACCGACTGGAAGAACATTTGAAGCGAAAAAAAGCAAAAACTTTATGGGAGGTGGCGATATCAATTCAGTTTACTGGTCAGTGTGTTCATAATACTCCCGGCAGGACCTATGCGCTACAGCCTCGATGACGTGTTATTTTCACCAGGAACGAAGGAACCGGAAGGAAAAACGGTGAACCTGTACTAAATTTTTCATTATGGTAGAAGTCTTCAAAACGAACGTAACCGACAAGCACCAGGCAACAATCCTGGTAGACCAGATACACCGAAGCTTTACCGGTTATAAGGCGAATTTCGACCTCGAGGATTGCGATAAGATCCTGCGGATTGCCTCTTCAACGGGCTACATTCAATGCTCTTTCCTCATTGAACTTTTAAATAATTTCGGATGTACTGCCGAAGTCTTACCCGACGACTATCCTCCTGTTGGCATTATTGCCGATCAAAATGTGATGGAGGATAAATGGGTATAATTCAGCAAGCGGTAAAAGAAGTTTTTTGAGCCGGGCTAACGACTACTATCATGCTTTTCTTGCGTCGCACTCTTGTACTTAATATTGTTATTCGTCCCAACCCGGGTAAAAATGTTATCTCACACTTTGGGAAAGTATACGACACGTTTTTTCCTACCAATAAAAACATAAAAACATGTTCAAAAACACAAAAGCATTTAGTGGCTTTTCAGTAGACAATATTGAAAAAGCAAAGGAATTTTATGGCGGGGTTTTAGGGCTGCAGGTTGTTGAAAATAAAATGGGCATATTAGAGCTGCAAATAGCCGGTGGAACAACGATAATAATATATCCGAAGCCCAACCATACTCCGGCAACTTTTACCATCCTTAATTTTCCTGTAGCTGATACTGAAAAAGCGGTAGAAGACCTGACGAAGCTAGGCATTTCGTTTGAGCAATACGATTACGAAGATTTTAAGACAGATGAGAAGGGTATTTTCAGGGGCGGCGGTCCATTGATAGCATGGTTTAAAGACCCGGCAGGAAATATTTTATCGGTGCTCGAAGAGGAGTAGCAAACTATTTTTAGAGAAGCCGGCTTTATTATGTCAGGCCCTTCATAGCATTTGTATTATTCCGGTTCAATAAGCGGATTTTTCATAAATACAGAAACAGGGAATCTCGTTTTATATTCAGGATGTTGTAAGGTTCGTTTACAAACTGCGTCAAACAACAAAGGATTATATTTATAAATTTCCTTCAACGGCTTCCTCTCATCTTTGGATATATACCCCCTTTGTTGCAATATCGCTAAAGAGATATTGAAATTAATTGCAGGCAAAGGGTAATCACTCCCCTGCAGCAGCCGAGGATGAAGATCTGTTCGCATCAATAAATGCTTGAGGGCCGCGCCGGACCTGTTAATTTGCAGCATTGCTGCTATATCTCCAAATAATAAACCTTTATACTCCTCCTTCTCCATTAGCCTAAGAAACAGGTTGAATGTTTTTATCGGTTTATTCTTGTTATCAAGGTCCAGATTAACACCAAGACCGGCACAATGGGCCATAATTACCTTTACGCCGGTATCAAGGGCAGGTCGTAATAGCAAAGGGTTCCCATATATCTGGTACCCCGTCGTGTGCAAAGCTTCCTCTTTACCTGTATGTGCCAGCAGGATCATTTTATGTTGCTGCATCTTCCTGTAAAAAGGGATGCAAAGCTGACTCGAAGGATCCATTCCCATTTCGTTTGGAAGCCATTTAATTATCCTGCATCCCGATTCTGCACAACGATCTAACTCTTCCAATGCCCCGGGCTGATAAGGGTGAACCGAGCCAACAGGAACAAATAAGTCTTTATGCTGCCTGGCTACTTGCAAAATGTAATTATTAGGAACATGCAATTGGGTTTTACTCTTTTTAGCCTGGCCTTTTTTACTGAAATGTTCGGCCATAGCAAGAATGTAAATTTTACCCGGCGAAGGAAACTTGTGAGCAAGTGCTGCAAGCCTTTCTACATATTGCTGGTCAGCCTTATTCTTATCGGTCATTCCTGACACGTTGGCCAGCACTTCATACTTAAGCTGCATAAAGGGATGCCACCACTGAAACATTTTTTTGTTAAGATAACAGCCCGTTCCCCCTGCACCGACACCGATAATATGTGCGTGGTGATCCCTGTAAGCACCCCCTGGAATTTCACCTAATGCATTATCAACAAGTAGCTGCGCTTCGCTGCTTAGTTCTTTTTTAGCTACATCATAATTACCGGCAACTGCAGTAAGCAGACTTCCGGCTTTACTAGCTTCTTCCATATAATGGTATTGTTTAATAAGATACAGTAAGTATGCCAGCAAAAGCACAGCGCACCGAAACTATTTTAAAAATATCTTTTGAAAACTTTGTACAGTTACACGGGAAATTTTGAGAACTTGAACTACTGCCAATAAAGGGGATCGGTTTCACTAACCTTTGTAGCTCTACTTTCTCCAGCTGCCTTGTTAGTGCGAGCAATCAAGGTTTGCCGTACAAGTGAGTGACACAACGATGATGCTTCGAAAGGTAAATGCCGGTAACATAAAAATATAAGCTAACAAACAGGATTTTGAATAAATAATCGTCGAATATTTGCCGGTGAAAAGCTGTCTGGAATCCAACTGCTCACCGGTTCACAAACAAGTCAACCGCGCTTTGTGAAATAGATGAAGGAATCTCATGCTCCCCGTTAAACTCCTTGTAGTTTACGGTGTAACCAAGCCTTTGTAATTGAGGGACGATACGTCTGCTGCAGGAATTTATGGGAAGTATACCATCATTTACGCCATGGGAAATATATACAGTTGGTTTGCCTTTGTTTTCAACCGTATAGTAAAAGCCGGGTGAAAAAGCAATGACATGAGTAAACAGGTCGCCATTGCTTAAACCAAGACACAATGCATACGAAGCGCCATCGGAAAATCCACCCACTGCAATATGGGTAGTATCGATATTATAACTGTCAAAGACAAGAGACAAGGCCTGGTCAATAAAGATAACGTCGGCATCAAAAGAGTCTTTGACAATAATATCCCAGGTAGCTCCGCGGGAAGCAGGCGCAACCAGGATAATATTTTTATCATCGGCGTATTGCCTTAACAAGTTGAGTCCATGTTCGGCCTGTCCGCCGGCACCATGCAACATGACTGCAAGAGCGGCGGGTCTCGCAGTATTATAACCTTTCGGAACATAAATAAAACCGTCTCTCTTGCCGTCGACATTCAGCGGCTGAACGCCTGTTTTAAATTCGGTCGCCGCAGCCTTATCTTTTGGCCTTGAAGTAAGGCGCCCTTTCTTATAAACGTTTCTTTCAGTTACCATATCCGTTTCTTTTTTTGTGCAGCCATTGTCTGTTGATACATAAGTAAACATTGCGAGAAACATCAGTGGCAGTTGCGCATGGAATACAAAACCTTGCTTCATAAAATATGGATAAATAATAAATCACAAAGAGATTTAAGGTGAAGTGTGAGTGATCTTAGGCATCAGGTGATAACAATGATCCGGCGTTTAATGAAATAAGGGATGCTGGCTATAAAATCCAGAACAGGTTTTTTTCGGTGCTTCCAGAAAGTACCGCGAAATACTAGTACGGGGCTTCTTATTACTACACGTTTTCATTCTCGCAAGATTGTATGAGTAATACATAAACAAATAAAACGCCATTTCTTAGCGATTGCAGAAACAGAGTCATATGTGCAATTGTTTCCATTTCACGGGGAAAAAGGCCAAAAAAATCAACAAGAAGTAGAGATTGATGCAACGTGAGTTAGCAGTAAAATCGATTCTCACCTTTTAACGATTTCTTATACAGAACAACTGAAAGTAGCCGGGGGATAATTTTAAAAATCTCCTCCTATAATTTTGCTGTTATAAACAAGCAGGACATGACGTGCCGTTTTTATATTGGACCGATATAACTTTACTGATCGCTCGTATAATTCACCTTGTTTTCGGATTATTCCCTCCTTCAATATTTTTTAGCCTTGTGGTTCTTTTTCAAATAAAGTTGAGAGTATTTTCTCCACTGTTTGCCCGAAGCGGTTGTTTGCCTCAGCTATCTTCCACTTTATAAATAATAAATCCTTGTTGTCTTTCTTTTGTGTCCATTCTTCTACGACTTTCATGTAATCCTTATTGCTAACCTCCTCGAGCGACTTTCCTACACCCAGCCTTTCCAAGCCATCTACATTATAATCCTGTTCAAGATGCGCCGTTTTACACAATACCGGTATTCCACAACTTAAAGCCTGGTATGCTGTTCCATTACCGCCGTGGCAAATCACAACGTCTGTCATACTAAACAATTTACTGCTGTTGATAAAAGGGTAAGAAAAAACGTGTTTTCCCGTCAGTACTTTTTCATTATCGCCGGCAGTAACAATGTTGTATTTGTGATAAGCAGCACCATTTAAAAACGCGACCCCCTGCCAGCTACCGGTGCTTCCCATACTTACAAACAAAGTTTTTTTGGCTCGATCGAGATTATCAATTATTTCATCATCCTCTCCTTTAAGGTGATAGTATAAAGGAGGTATAAAAAAATAATTTAAGGGTAGGTTGTTCTGGGGAAATAAGTGCGGTAAGTCACAGATGAGGTTCACATCGCCCTCCAGCTCCTGCATGTAGGAATGTTTAGGTGAAAGCTTTTCACGCTTACGAATCTTACTGAAAGGACGATGCATGTCATGAAAGAACATTTGTTCCCCAATATTGGTAAAATACTGGAATAATGAGGTTGGTAAGAGATTAAACAGTTTATATAATGGATGGTTCCTCGGCATTCTTCGCCGGTAAGCATAATACCTGCTCATGTAACCGTTGATCAACGAAAAGTAGCGAACTCCCGTTTTTTCGGCTGCCATTTTTAATGTAGGCGACATGTCGCCTAAAACTGCTGATGCATTTAATCGCTCTATTGTTTTCAATTGTTCCTTGTATATATGCTCCAGGTCTCTTTCATTCAGCCATGAAAAGTCAAAAGAACCAACAGATGCCTGAACTTTATCTGCATCTAAAGTTGCACACTCAAATGTTTCAAATCCTTCTTGTACAACAAACGAATGGTAACGGGCAGAATAAAGGAACTTTATGTGGAAGTAAGGACTAAGGTGTTTTGCAAGCTGAAGGCATCGCAGGTAATGAGCCATTACGTTGTAAGGAAATACAAGCAATAAAGCTTTGTTACTGTTTTTTAAGTGCTGCATGAACGTTGTTTCCCCATAAAAAATTGGTACGGATATATTAAAGAGATAACAAATAATATGCTATTAAGGTTTAACTGGGATGATTGTTGCTTGCAAACAAGCATGAAGAGAATTATAACTTGTTGGGTTGTATTTTTTTTGCTGTCAAAATTTACCATAGCTCAAAGCAGCATAGTGGCCGAGATCCGGAATTTAGAGAATGACAAAGGAGTTTGCCGCGCCTGTCTTTTCAATAACCCGGCGTCTTTTAAAGGTGAAACCGGCAATCCCTTTCAATGTGTTGCAGTGCCGGTGAAAAATTTAATTGCACAAGCCGTATTCACCAACATTCCGGCCGGAACTTATGCCCTGTTTGTTTTTCACGATGAAAACAGCAACAATAAAATCGACAAGAATTTTATCGGCATCCCAAAGGAAGGGTATGGCGCTTCGAAAAATAAATTGCCTTTTGCGGGTGCTCCTACTTACGATGAAAATAAGTTCGTGGTAGATAATAAGGCAACAGTAAAGCTTTTGGTTAAGATCAGGAATTTATGAATTTCATGGACGCAACTTTGAAAGTGTATTAACTGTCGTAGCCCTTTAAGCAGTCGCCGAAGCAAGTAGTTTAGTTATGGCTGTAACCCGTTTAATAATTTGTCGATCCCTATATTTTTTTATCCCGGATATTCGCTCCCAGAAATACCCTTCCTGAGGTTGCCTTATCTATAAGACGGTTTGTTCCCCGGTAGTCATGAAAATTGAACCCGGTAATATTGCCGGAAGCATCAAAATTATAAGACTTGAAGATGATGGAATGTCCGGCCAATGAATAATTATCTTTTGTTATAGCAGCAGGGTCGTTTCCCCACCAATATTGTACTAATGCGCCTTCCTGCAGTGCTCCTTTCCAAACGGCAGTATTTGTTACCAGGTCGGCATATCCCCTCGCCGCCAATGCTCCCCCTACCCCATAACCAAAATACGCGTTTGGGATGGTGTTCCGGTTAATAGTTCCCGTTCCTGAAATATTATAATCCTGCCCGGTGAGGCGAAGGTTTATTGGAATAATGCCTGAAGTATATAAATAGGCATGCCTTACCCGGGCAATGGCAACTGCAAAACACATCCCTCCGCAGTCTTTATACATATTAGCGACAGCAAAAGACTTCTTTGGATCGGTCCATAAAGGAGGAGGAACGTAGCCTGCAGGAACGCCCGGCAACCTTTCTATATGCCCTGTAAGCTTAACCCCCGTTTTCGATCCCGCGGTTTGTTGCTCATGCCTTCCACCTGTTAAACTCCACCCCCCATTATTACTAAAATAAAGATGTTGCCCTATCTTATAATACTTTTCGCCACTGATAGTAGAACTACCAGGGGAACTGATACTAAGTGCTGGCGAGAGTCGTATTTTATAACTATTCCCAGAAACCCTGGAAATGGCATTTGATGGAAGAAAAGGATGATTAGCCGCAAGGTATTTTAACACTTGTCCTGCGGGATTAACGGCAATATTTTCGGGCATATACTTTCGTGTTTGAAAGACAATAAACCTAATAATAAAAAATCAGAAGTCATAATTCAATGCCGCTTACTTAACGTTGTCACCCCTAAATGTCCACGGGTATCAGATTACTCCTATCGTTAATAAGGCTTCAACCGCTCAAGCTGACATTGTTTGTAGCTTAAGTCGATGAACATGACTCATGATTCGAGGATTGTAAACCCTGCATGAGTGGTTGAGTTAATGAATACAATAGGAAAAAAGACCTATTTACGCTTCGAAGGTACAAGTGAGTGACACAACGATGATGCTATGAAAAGTAACTGCCCGCAGCCAAAAAAAATCATAGATGTTATAAAAAAAGCCCGTCCGGGAAGACGGGCTTTTCGACCAGGAACTAGATTATGCAGTCATCATTTCCACTTCCTCTGGTTGATTAATAATTATAGTATCGTCGCAGAACTGGACCCTTCCCGATGCTACGTCGTACATAGCGCCGGCAATACCAATTTTGCCATCTTCCACCATTTCTCTTAGTAGCCTGCTCCTGTCCAGAATTTCCTGCACACTTCGTTTTACGTTTATCCTCGCCACATTCTCAACGAAGTCGGGGTTAGCGGACGTTCTGTTTTCGTGCGTGTACCTTTCCTGTTTTACAGCGGGCTCTATTTTGGAAAGCAGGTGTGATAAGTGTTCCATTTGCACACCGTCGCATGCCCCTTTTACCGCACCGCATTTTGTATGACCTAAAACCATAATAAATTTTGAGCCGGCGACCTTGCAAGCGAACTCCATGCTTCCCAGGATATCATCGTTAATAACATTACCTGCTATGCGAACACTAAAAATATCGCCCAGCCCCTGGTCGAAGATTAATTCAGCAGAGGTCCGGCTGTCAATGCAACTAAGTATAACTGCAAAAGGCCATTGACCGTCGCGGGTTTCGTTAACCTGCTGAAGCAGGTTCCTGTTTAATTTTAGATTATTTACAAATCGCGCATTTCCATCTTTTAATATTTGCAGTGCTTGTTGCGGAGTTATTTTTTCCTGCAATTCTTTTGTCAATGTTCTCATCTCTTTAGGTTTTAAAGGTTAATGATAAGACAGTGTTCCAGTTTGTTGTAATGAATGTTTTTCTTCTGCAACAGGTTGATTGCTTTCGGAGACGACGTGGTGAGTATTATCGATTTTATATTTTTCTTTAAAGCCTGTAAGTGTACACTTAATGTTTTTTTCAGGCGCTTTTATTTTTTTAAATTCCCTGATCAGTTCCAATACGTCGAAGTGGATATACTGTGTTTTAGTAGCATCTATAATTACAGTAGAATTTGCAGGTAAATGATCCAATGTAAGTTTAATACTTGCCTTATTTAAAAATGACACCTCCTCTGATAAATGAATTTTGATGATCTCGCCTTCGTGATGATGTTCTTTGTGGAAGTAGTAGGAATTTTTCATGTTGCCATAAAGAATTGCTATTATGCTTGTTAATAGTCCTAAACCTACCCCGGTTAACAGGTCGGTAAACACAACTGCAACTACTGTAACCATAAAAGGTACCCACTCGTACTTTCCATTGGCAAACATTTCTTTGAATACGGATATACGGGCAAGCTTATAACCGGTTAACAACAGTATAGCTGCCAATGCACCTAAAGGAATCATATTTAATATTCCGGGAATTAAAGCAGAGCAAAAAAGAATTAAAGTACCATGCATTATGGTGGAGGCCTTTGTTTTGGCCCCGGCGTTTATGTTAGCAGACGAACGTACAATTACACTCGTTATTGGTAAACCTCCTAACAATCCTGAAATCATGTTACCGACGCCCTGGGCCTTTAGTTCGCGGTTTTGGTTAGTTACTCTCCGTTGCGGGTCCATTTTGTCTACAGCCTCTATACATAATAAAGTTTCGATAGAAGCGACAGCCGCTATGGTTAGGGCAGTTATGATAACATCTTTATCCCAAATGGCTGAAAAATCGGGAAGTGTAAACAGCCCAATAAACTCTTTTACATTGTTCGCTACAGGTACTTGAACTAAATGTTCCTTGCTTACTGCAAATGCCGGAAAAAAGGCACTGAAAAGGAGGTTTAGCAGTATGCTTGCTACAACTGCCACCAATGCCCCCGGCATTATTTTCAACCGCTTCATAAACGGTTTCTCCCAAGCAATCAGTATGGCTAACGAGACCAATGTAATGAGGGTTACGCCCACATGGATGTGTTGCAATGGCTGTAGTAAAGCAGATAGAGTATTATCATTGCCCGATTGAAAATTCATCTGTCCTTCAGCTTCGGCGTCGTAACCAAAGGCGTGTGGTATTTGCTTTAAAATAATGATAATACCGATGGCGGTAAGCATTCCCTTTATTACACTGCCGGGAAAGTAGTTCGCGATACTACCTGCCCTTATAAACCCTAATACCAGTTGAATAGCTCCCGCCAGAAATACTGCAACTAAAAAGGTTTCAAAAGCACCAAGTTTATTTATACCTGCTAATACTACGGCAGTTAAACCCGCAGCAGGGCCACTAACACTTAAATTCGAATTACTTAAAGCACCGATAACAATACCACCAACGATACCTGAAATTAAACCACTAAAAAAAGGAGCACCGGAAGCAAGTGCAATACCTAAACATAACGGCACAGCCACTAAAAAAACAACTATACTTGAAGGAATATCATATTTAAGATTTGTAATTGCAAACCTTTTCATAACCTGTCTTTTTAAGTTAGTTAATGAATTAAATACAAAAAAACCGACGAATTACAAAAGATCGGGAGGAGGAGTATTTGGCCGCCCAGCAAAGCTGCAATAAGGGCCGAAAGGAGTCAGTGGGGATGAATTTTTCAATTGTAAGTTAGAGAGGTTGTGACGCGCAGGATAGCAGGCATAAAACTGATCCTCGTTATCATGTTTACAGTTCTTATGCTCTTCCTTTTCGTCCTGGCTCTTTTCGTCCTGTCCGCCAGGTTTCATGATGCTACACTTTTGAATCAAGGCAGCATTGTCGGCAGTAAACTTAACGCCGGTTAGAATAATCATTAATGCTAACAGAAACTTTGTCATAAACATTGCTGCAAGCGATCTCTTAAAATGCATATCAAACGACATGCAAAATTTCGAACAAACTACCTTAAAACTTCTCATGCAGAAAAAAATGACGAATGGTAAGATTTAAACTGAAATAGTGACAGGATTTCTAAAAACCCCTGTTCGGGCAATAATACTCGCTTTTATAGCACTATTTGATGACCTATAAATTGACCCTTTTTCAACGAACAGGAAGAAAAATATTTATGGACCCGCCAAAACGTGTTTATGTAGCATTGTTGCGTCGCACACTTGTACCTGCATTTTACACTCGGCTTTTCTTCTATTATTTATTATCACGAAAAACGTAAGGGGTACTAAAGCCAATGAACTCAGCTTCCAACGGTGTAAGGCTGCAACCATCACGAAATTGCTCCACCTGACTAAACAACCTTTATCTTCGTTACCGTCGTCGCGTAAATAAGGTTAAACGCGGTCGTATTATCGAATGACATTTAAAGAAAAAATATATAGCGGTTGCGTTCAATTGATAAGGAACAAAATCGGCTTACTTCAAAATGCCTTGGCTGATTTAAAGCAAAGTGCTTCAAACGAAACGAAAAGTACTGCCGGCGATAAGCACGAAACTGCGTTAGCTATGTTGCAAATTGAGCAGGAAAACATTAATAAGCAATTAACGGATGCACTGGCGCAAAAACTGGTTCTTGTAAAAATCGACCCTGCAGTTCGCCCCGTAAAAATTGTAAATGGCAGCCTCGTTAAAACCAACAAAGGATATTTCTTTCTGAGTGTTGCATTAGGCAAAATAGTGGCTGACGAGGTAACAGTAATTGCACTTTCACCTCAATCGCCTCTGGGAATAAAACTAATGGGATTAAAAGAAAATGATTCTGTGATTATGAATGGAACAAGCTACATTATTGAAAGCATCGAATGAAAGAAACCAAAAAACTACAACAGGAAGTGGGATATGGTTGACGACCTTCGCGAAAGACGCCCGGAAACAAGCACAGCGACGGCAACCAAAAACAGGGCGTGTTTCTTCAACCTTCTCCGGAAAATAACAAAGCTACTCGAACTCACATTGTCGAAAGTAATTTAGTAGATGCGACACTTCAATTCAGGTTTACTCAACAATTCCCCACAATCTTTCACAATCCATAAATGGGTGCTTCTGTAAAAAAAATGGCCCCTCTGTGGAAACAGAGCGGCCTCTAACGATTGCTTGCCATATGAAAATCTTCGAATAATTGTTTTTGTGCTGGGTATTACAGCTTAGTATGTTACTTCTTCTTAAACCTTAGCAGTTTTAGTGCCAACTGTTGTTATTTACTTTTCTAATACAAATATAGTATAGATTTTTTTGCCATAAATTTAAATACCTGCCGTTTTTATTACAACTAAAGCTGAAATCCAAGCTACAACTAACTGATTTTGAACAGATTACGACGTAAAAACCATTTATGTCCAAAGATAAATTCAGGAAAATAATCTTTTTATAAAAATTAATAGAAAATTAAAAAGCTAGTTATTTGTCATTATTTTAAGTAAAATAGTACAAAAAGAATAAAATTGTGTAAATTAAAATAATTTTAATGCAATAAAACCTAAACAAAATAAAAAACCAACCGGTATTGCAATAAATAAAGCCCCCGACGTTTCGATCTTATTTGACAGTTAAAAAGATTGTCACGCAAGGATGGTACCAGAAAACTGGGAACCGGGTATCCAAAAAAAGAATTTTATCAGGTGAATGACAAGCAGACGTTTTCAGGGAATCCTAAAACTTGTCAGACTTAGACGATGGTTAAGAAGCGGGGATAATTGTGGGAATTTGAGAACCGATAAGATGAAGCAAAAAAGGAAAAGTTAAATACGCAAAAGTTAAATACACAAAAAAATGGCCTCTCCGTGGAAACGGAGCGGCCTCTAACGATTGCTTGCCATATGAAAATCTTGAGTACTTATATTTGCGCTAACTACAGCTTTGTATGCAGGAAAAACAATTGTAAGAATATCTTCTTTGTATGTTTCTCATTCTTGCTACACAAATGTAGGTCGCTATTTTATAACAGAATAAACAACTTAACTGGGGTTTTATCATGGCAAAGGGCCTAATGAACTTGTTAAACCCCTTGCTGACATTGACTTTCACACTAATTTATTAATGATGCCCAACCGTATTTCAGATACTTTATTTCAACTTATACACTCTCTTGAAAAGGCTGAAAAAAGAAATTTCAAACTGTATATTAAAAGAAGTTCGGCAAAAGAGGACCTTAAAATTATTCAATTATTTGACGCAATAGATAAATTACCTGAATATGATGAGAAAGTTCTTCTAAAAAAACTACCTTCTATAGAAAAACCTCAATTATCGAATTTAAAAACACATTTATACAAACAGGTTTTAGCAAGCCTGCGGTTATTAAAGACAACGGAAAACATCGATCTTCAATTACACGAGCAACTGGACTATGCACGGATCTTATATAATAAGGGCTTGTATTTACAAAGCCTTAAGATTTTAGATAAGCTGAAAGAGTTAGCCCGCTCGTATAACCAGGACAGTTTTTTAATACAGGTGATTTCGCTGGAAAAGAAAATTGAAACTTTGCATATCACGCGAAGTATGCAGGACAGGGCCGACCAGCTAACGGCAGAAGCGAATGAAATAAATGAAAGAAGAAGAATAATTACGCAGCTGTCAAACCTTGCGCTGCAATTATATAGCTGGTATATTAAAAACGGGCATGCGCGTAACGAAGAAGATGAAAAAGATATAAAAAAATTTTTTACAGAAAATCTTCCGCCAGAAGCATGCAAGCTGAAAGGCTTTTATGAAAGGCTTTACCTATGCCAAAGCTATTGCTGGTATGCCTTTATTCGCCAGGATTTTTTGATGTACTATCGTTACACTCAAAAGTGGGTCAACCTGTTTCATGAAGAAAATATAATGATAGGTGTGGAAACGGGCCATTATATAAAAGGCATGCATAACCTTTTAAATGCCCACTTTGATCTGCGAAATTTCAAGCAGTTTGAAATAGCGTTAAAACAATTTGAGGATTTTGGTTCTTCAGACGCTGCCAACCTGCACGATAACTTTCGAATTCAAACCTTCGTCTATATCTATAGCGCAAAAATTAACCAGCATTTTATGTTGGGAACATTCGCTGAGGGCCTTTTATTGGTGCCACATATTGAAGAAAAGCTTCATCAATACGCACTATTTCTCGATACCCACCGAATCCTGGTTATCAATTATAAAATTGCCACCTTATACTTTGGTAACGGTGATTATGGAACATCTATCGATTACCTGCAAAGGATAATAAACAACAATGTTGACCTCCGAAACGATCTGCAGTGTTATGCCCGCCTGTTGCATCTTATGGCTCACTTCGAGCTGGGCAATTTTGAAATTATAGAATACCTCATAAAGTCGGTTTACCGGTTTATGGCTAAAATGCAAAACCTCACCGTTATCGAGGAAGAAATGTTCAAATTTCTACGCAGATCGTTTCATGTGTCAAGGAAAAAATTGAAACCCGAATTTGAAAAATTTCTGTCCAAAATAAAGCAGTATGAAAAAAGCCGTTTCGAAACCCGTTCTTTTGCTTACCTCGATATTATTTCGTGGGTAGAAAGTAAGGTGTACGATAAAACAATGAGCGAAATAATAAAAGCAAAATATGCACAAAGTCGCCGCAGGCTATGATCTGCTTCTCTTGTAAAGCTTTCAGTAAGTTTTTTGGAGACGAGCGATTGTCGTTGTAGAATCATCGTTGCGACGCTCCGTTCCACACTAAACCATCGGTCAGCAAGAGGAAGAACCCTAATAAAAATTTAAAAAACGCTATTAGGCCAGGAGAAAAATAGCTGACGAAAGGTTTTGAAATAAAATATTTCTTACTTTTATTCCTCACCAAAGAAAAGGAGGTATTCATGCAATCTACAGATAAATCATGGAAGCCTTCGGTTAGTATCGCCTAACCGGGCTTTATCCATCAAAATAATCTGCTGGCGCACGAGAAGCGCCGGGGCCACTAAGCAAAAACTTAGTGGCTTTTTTATTTAAGGAAAAAACGTCAATCTTGAAAGGTAAAAAAAGTCGGCGTTTTTACCTTTCAAGATTGACGTTCACATTTTGAACAAGAAATTGGAGCTGGTTGAATAAGCAGGTCGACCATTCCCCACTCACGATTTGTTTATTCCTTCCATTGCTTTGTTTCTTGCTTTTTCAGCTTCCTCACCCGACATTCGCTCGGCTCCATCGGTTACATTTTGTGATTCTCCGGGATTAGTATCGTTGTCCGGTATATTTTTCAACCGGTTCGCTTCTGCCCTATCACCCGCCTCGTGTTGATTTTCATTTGCTGGTACCATACTTTTTAATTTTTAAATTATATAAGAATGTTTAACACCAATAGGACTATGAAAATCTGGTGCCGTTTTCTCCTTCCCCAAAATCAAAAGCATATGTAATCCCGCAGTCAGAGTTCGAGGAAGCCGGGAAACAGTACCGAAATATTTTCTACAGATATTTGCCCCGGTGGGCGATTGTATAAAGGAGACAGGTGTATGAAGCAAAAAGGCAAAACAACAGGGTAGACGGTTATAACGAACAACTCGCATGGCAAGAAAATTGAATAAGGTTCTACATCTTTTAATAACTAAAAACATTACGTTATGGCTACGAATTTAAATCCACAACACTCAGAAGGACCAGTAGCAACCGCTATTGAGGAACAGACAGCGAAGCTTCCATCAGATTTATTTCTATGGACTGGTATCGGCTTTATGGCTATATCACTTGGATTACAATTGGCGGGTAAACAAAAAGCAAGCAACTTTATTGGACATTGGCCCACAAACATCTTAATTATGGGACTTTATAATAAGTTGGTTAAACTGGAAGGTCATGATTAACTGAACTGCTTATTTCTTCATAAAAAAAGGTTTAAATCCGGCGGATGTAAACCTTTTTTTATTTTTCTCCTGGTTTTGGCGTAGTAAATCCAAAGACGATCACATTTTACTAACGGTTTTTTGTTCTATAGTTTTAATAATCTCAACCGTTTGTCATTCGTTGTTTCATTGCTTCGTATAAGATCATTCCCGCAGCTACCGATACGTTCAAAGATTCAAAATCACCCTTCATTGGGATCTTGAACTGTTCATCACAGATCTTCATTAACGCAGGGAAAATTCCCTTATCCTCGCTGCCTAATACAATTGCACACGGCTCAGAAAGGGTTATATCAAAAACACTTTTTTCGGCCGTCATTTCGCTTGCAAATACTTTTACGCCGTTGAGCCGCAATTCATCAACGGCTTTCATTAAACTGTTTACCCGACATACAGGTACTCTTTCCAGCGCTCCGGCAGATGTTGTAATGGCATCTTCATTAAGGGCACCAACTCCCTTATCCGGAATGATAATAGCGTGTACGCCTGTACACAAAGCGGTTCGGGCCAGTGCTCCAATATTTCGCACGTCCGTTATTCCATCCAACAATAAAAACAAGGGAATCTCTCCTTTATCTACAACAAATGAAATTACTTCCTGCAGGTCCTGGTATTGAATTTTAGAAATAACAGCGACGACCCCTTCATGATTACTTACGTTAAAACTATTCAGCTTTTCAACCGGCACTTTATTTATCGGCACCTGGTTTTCTTCAGCGAGCCTCCTGATCTCATCAATTACTTCTCCGTGCACTGTGCTGACCACGAAAATTCTCTCTAATTGCTTGCCTTGTTGCATCGCTTCTATCACTTTACTACGGCCAATGATAAGCGTATTTTTTTTGGGACGAGGCTTATGCTGTTGATTTCGAAAATTCATAGCGGCAAAGTAAAGACTAAATGGGGGAATATCGAGATTTTGAGATTGTGGAAGATATTGCGATTTTGTAGATTTTGAGATTTTGGAGCATAGTAATCGTGAAATTTTGGGACTGTAGCTTTTGAGACACTAATATCGGTTGCACAATACTTCTATTGCCCTGTAGTATTTTGGAGTAACTTTTTTTTGCAGGATGCTTCTTTCTCTTGAGGCTCTTTTAGCACTGTTATTTTTTTTGGAGATTATTCAAGGTGAAAAGTATGTTTAATAGCACCACTAATATTGAACGGAGCGTCGCAAGGGTGCGGAACAAGGGTATTGTGTTGGTCACATAAAAAAACCTCTGTTCAAAAGAACGGAGGTTTTTTAAGTATTGTAATATAAAAATTATTGTAGTTTAAAAGTATCCTTTACTTTTTGTACGTAATCCAGCTTTTCCCATGTAAATAACTCCACTTCAATTGTTTTAACTTCGCCTGCCGGAGTTACAAATTGTTTCGTTTTAACTTCTGGTTCGCGACCCATATGTCCATACGCAGCTGTTTCACTGTAGATAGGCGACCTTAGTTTTAAGCGCTGTTCGATAAAATAAGGACGCATATCAAAAATTCCTTCCACCAGTTTCGAAATTTCTCCATCCGACATACTCACCTTACCTGTTCCATAAGTGTTTACATAAATACTTGTGGGTTTGGCAACACCAATCGCATAGGATACCTGTACCAAAACTTCGCTGCAAAGACCTGCCGCTACAAGGTTTTTAGCAATGTGACGGGTTGCATAAGCAGCACTGCGGTCAACTTTTGAAGGATCTTTTCCGCTGAAAGCGCCACCACCGTGAGCACCTTTTCCACCGTAAGTGTCAACAATTATTTTACGCCCGGTAAGGCCTGTATCGCCGTGTGGACCACCGATAACAAATTTACCAGTTGGGTTAATGTGATATTTGATATCATCAGTAAACAGGTGGGTGTACTTTTGATATTTGCTCTTAACTCTTGGAATTAAGATATTAATGATATCACTCTTAATTTTAGCCAGCATAGTTTCTTCCGGACCAAAATCGTCGTGTTGAGTAGAAATAACAATAGCATCAATTCTTACCGGCTGATTATTATCATCATACTCAAGTGTAACCTGGCTTTTCGCATCGGGACGAAGATAGCTGATGATGCCATTTTCTCTTCTTAGTACGGCTAATTCCAATAAAAGTTTATGAGCAAGATCAAGCGCCAAAGGCATATACGACTCTGTTTCGTTGGTAGCATAACCAAACATCATCCCCTGGTCGCCTGCACCCTGTTCTTCCTTATTCTGCCTGTCGACGCCCTGGTTAATATCTGATGATTGCTCGTGAATAGCAGATAAAACGCCGCAACTATTGGCTTCAAACATGTACTCGCTTTTGGTATATCCTATCTTACGAATAACCCCACGGGCAATTTCCTGTACATCGAGGTAAGCTTTACTTTTAACTTCACCAGCAAGCATGACCTGCCCGGTAGTTACCAAAGTTTCACAGGCAACTTTACTTTGAGGATCAAAAGCAAGAAAGTTATCAATTAAGGCATCACTGATTTGGTCAGCTACTTTATCCGGATGTCCTTCAGAAACGCTTTCCGAGGTAAATAAATAAGGCATAAACGATTAAATGTTTTAAAAAATGGTTGCAAAGATATAGGTTTAAACCAGACGACTAAATCTTAGAATATATTAAACGGAGTCGCATTCTCAGCGGATTTGCTTCACTCATCCCTCCCCCACCGAGCCGCACCCTTCCATTTGCCACCTGATTGGCGTTGTTAGGCGAAAAGTAAAAGGTAGAAGTATTAGTGTTTGCAGGATAAGGGAAAGTATACTTTAAAGAGTCGTTGCTGGGAGCAGATAATCTAAGTGTATAACTGCTATCCTTTCTTGTTACAATACCTTGCACATAACGCGTTAGTTCGAAACTGTAAGCTTTAACAATTCCGGCACCAGGAACGTCTTTATCCATTAAATAACCACCGAAAGTTGCAAGATTAAAACTGCCTGTGTTATCCATGACAAAATCGTTGGGCACATTAGTCTGTACTTTATTTCCGCTGTCATAGCTACTCAACAATAAGAACCGGGGTGGCGTTAATACTTGTTCCAAAAGTGAAAGGGGAGTTGCCTGGAAGGCCATTAATTCTGCTTTGTGGATGATAGCATTAGGAAACCCGCGGAGTTTAGGAATTTTTATTGTTGCGAAAGTTCCGGGAGCTGTTTGAATAAAAACAAGACTGTCGTTTGCCTCAGGATTAGAAGTAAACCTGGCCAATTGGGAACTTCCATGTTCCCGCTTAATATGATTCGCGCTTCCTGAGACGGGAACAGAGAATGTATTTCCTGTACTAAATCTGAAATAGCTAACTGCAGTATCTCTTGTTGTAGCTGATTCGCTGCTTTTAAAATTATAAAACAGGGCAAGCTTGGTATTAGTATCTAATAGGTTTATGCGAATGAGTGCATTTCCGGGGCTACCGCCCGCAGGCATAACTGCGAACCCTTTAAAATTTACCCTGAAAAGACTGTCGCTGGCATATGCATTAGTGCCAAGCGAATCAAACTGCTTAATCAACTTTGTCGCAAAAGACGGTGAAAGCTTTATACGGATTTGATTAGCGGCATTTTCTAATCCATACTTCACAGAGTCAGTGACGCTTGGAATGTCAATAGTCTTGGTGCCTAACACTGTTCCTGTAGAAAAGGTACTGCTGACAGAGTAAGCGGAGTCGGTTTTTAAAGACTGGCTAAGTTCGCGTACCTCCCAGTTCTGCTGCATCATTGTATCGCCATAAGCACCTTTATAACTCAAAATAAGAACTGCAGAGTCGGCTATGGTTGAGCTGCCTCCGGGAATGGCAAATTTATACGAGGTTGGCTTTAGTTCGAAGTAGGCACTTGCAGTAGTTTTTCCAAATAAAGGATCGTTATTGATTACCCCTATCACATGATCGTCTTGTTTGTAAACTTTCAGGGAGTCATTGAGCCTGTTAACGAAATTATTTGAGACAATGTCAAGTGTAGTATCTAATGTGGTAACACCATCAATCGGTGGAATTAACCCGCTGCCAATATTTGTAGTTTCAATTTTTGTACAGCTGAAAAAAAAGAAAAAAAAGGCTATTACTAGCCATTGAAGCTTACGCATCTATTTGATATAGATTAAATTAAGGGTTCACTTTACTTGGCCGCAAGGTCGTTATACAATTCTAAATACTCTGTTAAATCAGTATCCCAGCCTTTGAAAGGAATGATCTTCTTACCCTTTACTTTTGAGAATTCGTCTACCAGTTTTTTATCGATATTTTCTGCACCAAACGTTATCGCATCAGCGTAAGTAGCACCACCTTTTTGAAGAGCAATATTAGTAGCGTCTTTAAAAACTTCAAGATCCTTCTCCTTCAAACTGTTATGGATCAGCGCTTTTTTTGTGAAGTCTTCGCTCAGCTTTTCTTCAAAAGTGGTACTTCCGATCGTATATATTACCTTACTATGTGCAAAAACAGGTTCTTTTTTGTATACAGTTTTTAAGTACAAAGGCACCAGGCCTGTCATCCAGCCACTGCAATGGATAACATCAGGAGGCCAACCAAATTTCTTAACTGTTTCCAAAGCGCCTTTACAAAAGAAAATTGTTCTCAGGTCATTGTCATCGTACCACTTTTCTTCTTCATCGTTGAAAACAAACTTTCTTTTAAAGAAATCTTCATTATCCAAAAAGTAAACCTGCAACCGTGCATTTGGTAATGAAGCAACTTTTATCTGTAACGGGTAATCATCATTATCCACACTTACGTTTATTCCCGAAAGCCGAACAACCTCATGTAAACGGTGCCTTCTTTCATTTACCGTTCCGAAACGCGGCATAATGCACCTAACTTCCAAACCTGCATCGTTGCTCTTAATGGCCAGTTTATTTACTATCTCGGCAAATTCTGTCAGCTCTAAATATGGCGACATTTCATTGGAAATAAATAAAATTCTTTTCTTTGTTGACATTATTCCGATTTGTTTTACTCATTAACCCTTAAAAAAGAGTGGGCAAAGGTAAGAAAATTTATTAGAATCAACGGAGACAAAGGCTCTAGGCAAGCAAACCACCATCAAATGATCTTATTTAAAGAAGCAGCAACACTAAAAAAGTACATCGGTAAAAATAAAGAGTCAGGTAAAAAAATTGGTTTTGTACCTACGATGGGTGCATTGCACCAAGGCCATCTTTCTTTAGTTGAAAGCTCTAAAGGCAAATCTGATATCACTATTTGCAGCATCTTCGTTAACCCAACCCAGTTCAACGATCCAAAAGATTTCGAAAAATACCCGGTAACGATCGGTAACGATATCCTGCTGCTGGAAAGCAACGGTTGCGACGTTTTATTTTTTCCTGCTGTTCATGAAATATATCCTGCCGGCACCTCGTCTCCTATCCATTATAACTTGGGAAGTATTGAAAATTTACTTGAAGGAAAGTATAGGCCGGGCCATTTCCAGGGGGTTTGCCAGGTAGTGCATAAACTACTCGACATTGTAACGCCTGACTTTCTTTTTATGGGACAAAAAGATTACCAGCAGGTAATAGTGGTTAAACGATTGGTAGAATTGATACAACGGCCGGTACAGGTAATTACGGCAAGTACTTTCAGGGAAACAACCGGCCTTGCAATGAGTAGCCGTAACCTGCGCTTAAGTGAAGAGCAAAAACAACTTGCGGCCGGGATTTATAAAATGCTTGATTACATTAAAAATAATTATACCGCTTTTCCCGTTCCTGACCTGGAAAAACATGCTGCCAATTATTTAATAACGCATGGTTTCGCAAAAGTAGATTATGTTGCCATCGCAAATGCAGAAACATTACAACCAGTAACTGATAGTAGAAATAACGAGGCAGCAGTTGCGCTGATAGCGGCATTTGTTGGCGACATAAGGCTGATTGATAATATGATTATTGCCGGTTAAACTTTTTCCATCATAAACAGTTATCAAAGCCTTACTAAGGTAAAATAAGTATTATTAGGAAGCCAATATGAAAAAGAAGATACTCAATATCCTGAAATATGTTTCATTCCTCGGTTTGGGCGTTTTTCTTGTATGGTGGAGTCTCCAGCAAATTCCAGCGGATAAATGGAAAGATTTCAGAGCCGCTTTTTCTACAGCTAAATATGGTTTACTTATTCCCGTCTTTTTTATTTTAATTTTCAGCCATGTTTTACGTGCACTCCGCTGGAAAATGCTGATGCTTCCAATGGGCTATAGTCCTTCTTTGACGAATACTTTTTTTGCCGTGATGATTGGCTACCTCGCAAACCTTGCGGTACCAAGGCTGGGAGAAGTTTTAAAATGCACGATACTTGCAAAATACGAGCACGTACCGGCAGAGAAACTCGTAGGCACTATAGTGGCCGAGCGTGCATTTGATGTACTGTGCCTCGCCCTCGTTTTTTTATTAGCCTTCGCTTTCCAGTTCGAGATAATAGGCGATTACGGGATTTCTTTATTAAAAAGATTATTTATAGGCACGTCGGGAAACTTTGATGTTTCAAAATTTGCAATAATAATTGCAGTAATAATAGTTGCCATATTTGCACTGCGCATGTTATTTAAAAAGTTTTCCAACTTTCCATTAATAGTTGCAATACGAAAGATTTTAAAAGGAATCTGGCAAGGCATAGTGAGCGTGAAAGACCTGAAACAGAAATGGCAGTTTATAGGTGCAAGTCTGGGCATTTGGGCAATGTATTTATTAGGTACGTGGGTAGGGTTCAATGGCACTGCAGGCACTGCCGGGCTGTCAATCGAAATAGCAGTTTCAGCGCTTGCTTTTGCAAGCGTAGGCATGATCGTTACTCCTGGTGGTATTGGCGCTTATGCATTTTTACTAGCAAAAATTTTACAACAAAACGGCGTTCCTTTCGAAATAGGATTTGCTAATGGTACCCTGCAATGGTTCGCACAGTTTCTTATCATTATTTTTGCAGGCTTTGTATCACTGGGTCTATTGCCCTATTATAATAAAAAAAAGAAAAAACATGAAGAGGCCGGAAATAATCCCACTAAAAATACAAACACGTAATGAATTGATTAAAAGCGTAACCAGGTGGCGGTTTTTAGGAAAAACAATTTCTTTTACCAATGGCTGTTTCGATATTCTTCATTCCGGACATATTGCTTCATTAAGTGAGGCGGCAAAAGAAGGTGACATTTTAATTGTTGGCGTTAATACCGATGCGAGTACCAGAAGGTTAAAAGGCGATGAAAGACCGGTTAATAGCGAAAGTAGCCGCGCCCTTTTACTGGCAAGCCTTGCAATAATTGATGCAGTTACGCTGTTTGACGAGGATACCCCCTTTGAATTGATACAAGCCATTATGCCCGACGTAATTGTAAAAGGTGGCGACTACACGTTCGATCAAATGATAGGTGCAAAGGAAGTAATTGCAAACGGGGGAAGAGTGGTAATTAACCCCATTGTTGAAGGCTATTCAACTACCGGAATTATTGAGAAACTAAGGAAATTGGGGTAATCGTTCCCGTACAGCAGTGTTTTTTTCGGTTCCGGCCACTGAACCGGCTTCTGCAGCAGGTGCTGCCGACAGATCACAACGCTTGTACTGTAACGCATTATTCCAGGGCAGCTTACCCTGGGCCCGCGGTAGGGTCGCACACTGCAACGATAGTAAAAATTTCAGCCTTTCGGAAAGCGTATATATAAAAAAAACTGCAACAGTAATCGTAAAATATAACTGTTGCAGCTGAAGAATTGTAATTGAAAAAAAGCCTTTTCTTACTTAGGCAAGATCATTCATTTCAAGGTAGATAACAAAAATGATATAGGCTAAAACTCCTAAGGCAATAATAGCATAGGTAAGCTTTTCGCTTAATTGAAAATCGTGTGTAGATTTTTGCATGGCAGTAAAATTTATAGTTGAACAATTAAATAAAGCCTTGTGGGCGGGCTTATCATAGTAATTGGAAGAAAAGGGCCAATGAAACGAAGTATCGAAAATTCCTGCCTTTTAAGCAATGCCACTTAATTCTATTGGTTAAAGTTACTCAACTTTTTTATGAATCGGAGTATTTCAATAAATAAAGACGTTAAAACATTCTCAAAGGTTACGGGCCAGGTAAAAGTTTATAAAAGGGTTACAAACAGCAGTAAATGAAAGAAAGCGAAAATCGATATTTTATTATCAATAAGCCGGGAAACATGGTTTCCCAGTTTATCAGTTCTCATAAAGTTCCCCTGTTAGGAGACCTCGCTTTTAACTTCCCGGAAGGCATACATGCAGTAGGAAGATTAGATAGAAATTCTGAAGGTTTACTGATATTAACAACCAATAAAAAAGTAACCCGGCTATTATTTGAAAGCGGAACACCTCACAAAAGGCTGTATTTAGTGCAGGTAAAAAAAGTAGTAACACCTGAAACGTTACAACAATTAAGAACAGGCGTGTCTATCAGGGTAAAGGGTGGTGGAGATTATATTACCACCCCATGTGAGGTGGAGTTGGTTGAGAGGCCCGAAGACTTCATCAAACTGCCTGTCGTTCTGAAAGAATATAATCCGTCAAGTTGGTTATTAATTACACTTACTGAAGGAAAATTCAGGCAGGTACGAAAAATGGTTGCTGCCGTTCATCATCAATGCAAACGGTTAATACGGGTGGCGATTGAAGATATAACGCTGGAAGACCTGCCGACAGGTGGTGTAAGAGAAATGGAAGAAAAGGATTTTTTTAAACAGGCAAAAATAGAAATGCAGGAATGACAAGTATTTGTTGCAGCGGCTTTATTGCCCGGAAGAAAGTAAGTTAAACTGCAACAATAGTGTTGATAGCATAAGTTTAAGTACTATTTTGCGTCGAAAGAAAAAAAGAATGAAGAAAACGTTTTTTATTTTATTGATCTCAGTGGTCACCTTATTCTCGTGTAAGAAAGATGACGCAGATTGTCCGGAAGTTTCTACAACTGCACCTGCAGCTGAAGTGACCAATTTACGCACCTATCTACAGACAAATAACATTACTGCTACTGAAGATCCGCGGGGATTTTTCTACCGGATTGAAGTAGCTGGAACGGGAGGGAAGCCGAGTGTATGCACCGACTACATTACTGTTAACTATGCAGGCACCTACACTGACGGTGTTCGCTTTGACGCAGGAAATAACGTATCATTCCGCTTATCTAACCTGATAACCGGGTGGCAAGAGGGCATACCGCTTATTGCAAAAGGAGGAAGCATGTTCTTATACCTGCCACCAAGCCTGGCTTACGGCGCAAATCCTCCACCTCCAATAAGGCCAAATGCCATTATGATTTTCAAGATGGATCTCACAGACATTCAACGATAGATGACAATGAACTTTATCGTGCCTGCTATCGTGCAAGTATGATATTCCTAAAAGCAAAAGGTCAAACGTGAAAAATTATATCACGTTTGACCTTTTCAATTAAAAACACATCTTAATCAATTCAGTAAGATCTATACTTCATCTGGTCCGGGAAACTCGCTTTTTTTTACCAGGCTGGCCTGGCTGTGTATCAAATCGTCAAGGTCTTGTTCTTTATCTTCCTTGTAGGTCGTTCCCATGTCCATACCAGATATTTCTTCCTCTTTTATCAATGTACCTTCCTCGTCCGGGTCTTTTTCACCTTCGTGTGTTTTTATTTGCTGTGCGGGATTAGGAGAAAAAATCTTCAAACCTTCGTTGGTATTATCTGAATTAGTGTCCATAAGTAGTTTGTTTTATAAACAACATAAAAAATTGTGCCTTTTGTTTTTATGTCAGGGTTTTAGTAGAAAGGGCAGCGACCCGAGCAAAATACCTAAAGCTACCAGGAGATATACAGTTAAAGTGATTGCGACGCAACGATGATGCCATGAAAAGCAACAGCTGGTATCAAAAAAAACAAAAATTCCCGACGCGACCTAAAACACAAAAGCCGGATTCGACGTGGGGCTTTTGCTTAATCAGCACAAATAGGTTTACTGATCGGCAATTTTAGAAAATATAAATTATTGAAGAATTCTGAAAACCAGGGCGGCTATCACCGCTCCGATAATTGGGGCAATAACAGGGATCCAGGCATAAGGCCAGTCGCTGCTTCCCTTGTCCTTAATAGGAAGAATTGCGTGCATAATACGGGGACCTAAATCGCGTGCAGGATTTATGGCATAACCAGTTGTGCCTCCAAGTGACAGGCCAATAGCCCACACAGTAAAAGCCACGGGAATAGCGCCGATAGAGCCAAGCCCGATTTCTGTGTTGCTTGTGGTGATTACTGCACCGGCAAAATAAAACACTGCAAAAAGCAAAACAAACGAACCTATAATTTCGCTTGCAATATTCGACACGTAATTACGAACAGCCGGACCGGTGCAAAAAACAGCTAAAACAGCATCAGGTGAATTAGTGCGTTTGAAATGATCGTAGTACATCAACCACACGAGAAACGAGCCTAAACAAGCGCCAATCAATTGAGCCGCAATATATGGAACAACGCTTGCCCAGGCAAACTGACCTGCCACTGCCAATGCTATCGTAACAGCCGGATTTAAATGGGCTCCACTAACCGGGCCTGCTACAACTACCCCAACATACACAGCAAGCGCCCACCCCGTAGTAATTACTATCCATCCGCCGTTATTTCCTTTTGTATCTTTTAAAACCACGTTTGCTACTACGCCATCGCCTAGTAAAATCAACAGCATTGTGCCCATCATTTCTGCAACGAAAGGTGTCATCTTTTATAACTATTTAGGGGTAATTAAAATAAAATTGTTGCGTGTCGGAACCACGAAAGGTCTACAGTTCTGTCCACGCCTTCACTGCTTTTAAGGCTTTATTCCATCCGTTTATACCTTCCTGAATAGTGTCGCGGTTAGCTGACGGAGTAAACTGAACATCACGCTGCCACAGTTCCTGTATTTCATTTGCATCTTTCCAGTAGCCAGTTGCTAACCCGGCCAGGTATGCTGCGCCCATAGCAGTGGTTTCTGTGATTTTGGGACGAACAACTTTTGTATTGAGAACGTTTGCCTGGAATTGCATTAAAAGGTTGTTTGCTGTTGCTCCACCGTCAACCCTCAGCTCTTTAATAGAAATACCAGAGTCGGCTTCCATCGCTTTAAGAACATCCATTGTTTGATAAGCAATAGCCTGAACTGCAGCCCGGGCTATATGTGCGGCTGTACTTCCGCGGGTTAGTCCTAAGATCATACCTCTTGCGTAAGGATTCCAATGGGGGGCGCCAAGGCCCGCAAATGCAGGAACAAAATAAACGCCGTCAGGACTGTCAACTTTCATAGCCAGTTCTTCAATTTCTGCAGATGTTTTTATGATACCTAAGCTATCACGTAACCATTGAACAACTGCCCCGGCTATAAATATGCTTCCTTCAAGTGCATATTGTGTTTCACCATTTACTTTCCACGCAACTGTTGTAAGAAGATTATTTTGAGAAACAATAGGCTTATTGCCAATATTCATGAGCATAAAACAACCAGTACCGTAGGTATTTTTAACCATACCGGGCTGTGTACACATTTGACCAAAGAGTGCTGCCTGCTGGTCTCCGGCTATTCCTGCAATAGGTATTTTAGAGGCGAATATGGTTGTTTTGGTTTCTCCGTATACTTCGCTTGATTGTTTAACGACCGGCAACATGCTCGTGGGAATAGTAAAAAGCTGCAGCAGTTCATCGTCCCAACTCAGGCTGTGAATGTTAAACAACATTGTTCTTGATGCATTTGTAACATCGGTAACGTGCAAATCGCCTCTTGTAAAATTCCAGATCAGCCAGGTATCGATTGTTCCCATTATCAAATCACCTTCTTCGGCCTTTTTACGGGCACCTTCCACATTATCGAGGATCCATTTCACTTTCGTTGCCGAAAAATAAGAATCGATAATAAGACCGGTTTTAGAACGGATCCGGTCATTCTTCCCCTGCGCTATCAACTCATCGCAATACGCTGCTGTTCTCCTGTCTTGCCATACAATTGCATTATACACCGGAACCCCAGTTTTCCTATCCCACACTACAACCGTTTCCCGCTGATTGGTAATACCGATAGCGGTGATATTTGTTCCGTTAATACGAGCTTTTACAGTCGCCTCGGCAGCAACGCCTGCCTGGGTTGACCAGATTTCTACCGGATCGTGTTCGACCCAGCCCGGTTGAGGAAAAATTTGGGTGAATTCTTTCTGAGCGACGGAGATTATCTGACCTTTTTTGTCAAAAATAATAGCCCGGGAACTCGTTGTTCCCTGGTCAAGCGCAAGAATGTACTGTTGCATAGCAATCGTTTAGCAGTGTAGTTTGGTTAATAAGACGGTCTATTCTTCCACACGTATAAATCTTCCGGCTACAAGTTACCCGGTTACAGGGGTGCGTGAAGAAATAATTCGCTATTTATTTTTATTGGCTTTAACAGGTAATTGTTAGCCAGCTCTACAAATTCATCTACCTGTGCCTTCTTCCACTGGTTACTCCTGTTTAATTCATGCGCGAGGAGTTCGGCTACCATATCCGCCATATCTATTGCAGCTCTCGCATCCAGGAAAAGGGCTCTTACCCGCCGCGCCAGCACATCTTCTACAGTCCGCGCCATTTCGTACCGTGCGGCCCATATTACTTCAGCTTTAAGAAACGGCAGTCTTGCATGTAATTTCGTTCCCAACTCCGGGTTTGCCACCACCAGGTTTTGTAGTGCGGTCAAATCGCTGCCATATACATACAAATGGCTGGACCTATCTCCATTTTCCATAGCTCCATGAATTAGCACTTCTTCTGTTTTGCAAGCTATAGCAGGTAATTTGACGGTAGATATCGCTTTGTCTACAGTATCTTCTGCCATTTTCCTAAAAGTGGTCCATTTACCGCCGGTAATCGTGACCAGGCCTGAAGCCGACACGATAATTTTATGACTTCTGGAAATTTCTTTTGTTTTTTCTGAATCTTCTGCAGGTGCCGCGAGTGGCCTTAAACCTGCGAAAACACTCAGTACATCTTCACGTAAAGGTGTTCGAATTAAATATTCTTCTGTAGTTCGAAGAATAAATTCTATTTCCTCTTCCAGTGCCTGTGGTTCAATGCTGCTTTCTTTTAACAGAGTATCCGTTGTGCCCACGACCAGCTTGTTATGCCAGGGAACTGCAAACAATACACGTCCATCTTTGGTTTTTGGTATCATCAAGGCATCCTCGCCGGGTAAAAAAGATTTGTCGAGCACAAGATGTACCCCCTGGCTGGGTTTTACCAGCTTTTTTGAACCTGGCTTATCCATCTGTAAAACACCATCCACAAAAATACCTGTTGCATTTACAACGGCTTTTGCTGAAAGCTCATATTCAATCCCGGTTTCCTGGTCTTTCGCGATTACCCCTGAAATTTTTCCGTCAGAATTTTTGAGTAGCCCATGAACTCCAAAATGGTTTAGTGTAACGCCGCCCTTTTCTACGATCGTTTGAGCAAGGTTGATGGCAAGCCGGGAATCGTCAAATTGCCCGTCATGGTATACTACGCCACCTTTTAACCCTTCCGGATTAAGTGTTGGTAATCTTTTGACTGTTTCATTTTTGTTAATACGAACAGATTTACCGAGACTTAAATTGCCTGCAAAAAAATCGTATAGTTTTAATCCAATGGTGTAGAAAGGGCCGGACCACCATTGGTAGTTCGGAATTATGAATGTTTGGTTTTTGACGAGATGCGGCGCATTCTTCAACAGCAACCCCCTTTCACGAAGTGCCTCTCTTACCAGGCGCACATTACCCTGCGCCAGATACCGCACTCCTCCATGCACTAACTTGGTACTGCGGCTTGAAGTACCTTTGGCAAAGTCGGCCTGTTCTAACAGTAAAGTTGAAAACCCACGTGTTACACTATCTAATGCAACTCCCAAACCTGTAGCGCCTCCACCAATTACAATAAAGTCCCATTTTTTTTGCAACGACAACTTGCTGAGCAACTCGCTGCGGTTGAAACAATTATCTTTTTGGTGATTACTCATATTTAATCTCTTAAATCAAATATGAAACAAAATTTTTGTATAACAATACTGTCGTAGATAAACCTTTTTCTTTGTGAATTTGCATACGATTGACATAATATCATTTGCCTTACCACGTTGGAAGAATCTTAACCAAAGCAGAGCTAAACGAAGAAAATGGATTACTAACAACGATGTCTTATTTAATGACTAATTCCTAATTTCTCAATGCCATTATTCATCTTTAGGCTGCTGCTTTGCTCCGGTTATGCTTTTTTCACCGTCCTTTTTATCAAACGATTCTGTTTCAGTTGGTTCAGGTATGTCTACACCTTCAACGGGGTCAATTGAAACAGCAGTGGCACTTTCATTTAAAATAAAATCCCCGTTTTGCATGTCGGCCAGCCCGCCTTTATTATTCTTATCCATAAATTTATTTGGTGAGTGAAGCACAATTTTTAAGCCAGCGTACCTGCTGTTTGTACTAAACTTTTTCTGATACTATTAAACTTGGTTGGCCGAATGGATCCCTTTGATGACCACTCGCTTGTACTTTTGGCGCACATTGCAGCAAAAGAAATTCTTGATATTCTTTCCAGCGATACCAAGTTGACAATCTGCGGTCTAAGTTCGCCATTTATGGACTTACCAGAAGTCGGATTTTAAACACAGGAAATCCCTTAAAAATCGCGGCCAGAAATAACCGTCAATTTTAAAAGCCACTTAATACAAATAAAGACTATAAGTTCCGTACTTTTACCAAAAATACCTGTATGAAGATTTTTGTAGCCGGACTTCCTTATGACCTCGATGATGCAGAATTGATAGAAATATTTGAAAAATTTGGAACTATAACGTCCGCAAAAGTGGCAATAGACAAAGAAACCGGAAAAAGCAAAGGATTTGCTTTCGTTGAGATGCCTAATAAAGAAGAAGCACTAGAGGCTATAGACGGGCTAAATGATATCTCGCTGGGTAAAAAGCCATTAGTGGTTAAAGAGGCTGAAGAAAGAAGTTCGAAGCCTGGCGGATCAAGTTCTGGCAACCGTAGTAGTGGCGGTGGTTATAATAAAAGCGGTGGTGGTTACAACAAATTCGGCTATGATAACGACACTAATTTCAACAAGCAATAAAGAGTGACTCTCTTATACGCGGAAAGAAAAAGACTTGATTGTCCATATATGGATTAAGCTTTTTTATCGCAGTTATATAAAAGTTGGGAAGAGCATATTACAAAAGAGCAGTATCGCAATACTTATTTAAATTGCTATACTGCTCTTTTAGTTTGTGGTGACTACTTTACCGATTTTACTAC
>JAQBNO010000049.1 GCA_028288485.1 Segetibacter sp.
AGCAGGTTCTCCATTTAGTTACCCCTTTTGTACGCTTCTCAAACACAGTAACCAACAGTTTCTGTTCAGCCTGCTTTCTTTCGAATTTAACCACGATGCCTCCCTTTTTCGACTATCTTGTTGTGCTTCTGTAGCAGTGACAACTAATTTTGCATTATAAATAAAATTGCAGGAAAGCTCTTCACGAAGTTTAATGACGACCTTGCAGCGGGCAACACCGGCTTTTGAAAAGCAATAAAAGCCGTAAAGGAATTTCATACCGTTGTAATAGAAAATTATAATGGAATCCCGAAGATTTTTTAAAGGAATTGAATGTTAGGGATAATAAATTAAATACCCCGGTGAAAACCGGGGTATTTAATTTAAATATTAGTGGGTGCTTTCTAAGATGTAAAAGCCGGGATTAAAAATTAATCAATGGTTTGCTGCTCATTTTTGCTTAAAACAAATATATTACCCGGTTCATAAAAGCACAGATTACTTTCTTCCCAAATTATTATTTCTACTTTTTTAGCGCGGAATACAGGTATCACGGTACAAGTGAGTGACACAACAATGCCTAATCCCTATTCTCCTGCTTGAAGCAAAATACACTTCTTCATCCAGGTTTTACCATGGCCGAAAAATTGATGGCACCCAAGTGAGAGAGACCAGCCCGATGGAATTTTCTTACAAGCACCATTTCGCACTCAACCAATTATTCTATTCATGGAGCAAGAAGTTTACAAGAAATTTAAAGAACAAACCAATTTAAACTTTCAGCAAAAAGTTTGGATTGTATGTGGAACTGTGGCACTGTTTATTGGAGTATTATGGTTCTTTAAAGTTACATTCAGTGTGTTTTTACTGATACTGGCAGGGTCATTAATCGCTTTGTTTTTTCATGGTCTATCCGAAATAATACAAAAGAAGGCGCACCTTTCTCCAAAAATATCGTTACTGCTGTCGGTAATATTGACATTTGTAATTATTACTTTACTGTTTTGGTTCATGGGTGCAAGAATTCAGCAACAGGTAACCGAGTTAACCAAAACTTTACCGTTAACGGTGAATACTGCAAAGGCCAAACTGCAAACAACTCCATTAGGACAGAAAATTCTTGAAAAGACATCGTCGCAGGAAATGTCGGATAAGGTGTATGCATTTGGCGGCAATTTTTTCAACAGTACTTTCGGCGCCTTTGGCGACATTTATGTCGTTTTGTTCTTAGGCATTTTTTTTACGTTTTCTCCAAAAACTTATATCAACGGATTTTTAAGTTTGATCCCGGGAAGTGGAAGGCATAGTGCAAAATTCACCATTGACAGGATAGGATACACTTTAACCAAATGGTTGAAAGGCCAGATGTTTGCCATGCTAATCGTTTTTACACTCACCAGCATCGTTCTAACAATTATGGGAATGCCCATGGCCATCGCCCTTGCATTAATTGCAGGGTTGCTAAATTTTATTCCCAATTTTGGTCCCCTGCTGGCAATGATGCCGGCAATATTAATTGCATTGACACAAAGTGTAAATAAAGCAATTGTAGTTGCAATTCTATATATACTCATTCAAATACTGGAGAGCAATATTATAACCCCGAACATTCAGAAAAAGCTCATCAATATTCCACCTGCACTTACCATTCTTGCGCAGTTGTTCATGGGGATACTAACGGGCGGCTGGGGGCTGGTACTTGCTACGCCGTTAGTGGCTATTGTAATGGTTGTGGTGCAGGAAACTTATGTGAAAAGGATAAATGGAAATAGTCCATAACTCATAGTCAGTAGTCCATGGCCAAAACAGATGCCTCTTTCTATGGTCAATGGACTATTGACCATGGACTTCCTATTGGCTTTTGTTGTAAAGTAAACGGTTGATGGCTCATAGTCCATGCTCCATGGGGCAAACAGGTGCTTTTTTCTATGGTCTATAGACTATTGACCATGGACTTCTTATTCTTATGTTCGCCCAAAAACCAGCACCTTTGCGCATTCAATTTCAATAACAATTATTTATGCCTGCATCTACCAAGGCCGCAATTGGTTTTATTTTCATTACGCTTTTAATTGATGTAATTGGTTTTGGTTTAATCATTCCTGTGTTTCCCAAACTGATCGAAGAACTAATTCACGGCGATATCAGCGAAGCCAGTAAGTGGGGCGGCTGGCTCACTTTCGCTTATGCCATTATGCAATTCCTGTTTGCACCTGTATTGGGCAACCTGAGTGATAAATATGGGCGACGACCTGTTTTGCTTTTCTCGCTTGCCGGTTTCGGGATCGATTACATCTTTCTATCGCTTGCCCCGACTATCGGCTGGCTGTTTGCGGGGAGAGTAATTGCAGGTATAACCGGTGCGAGCTTCACAACTGCAACGGCTTATATTGCCGATATTAGTACCGACGAAAACCGGGCGCAAAACTTTGGAATGATAGGCGCAGCCTTCGGACTTGGATTTATAATAGGCCCAGTACTCGGCGGAGTTTTAGGAGAACACGGATCGAGGCTACCTTTTATAGTAGCTGCGGCGCTTGCATTATTAAACGCATTATACGGTTACTTCGTGTTGCCTGAATCGCTCAGTAAAGAAAATCGCAGGCCTTTTAGCTGGAAAAGGGCAAATCCTTTAGGTTCCCTGAAACAGTTAAAGAAATATCCGTCGATAGGAGGATTAATTGGAGCTCTGGTTTTGGTATATATTGCCGCGCATGCTGTGCAAAGCACCTGGACATTTATTTACATCTAAAAGTTTAAGTGGTCAGAAGCCATGTTCGGTTATTCGCTTGGCATGGTCGGGCTACTTGTTGCCATTGTGCAGGGCGGCCTCATACGGTTTATAAATCCTAAACTTGGCAATGAGCGAAGCGTGTATGTAGGATTAGCGCTTTATGCAATAGGCTTATTATTATTTGCCTTTGCCTCGCAAACGTGGATGATGTTTGCTTTTCTTGTTCCATATTGCTTTGGCGGAATTGCAGGACCTGCATTACAAAGCATTATTTCGGGTGAAGTTCCGTCTAATGAACAAGGAGAATTGCAGGGTGCGCTTACCAGTTTAATGAGTGTCACTTCTATTATTGGCCCTTTAATCATGACCTATTTGTTTTCATACTTTACCAAAAGCAATGCGCCGGTACACTTTCCCGGCGCGCCTTTCCTGCTAGGAGCAGTGCTAATGGTCGGAAGCGTGTTTATAGCTTATTTTGCATTGCGATCAAGAAAAGCAGCGGTTACGCAGAAGTAATGAGGCATTTTTTAGCGATATTTTCATCGATTGAACATTTGTGCTTTTTGGTACATCGTTCCCTCTTCGGCGCAACGGCCGCACCTTCAGGATTATTTTTACGGGCCAAAAAGAGCTACTACTATTATGCTTCTCTACTAATGAATTCGTTTTTGCTGTCCTGATTTTTGATGTTTTTTAGGTACAGGCTTTTTGTACTATAAGAATCATCGTTGCTACGCTCATTTCAACTTTTAATTCTTCGATAGAACTTAGCGTAGCATTTTTTTTTACCCTGAGCTTGCCGAAGGGTAGGTACCCTGAGCGAAGCCGAAGGGTCGCAATCCTTTCGTCTGCATTGCCGGTGGCAACAAAAGGGTAAAGTTGGAGTTTGTTTTTATCCGTTGGTGTTATAATATCCACTTCTGACAACAGTTATTGCATAAGGGACATCAGCCGATTGGGTGCCAGGCGAAGGCGAAGGCATGCTGAAACCAGCGAAGCGGTTTCAGAAACAAGCGGGTGGAGTCCAGTAGTAATAACGAAGCCGCGCGGATTGAGCTATAAATGATGGCACTAAAAGTTCATTTTGGTTTGGGGCCAGCCCTAAGGGTCTTGCGTGGAACTCTTGTGCTTTGCGTTCCCAATGCGGCTTTTATACCTCACCCTCGTTCTCTCTCCAGGAGGAGAGGGAGGCCCGGCATTTGTTTTCTTATGAACTATGGGCTAAAAAATCAGCTTTAAAAATCAATCATCAAAACCGCCCGTAACCTTATCTGTATTAACTTCTAACATTCTTCCCGTCATCATTAAGTTGACGCCAATACGCTTTAGCGGGACTGTTATGATGAAGGAACTTGCACGTGCGGTTCCTGGTCGTTACGGAATGTTCATTCCGTAAATTTCTATTCAACTGTTTTAAACTTTTGAATTAGCTTTATTGTTACCTAAATAAAACACTGCCATAGCACCTGCAACAAAAAGGAAGATTTCTCTCTATCTCCTTGCAACTGTATATATAGTGGCAGGAATTAATCATTTCCTGTCCTCTCAAACTTACAGTAGGATAATGCCTTCCTATATACCTTATCCTTATGCCACCATCTATATCAGCGGGATTGTGGAATCATTATTAGGCTTATTGTTATTGTTTAATCAAACACGCCGTTTTGCTGCCTGGGGGGTTATTACGTTACTGGTGGCTGTTTTTCCTGCCAACATACAAATGCTCTTAAACTATATTCATGAAGATAATCCACGACTATGGATTGCCATTTTACGCCTTCCATTGCAAATTCCGTTGATTTACTGGGCCTGGACATTTGCAAAGGATAATACAAGCGAAAAGGCCAATAGTGCCGGATAAGTTGATAAATGGGTTTGTGTTCCAGGCGAACATCAGTATATGGATTTTGATAAGTCGGTGTTAGCCTGGTAAGAATTCGCGGACTGCAGCTTTTTAAACTGAAACTGTGGCTACTACACCTGGTACAGGAAAATAAAAAAGGCGAAGAAAACTCTCCGCCTTTTTTATGTTTATGCTGGATCAAATAACCCGCCTTCCACAGCTGCTGCGGCGTTGGTATTGCCTGTATTCATATTTTTTATGCTCTACTTTCCTCACTACCGGTTTTTTACCCAGGCTAAGAGGAATACCGATTGATGCGTTCCATCCTGAAACGGTAGAACTTAAGTTTGTAGTAACTGTTTTTATATCGGCTTGTGATGTAATGCTCTCCGCGTTATTATCAAATCCCCTTAAGTAATTTATGTTTACTGTAAAACGTCGTTGTGCCTGGCTACCAAATTCAAAACCTACACCTGTAACAACGCCTGTTTTAAAGCTACCTCCATTATAAGTATAAGTATCTTGCGCACCTTGTGTCTTATTAGTTATCATACCTGTTTTGGTAAAAGGATTAACTACAAAGCCGGCCGACGGCATTATGCGAACAAACCAACTTTGATTTTGTGCTGGCTTGCTGGCTTGTGTTTTGTTTTTTGAACCGCAGCGACCCATAGCCTTATTGCTTCCGCACCGTCCATAACCCGACCTTGAAGTTGTAGTGGTTGATGGTTTCGCATCAGCAGATTTACTGAAAAAAATGGGCTTTGTGGTGCCTTGCAACCCGGCCTGCAACTGCAATTGGATGTTTCCCGCCAATACAGTGTAAGCGTTCATTCCTGTTTCAGGATTTGCAAAGCTGTAGGAAATACCGGGGCGAGTGGTAGACAAACCAGCAAAAACGCCAGCAAGTTTTTTCACTTTATAATCCATGCGAACACCAAGAGTTGGTGTAGGTAGAGATTGCAAAGGTTTAAAAGTTTCGAGGTTGTTGTAACTTACCCTGGTCGTCAGATTTTCAAGTCCAACCTGCGGAAGGATGGTGAATTTTTGTGCGTTCGCAGTAGACGCTAAAACTACAAACGAAAGGAAGGTGAATGTAGAAATTTTCATGGTATTATGTTTTAACACAATTTAACTATTTTCCATATAAAATACAATTAACTCTCTGCCGTGTTCCCGAAAGAAAAGGAGAGGCTATTACCGGGCTTATTTAGCAAGGGATATTGGCAAGGTTTTCCGGGAGCTGATGTTGCTAATGTCCGTTCTTACAAATTGATTTTCAAATGTTAAGTAAATTTTCCACGGCGCTGGTGCAAACGTGGTATGAGGGAAAATACCGCCTCATTTAATTCAATAAAGTTTTGCACAGTATCGTTCAAACCCTATAAAAGCAGGAATTCATTACTCTTGAACAGGGCGCCACCTGGACAAATCAATTGGAAAAATTGAAAGATTATTACGTAAAGTATTTTGGTGGCCAGGCAAATAATAAGTACACAAATGAAAAGAAGCAATTAATAATTACTTCATAACATTCAATTTTGGTGCGAGACTTGAAATAATGTCTAAGCCAGTATTCCTGCAAATAAAGATGATACAGTAACATTACAATATCCTGGAATTATTCACCTCGCTTTTGGTGTAAACAGTATGGAAGAAGTTGACAGCAAGGCTAAAGAATTACAAGCGGAGGGTTGCGTTGTTTTAAGTGGACCAGGAAGGGCGGGTGATGGATATTACGAATTCGAAACACTGCATCCTGGTAACAATCGTATAGAGGTAACTGCAAAACTGTCGGTATAATTTTCATCTATACGATAATTCCCCCGTTTAAATATTTGAGCCTAGGAATTTCAGTTAGATTCTTACCTTCAACAGGTCAACAATCATAGGCATTAGGATCAGCTGCTGCTGAAGATTTATCCTCCTGCCCCAAATATTAAAAATCCAATTTTACAATGAATGATATAGTAAACATTCTTAAGACAGAAATATTATCGAACAACTGGTACACGCTTAAGAAGGTCACTTACGAATACACTAAAAATGACGGTACGTTACAAACGCAAAGCCGTGAAGCATATGACCGGGGAAACGGCGCCGCGATTTTATTATATAACCCGGAAAAGAGAACGGTGATCCTTACCCGGCAATTTCGTTTACCTTCTTATATAAACGGTAATCCTTCAGGAATGCTGATAGAAGCCTGTGCAGGCTTGCTTGACAAAGACAATCCTGAAGATTGTATTAAAAGGGAAACCGAAGAAGAAACAGGGTATAAAGTGTCAGATGTTCGTAAAGTATTTGAAGCTTATATGTCGCCCGGTTCGGTGACAGAGATTTTATACTTTTTTGTTGCTGAATACTCGGCATCAATGAAAGTAAATGACGGCGGCGGAATTGAACATGAACAAGAGGATATTGAAGTGCTGCAAATAACCCTTGATGAAGCCATGCAAATGATTGAAACAGGAGAGATAAAAGATGGAAAAACGATCATGCTGCTTCAATATGCAAAACTTAAAAACCTGGTATAGTATAAGAAAAAAACACTGATGTTACTTGTGCTTTCTTATAGGCTTAATAAAGGTGGTTTTGATTACATGTTGATATGATCCTTCAGGAAACTTTCAATTTTCCTACACGAAACAATGAATGGCTTTTTGGTTACTGTTACCTCCAACTCGTTTCCCGAAATAATATATTCTGCAGCAACTGACCCAAGCGGCACTGCTACTCTAAAGCTTCCCCTGGTTGAATCGCCGGTAAACGTTCCATTTTGACCTTCAATAGCAAGTTTTGCTTTGTTTATTATTTCTTCCGGCGTTTTTTCGAAACCGATCTTAATGATACAGGCCATATTTTAATTCTTCAGATTAAATAAATTGTTAGCAACATTTCTGCCAGCTTCGATGTACAAAATACAATAACTACTCTTTATTCAGTTTAAATGTTTGTTTACTCTTAACCCTCATAAAACTAAAGTTTTGAAATATAAGCTTAGCACCGTATCCGCTTAATTAGAACAGGACTACAAATTTTAAAACGTACGTTGCCAGAAGATACAGGTGCAGTTACGGTAAGCCGAATAAAGCTATACAGTTGCAGTGTGCGACGCAACGGCTGCAGAATAAAGTGATCAAAGCTGACAGCCAAAAACTTCTTAACACCTTATCGAAATTATCAACTATAAAACCCAATGATCAATGTCCGCTGTAATAATCAATTAAGGCAGGTCACATCCACCAATCACTTTTGCTCCCACCGGTTGTCGTGCTTGTTTATGTCAGGAATATAAGTACTGCCGAGTTCCATTCTTAAAACACTTTTGTTGGTGCGAAAGGAGATAATTGTATTGGTGTTTCCGTTTTCCCATACTGCAATACTCCGGTGTTCTTTTATAGTCGTATTGTCGTCTAAATTAATGATGAGATCTACCGGTACCGGTTTAGAGCCCTTTGCTTTTATCGTTACTTCGTAGGTCTTTCCACGCCTTTTTACTTTGTCTATCGCCAGGTCGGGGTAACCGTTATTGAAGAACCATTTCTTAAAAAACCAGTTCAGGTTTTTACCCGAACCCGTGTTCATGCAATTGAAAAAGTCGTAAGGCATGGGATGTTTCCCGTTCCATTGTTGTATGTAATAATGAAGGGCTTTTGTAAACAATTCATGGCCAAGGTAATCGCGGAGGTATAAATATCCCAGGGCAGGTTTTACATAAGAATTGATAAACATCGAGTTGCCGTTCAATTGAGTGGTAAGTGTTGTTATTGGAAGATCTTTTTCCTCGCCGGCAGATGTTTCATAAGACTTAATGCCATAACTATCAACAATGGAAGTATCGATCATGGGTGAAATAAGCCATTCTCCCATTGTTGCCCAGCCTTCGTCCATCCAGCCGTATTTCGTTTCGTTAATTCCCATGTAAAAAGGGAACATGGTATGAAATACTTCATGATCGGTAAGGGTAATTGCATCAAATCTGCTTTCCACGGGATTGTCGTTTACCATCATCGGGTATTCCATTTGATCGAGACCGTCAAAAACAGTTTCATGAGAATAGGGAAAGGGCCATTTGGGAAACGTGTGGCTCATGGCCTTCACCGTTTCACGGTTATAGCTCACAACTTCGTAATAATCGCTGTGTTTCGGGTTAAAAGCGGCGTCTACTCTTGTTCGGCGTTTCGAAGCCGAATCGACCACCACGCTCGAAGATTTCCAGAGGTAGTGATTACTGGTTGCAAATACAAAATCTGTAACATTGTTTGCCTCAAACTGCCAGGTGTTGGCTGCATTACCAGTAGTGATGTTACCGGTTAAAAGATCGGTAGTGTCGATTATAGTTGTTATGCCATCTGTTGTTTCAGCTTGTTGAATTAAGCTGCAATATTTACCGGAAAGAACTTCATTGCAGTTTTTAAGATCACCGGTCGCCCAAACAACAAAGTCTGTAGGAACTGTAATTGCTGCTTTGAAGTTGCAGAAATCGTTATAAAACTCCTGTGTGCCTAAGTATTGGTTTTTGTTCCAGCCGTCTAGGTCATCGTAAACTGCTATGCGGGGGAAAAAGTAAGCAACGAAAGCTGCATTCTCTTCAATTTGCCCGGTACGTATGTGCGAACCTTTATTTAATGTATAATGAAAGCCTATATTAAACACCATGTTCTGTTTGGGAAGGAGGGGTGGAATTGTAACGGTCATATTTGTTCCATCAATGGAATAAGTTAGAACTGGGCTGTTCGTTACGCTAACTTTATCTACAAGTATTCCTTCACCTATATCCTGGGGTTGAATATCTACCATCCGTTGTGCCCCTTTCTTGTATAGGTTTTGGTACAATTTAAAAACTACCTGGTATAAGGTATCGGGACTGTTGTTGATATAATTGATCGTTTCTGTACCGGTAAGGAGCAGCGTTGCCGGGTTGAAATTAGCCCTGATGTTATAATCTGCAGTGTTTTGCCAGTAGCTATTTCCCGGTTTCCCGTCGTTAGTTCGGGTTCCTTTTTCATAAAGGGTTTGGATATTAACCGGGACCGGCAGGTTTTCCTGCGCAAAAGAATGAAGGCTACAAATTAAAAACAGGCCGGCTAACTTTACACGAACATTAATCATGGAACTATAACATGTGTTTGGTGCAATGATAAAACAATGTTTCAGATTTTGATCTTTACTACAACTTTCTTAACAGTTGCCGGCTCATTCACCCTTACTTCAGGCCGGTGCAAATCTGTGGGATAAAAGATAATAAACATACCTGCTTTCAGTGCGAGGTACGAAACTTCGGCTTCATAAAAAGCTACGTCCTTCATTTCATCGTAGGCTATGGAGGGCTGTTGGTCGATAAGCGGTGTATATCCAAAAAGTTCTGTACCACTAATGATATATTGAATATCGATGTGTTTTTTATGTGCTTCCAGTTGGCATTCAGTTTTGCTTTTTGTTTCAAATTCATTCACGATGGCAAAAATCTCGTCTCCATCTACTGCGTATTTCCCCTTTTCAACTGTAGAAAAGTCAGTTTCTTTCAAGTAATTAAAGGCTGTTGTAAATCGGTTGTTCAGTCCTTCGTACAACCACGCATTTTTTAAAGTATCAGTAACCATGATGTTTATTTTAATTCTGGAGATGATGCGATTATCGTACCGCCTATTGTAAAAAATGGATGGTATACAGACCTGGCAGGCAAAGTAATTTTTTGGAGCGAACAACAGTCCCTTATGCAACTCCGGTTGTGTCACTCTCTTGTACTGTATCTTTTTATGGCATCTAGGCTAAAGATGTATCAATAGTTGCAGTGTTTCACAGTAGTTGAGTTTTGCACTTCCGGGCATAGTATTGTCTGTTACAACTCCTTTTCAATCGGTCTCATTGTGTTTGAATCGAATTGTTATATTTACACGTTCATAAATTCAATAAATGACCAGGGAAGAATCTTTCATGCACGAAGCGATTAAGCTATCGTTAACGGGAATAACATCGGGAGAAGGAGGGCCTTTTGGATGTGTAATTGTAAAAGGCGACGTGATAGTCGGCCGTGGTAACAACAGGGTTACTTCAACAAACGATCCTACTGCACACGCCGAAGTAGTTGCTATAAGGGATGCATGTAAAAACCTGCAAACTTTTCAACTGTGTGATTGTGAGATTTATACTTCCTGTGAACCTTGTCCGATGTGTATGGGAGCTATATACTGGGCCCGTCCTAAAAAAGTATATTTTGCCAACACCCGTACCGATGCTGCAGAAATAGGTTTTGATGATTCAATGATTTATGATGAATTAAATTGCGAGCATGCTTCCCGCAAAATTCCAATTATCCCTTTACGTCGTTCAGAAGCATTAAAGGTTTTTGAGGAATGGAAAAATAAAGCAGATAAAATTGAGTATTAGAAGCCTCATACAAGTTTTTCGTGCATCTGTTCAATTTTAATGCGTGAAAAAACTAAACGACCTAAAAAGTATTTTCCAGCAATGCAGCAATTAAAGCCTGAACTAGTTGAAAAATTTCATGTTCACACCATTGGATTATTTGGTTCTGTAGCGAGGGACGATTTTTCTGAATTAAGTGCCATTGATATTATTGCAGACTTTAATCGTGTTGTTGGTGTTGAAATTATTGACCTTGCTGATTTTGTTGAAAAAAAACCTGCTAAAAAGGTAGACCTGGTTTCTAAAAAATGTTATCAAAGAAAAGTGCTTCAAGGTAATAGAACCCGAAATTATTTATGTCTAAACGCACGCCTTCGCTTATTTAATAAACGCTCCTCGCTGACCTTGTTATTCAATTATAGCAGTCCCCTTAATATTTGAATTGCCTCTTTATTTACAGTCTTAATCTCACACTCGTCTAAACAATATTTTAGCCCCTGCGTTTATAAAAAAGCGCTGCATATTAGCAGGTAAGATTTTTATATTGAAAGATGTATGAGTTATTTGCCCATCGAAAATTACGGTATCATTGGCGATTTAAACACAGTAGCACTGGTTGGCCTAAACGGTTCAATCGATTTTATGTGCTTTCCGAACTTTGATTCTCCCAGCATTTTTGCGGCCTTGTTAGACGCAGAAAAAGGCGGAAGCTTTGAAATATGCCCGCTTTTCGACGGAATGAAAACCAAGCAGTTGTACCTGCCCGATACCAATGTTTTGCTTACCCGTTTCTTATCGAGCGAAGGGGTAGGGGAGATCACCGACTTCATGCCGGTGGAAGAACTTTTTGATGGTAAAGAATTAATCAGGAGAGTTACAACCGTGCGCGGAGAAGTGAAATATAAGATGAGTTGCAAGCCCCGTTTTAATTACGGTAGAAGCGCTCATGGAACCCAGCAAATTGAGGCTCACGAAATCAATTTCACCAGCCTGGATGAGGCGAAAACAGTACTCAGGTTAAAAAGTTCTGTTCCGCTTCAAGTTAAAGAAGGCGATGCTTATGCTGAATTTACTTTGTCTGCCGGTGAAAGCGCCGATTTTCTTCTTGAACATATTGATGTACATCACAACAATGGCAGAGACTTTAAGACATTTATTACCGACAGTTTGTTTCAAACGGTGAATTACTGGAAAGACTGGGTCGCCAAATCGACCTACAAAGGAAGGTGGCTTGAAATAGTTAATCGATCGGCCTTAGTACTAAAACTGTTAACTTCTTATAAGCACGGGTCAATAGTAGCAGCCCCTACTTTTTCTATACCGGAAAACATTGGCGGTAAAAGAAATTGGGATTACCGTTATACCTGGATTCGCGACGCTTCTTTCACCGTATATGCACTGATAAGGTTAGGCTATACCAAAGAAGCAGGCGCGTTTATGAACTGGGTTGAAAAGCTGTCGGACATTAAAAGCAATGAAATGCTGGGTATAATGTATTCTATAACCGGAGACAGGCAGCTGGAAGAAAAAGTATTGGATCATTTTGAGGGGTATCGAAAGTCGGGACCTGTTCGTATTGGCAACAATGCTTACAGCCAGTTGCAATTAGATATTTATGGTGAGCTAATGGATTCCGTCTACCTGTATAACAAATACGGATCCCCGATATCGTACGACTTTTGGAAAGACCTTGAAAAACAAATTGACTGGCTCAGCGAAAACTGGAACCAACCCGACGAGGGCATCTGGGAAGTGCGGGGAGGGAAGCAGAACTTTTTGTATTCACGCCTGTTGTGCTGGGTTGCATTTGACCGGTCAATAAAAATTGCACAGGCCCGTTCGTTCCCTCTGAATAAAAAGTGGCGGGTTGAAAGAGATAATATTTTCAACAGCATTTTTACCGAGTTCTGGGATGAAGAAAAACAGGCTTTTATGCAATACCCCGGCGCACCAACTGTAGATGCTTCTGCATTGCTAATGCCGCTTATTCGCTTCATTAGTCCGAAAGATCCCCGTTGGTTGTCGACACTTAAACGAATTGAAGATGAATTGGTTTCTGACTCACTGGTCTACAGGTATAAACCCCATTTGGCTGCACCGGATGGTTTTATTAGTCATGAAGGCACTTTTTCTATGTGTACCTTCTGGTATGTTGAGTGTCTTTCCCGCTCGGGCCAACTGGAAAAGGCCCGTTTTTACTTTGAAAAAATGTTGGGTTATGCCAACCATTTGGGATTGTATTCTGAGCAACTGGGTTTCGAAGGTGAACATTTAGGTAACTTTCCGCAAGCTTTTACTCATATGGGATTGATCAGTGCAGCATACAATTTGAATAAGCAGCTCGATGATAAAAGGAATAAAAACGCATAAGTAGCAAGAACCGGGATTTGAATTATATGGATTGGAGGAAATAAAAGGTAGAAAGCACTGCTTTTCTCAATGGCCAAATGTTTCATCTATCGCAGTAAAATCAGAGAAAAGTGTATAAAGATTTGCTGATGATGTGGAAGTTACAATGTTTGGATAGTTATAAAGACCGCTCCTTCTCCCGGCAAGAAGCAGGAGCAGGAGGATGAGGTCACCCATTTCCTGCAAACCCAGGAAATAATGTCATTCCACCGTCAATATATATCGTTGCTCCCGTGATATAATCTGAGTCATCGCTTGCCAACCATACCGCGAGTTTTCCAATGTCTTCAGGTTCTCCTATGCGGTTATATGGAATTAAGGTGAGTATCTTATCGATTTCTTCCTGTGTTTCCATTTCCGACGCGTTGATCCTCGTTTTGATTGCTCCGGGAGAAATGCTGTTTACCCTTATTTTGTGCGGTGCAAGTTCCTGCGCAATAGATTTCATAAATAGCATTACACCGCCTTTACTCGATGCATAATTCACATGTCCCGACCACGGTATCATGTCGTGTACACTGCTCATGCAAATGATCTTTCCTAAAGCAACACTTCTTTCCGCAACAATTCCCCTGCGTAAAAATTCTCTCGCGGCTTCACGTGCACATAAAAACTGCCCGGTAAGGTTTACGTCTATTACCTTTTGCCAGTCAGCAAGCGTCATATCAACGAATGCTGAATCTTTCTGCAGTCCTGCGTTGTTCACTAATATGTCTATCGTTCCAAAAGCCTTGTACATTGCGGCGAACATTGCCTGCACTTCGTCTTCTTTGCTCACGTCAGCCTGGTAAACAATCGCAGTTCCACCGCTCGATTTTATTTCGTCAACAACTTCCTGTCCCCGTTCAGGATGCGATGAACAATTTACAACCACGTTAACTCCTTCATTCGCCAAAGCAATTGCAACCGCTTTACCAATTCCACTGCTGGCTCCGGTTACTAAAGCCGACTGTCCTTTTAATTTTGGATTAGAATTCATACTGCTATTTTAGTTGATACTTTCAAAAGGTAATACAACTTTAAATTATTAAGTTAGGAAAGTTGCAACTTTCATACCCTCATTCCCAGGCAATAATATGTAGATTACCTACTAAACAAATGAGAATTGTAAGCCGACGGATGCATAGATTACCAGGCGTAGAAGTGTGCGACGCAACGATGTTTAATAGAAATTCCGGCGCACGGTACAAAAAAAACAATACTTGCAATTTGAGCTTTTACATTATGAATTTAATACGTTTATTTAACGCTTGTCACCCTGGGTTAGTTGAAAGGATCTCGTAACTCTTATCGTAATAAGGCTTCGGCACGCTCTGCCTGATGTTATACTGTACTTTAAGTAAAAGACATTGAATGTGAATTGATAAAGGCGCGGGGCTCAATTTAATAAAACGTCATTCGATTTTTACTTCCCGAAACTTTCATTTAGCGGTATCCGGTTTCGCAAAAAATGGATCATTGTTTCGAATGTTCCTTCTTTCTTAAGATCCTTTATAAGCTGGTGCAGCTTCTCTGCGAGCTTATCGCCCGAGTGTCTTTTTACATAACCCGGAAGCTTGTATCTACTTATGTCGGTAAACTCCCAGGGATGAAAATAAAGGTTCAGGTAACCATATTTATTAATAGTATCAGTAGCTAGTTTTTTATAAACCGCGTAAGGGAAGTTTTTGAAAGCAAGCCAAAAAAGGGGAATTCTGAAAGTTGGAGAAACAGAACAGGGTAGGCGGTAAACTTCTTTCTCGTTGTAGAGAGTTTTGGGAAGATGCGTATTGTTGTATTTGCCGGGAATGAAAGTTGGGTTTACAGATGAGTCGTACAAGTAACCGGCGTGCGATACCAACTCCATATTTATCGGTTGCATGCGCGGCATACGAAGTCCATAAACTGTCTTGCCTGTAATTTCTTCCAGTGCAAGTTTTGATGCAGCGAGGTCGTCATTTTTGAAAGCGGAATGATAAAAAGTGTGGGAGGCGATTTCATTTTTAACAGCCAGCAGCTTTAATTGATCCTTGTTCTCCTGTGCATAAGCGGCTGTTGTAAAAATTGTCACAGGTATTTGATGAAGTTCTAAAACCTGGGTAACTGCGTCCATGCCTTTCCTGCCAATCGACAACTGTTCTTCCCAGCATAAACTGGAACCATATTCATTTGGTATATCAAATTCTTCCAGGTCAAACGTTAACAGCACTTGCCGGTTGGGCATATTTTTTTACTTCTTTTGGCGAGTAACGCGTTTTATTAATCTTCATGATGTGATAAAAATTCTTTCCCTCGGCTACCAAAACTTTCCACCCCATACTTGAAAACTTAATGCCGGCTTTCAAATTAAGTTCTAATACCGCAATACCAAGTTTTAGTTTATTGGCAAGAACAAGAAATTCGGTATCGACCAAAAACCGGTTGATGGTAGTTTTAAGAAATAGATCTTTACCTGCTTTATTAAAACCTTTCAGCCCTGATTGCGCATCGCTCAACGGCAACTTAAGCAAGTGCTTGTTTAGGGCGATACACGCTTTTGATAACAGCTTTCGCCGCAGGGGAGTCGCATTATAATATTCTTCTTTACGTTTGCCGGTTACTATCTCATTTCCTGATTTTAGTAATGTATAAACGTTTTTTATGTCTTTTAATTCGTAAGGAAAATCGAGATCGGTCGTGATAATAACCGGTGCTTTTGCTGCTGCAACACCTGTTCTTAGTGCGTAACCCTTACCCATATTTTGAGCATAAGAAATAAACCTTAGGTCATTGTCATCTTGCTGAAGAACATCGAATAAACTCAATACATGTTCACTCTCGTTCCCGTCATTAACCACGATAAATTCAATCGAAACAGCATAATTAAATTCAATACGCAGCAATTGTATATTTTCTTTTAACAAGCTTTCCCATCCAGGCTTCGGATGGTACATAGGCAAGACAATTGACAGTTCGTATTTTTTTACCATATTTATAAGAGAAAACAAGTTATCATCGGCTAACAGACAGTATTAATCGGTAAAATTATGATTGAAAATAGTATAAATACTGTTAAGTAATTAATAACGGTTTAAATTTTCATTAATTCGTATTGAAATATTAATGCCAGAATCTATAAGAACACATTGTAGACAACAGCTGACTCGATAACTTAATTTCCTCTTTGCAGTAATTACCTGTAGTAACAACTATTGATTTTGTGTTTGCCGTTTTTGGTACCGGCGTTCGTAAGTGGCGTCATCATTGTTGTGTCACTCCCTTGTACGTCAAACCTTTATTCGTCTTTTTTTTTCTCGTAACCTCGCATCTAAGCTTTTACATCTTAATCCATACTGATCAGAATATTCTTCCTGCTTTTCTGAAGTGTCAAAGGTTGGTCCAGGAAAGTGGCTTTAAGATGTAACTGTGCTAACAACTTTTTCCACTCTTCCTGCGATAGCATCAGAAAGCCATTATCTTTTTTGTAATCGTAGTAAGTTGAAAACCGCAAACGAAAAAACAAAGAAAGCGCGGAGAAGAATTTACCGGCCCTGAAATATTCCCAAAATACCTGGAATACCTCTTTCAGCATCGAATGTTGAACGATAAGGTCACATAATAAAATCTGCGCCTTCGGCTTCGTCAATAAACGAATATTTTCAAGTAATCGAACAACTTCTTCTTTATTTCGATAGTACTGCAAAACGCTCATTACAATAATGAGGTCGAATTTTTTTTCCCGTAACATAGAAAAATTGAGGTAGTCATTTGCAGGAAGATCGTGAAAAAAAACATTGGGATGATCCTTATGCTTTTCTCTTCCAATAGCATTATATCGTTCTGAAATATCAACTCCATGTATTTCTTTTACTTTGTCGTGCCATGCATCTTCCAGGTTCCCCGGCCCTGAACCAATGTCAAGAACAACAGACTCTTTGTGGGGTACAACATACTTTTTTACCCGTTCAAGAAAATGATTATAATTAACACCCATCGAATTATCGAACTCATTCTTTTGCCGCCAGAAGTCGGACCAGTTTTTTGACATAGCTAATAATTATGCAACTATAAGGGTATCCAGGGAAGTAATTATTCCCGCCGCAAATTAAAGCAACCACAAAAAGCAGAAGTCAACAACTTTTATTATTACATCTTTTTCTTTTAGCTGTTGCATACTTAAACCATTGGCACTGCAACCACAATTTTTTTTATAACTCATTTTGCTACCACTCATCTTTCAAAATTTAAAAAGTAACAATTCCATATCTTGGCAGCAGATGAAGCAGTATTTTAATTCTTTATGGATGCCGGTAAATAACAGCCAATTAATAATCTTTCGGATTCTATTTGGGCTTATTATGGCTATAGAATGTATTACGGGTTTATTGCAGGCATGGGTTAAATGGCTTTATGTAGACATTCAGCATAACTTTACTTTTATAGGATTTGAGTGGCTAAAAATAATGCATGGAAGCATAATGAACCTCTATTTTGCAGCCATGGCATTAGCCGCCATTTTTGTAGCTCTTGGCTTTTTGTATCGTTATAGCTCACTTTTACTGGCTGTTATGTGGACAGCTTTTTATCTTTCCCAAAAAACCCACTATAATAACCATTACTACCTGATGTTGCTGCTTTGCTGGATAATGGCTTTTTTACCCGCAAATCGCCGCTTTTCTTTTGATGTTAAGTTTAAGTTGAAAACACCAGTGAATGAATGTTACAAATGGCAGATACACCTGCTGGTTTTTCAAATTGCCTGCCTGTATGTTTTTGCTGCAATCGCAAAAATGAATAGCGACTGGCTGCACGCACTTCCTCTAAAAATGTGGCTGGGCAAAAGAGGAGTACCTATAATTGGCCGACTATTGCAGTATCCTTTTATGCCCTGGCTTATTGCCTATGGTGGTCTGCTGTTTGACTTATTAGTGGTGCCCGGCCTATTATATAGAAGAACACGCGTTTATTTCCTGATTTTGTCGATCTGTTTCAATGTATTCAATGCATTAACTTTTAGAATAGGAACATTTCCTTACCTCGCTGTCAGCCTTAATGTATTTTTCTTTCCTGCCGCCTTGTTCAATAGGATTATTCCTTTTGCAAAAAATGCTGCATCATTAATCAGCCAGAGTCGGAAACGAATAGCAGCAATAAATTATACGCTATCGGTATATGTTTTTATTCAACTGGTACTTCCATTACGGCACCTATTCATAAAGGGTCCTGTAAACTGGACAGAGGAGGGATACCGGTTGTCCTGGAGAATGATGCTTAACGCAAAATCAGGAACGGGATATTTTAAAATAGTAAATAAAATGAACGACAGTACCTGGCAGCTTGAACCTTCTTCATTTTTACATCGAAGCCAAACCAGAGGCGTTATCAATTTTCCTGATATGACCTGGCAGGCAGCACAATATTTAAAAGAAAAATACCAAAGACAAGGATTACGTGTAGGCGTATATGCGTTTAACAAAGTAAGGTTAAACGGCCGGCCGCCGCGTTATTTAATAGATACTACCTGCGACCTTGCCAATACCAGATGGCAATACTTCGGGCATAAAAAGTGGATTTTATTGTACCCGTAACCTTACCCACCTAAACAATTTTAACGGTTCGGTCTTCCAGCCATTGTATTAGTATCTATTAAAAACGCTGCATATTGTGGTCGTACCAGCCAGTGACATCACGTTGACAGGAGGCATTAAACAAAGGATCCATTCGCACAACAACGTAACATTTTTATTCTTGGCCTGGCCTAATAAATACTGGCTAATTTCGTGGGTGTTACCCAAAAAGATTATTAGTAAAGTAGATCCTTATTCTTGATTGAAAGTTTCCGATCACTTTAAATATTTCAACTAAAGTTGCCTGTTCAATTTTAGTGAGGCCATTAAGATCGATAAAATTATCAGGTTCTTTTTTGTCGTTGATGATCTGGTTTGCCTGGTGTTTTAACCGCATCCCCATCAGCAAATAATACGCTTGACTCAGCTCATTAAAAGATGTTTCAGTAAATACGCCTTTCGCCTTTAGCGCTTTCAGGCGCTCGCCGGTGTTTACTTCGAAAATCCGGTTCTGCAATGCGTAAACCCGTACCAGGTCCACTATTGGCGTCATTGATTTTTTTATGTCAAACACCTCTTGCGAACCTACTGTGGTCGTTCTTATATTTTTAAAGAAAGTTAACGGAGGTTCATATTGCAAGGCATTTTTTGCCATCATGTAAAAAAGCTTTTCAAGTGGCTTTTGTAATTCTTCATCCAGGAATTCTTTCAATTCATCAATGATAGAAGCTTCACCAAATAAGTACCTGCAGTCGAAAAAGGTCGAAAATTTTATGGCCGTTTCTGCCATTGCATCTTCTATCCATTTTTTATATTCGCCTTTCCAATGCGATAAAGAATGGGTCCATTTAGGGTTTTTGGCCATGAACCCGCCTTCGCAGAAACTAAACCCTATTTCGTTCAATCGGTCCGATACTGTATCAGCAAACTTCAGAAAATAGGCTCTCACCAGTTCGCGATGTTCATTTGCTTTATCTTCATAAATTATCGCATTATCCTGGTCGGTTTTTAGTGTTTGTTCTTTACGACCCTCGCTGCCAAGCACCATAAACACAAACTTTGCAGGAGGCGTTCCCATCTCATCTATCACACCTTCAATAACTTTTATGGCAATAGTATCGGCAACAGTGGTCACAACCTGGTTCGCAATTTCTGCGTTTACACCTCTTTCCAATAGTTGGGTAACAATTTCAGGTACTTTTTCCCACTTCTTTTGTAACTCGCCAACTGTAGATGAAGATTTTACCGATTGTATAAATACCAGCGGCGACTGGGCCTGTTCGCTTAACAGTTTGTTGCGGCTTTGAAAGCCTATATACTCCCCATTTTCTTCGATAAGCAGGTAACGGGTTTTTGTACGAAACATCATCAGGATAGCCTCGTAAACGTAAGACTGTGTACTGATCGAGACAACTGGTTTATCCATGATGGAGACAACCGGGTTATTTGCATCTGATATTGTTGCCACCACTTTATCCCTGATAGTTATATCGGTAACATAACCAATAATTTGTGCCTGCTCATCCTTTACAAACAGGCAACTCACCTTATTCCTGGCCATCATTTTTACGGCGAGGAAAATAGGAGTGGAGCCTGCACACGAAACGATATTACGATACTGTATACTTTCGATTTTTCGCGAATACAACTGGTCAGATGCGATATAACTTTCTTCGAAAGCAGTGGGTCGTTTCACAAAATGAGCAAACTCATCATCAAGCATATGCGTGCCAAAAACTGCAGTGAAATGATGAAAAAACGCTTCAAATGACTGGCATAGCTCAACAAAATCTTTCCGGGGAAGTATAAATACAACAGTTCCCTTTTTTGCTACGACCGTTTTTAACGAACGTTTCCTGTTTAAAAGTACCGATATACCGCCATAGCAACTTCCTTCGCCAAATATTTCAACAGACCTTTTGTTTTGCGAACTGTCGTAGAAAAAGGTTTCATATTCACCTTCTACAATAATATCCACTCCATTCATTTTAGTCACTTCCTGGTGATAGATGACAGCTTCCTTGGTATATTTTACTTCTTCTAAAAGGTCTGTTATACCCCTTAGAACATCCTCTGGCAATAAATTAAAAGGAACCGATTTCTTAATTATTTTTAAACGATCTTTCATAGCCAATAAATAATTAAAATAGTGAAAAATAGAATAGCGAGTACCGGAATTATGCAGCCGCTATCTTTGTTAACAGTACCCTGTTTTTGAGATTCTACCTGTTGTAAAGCAATCAATTCCTCGTCAATTTCATTTCTTTTTACTAACTCAAAAAAGCACTCGGCCGTAGCTTTTGCATCTACCAAAGCATCGTGCTGGTTTTGAAGAGTTGTATGAAAAAGAGCCTCATATAATTCACCCAGCCTGAAAAACTTAAGGCCCGGATTTTTTACAAACTGGGTAGTAGCCAGCATAGTACAAAAAGTATTTTCTTTTTTTACCAGGTTTTCAATCCCGGTTCTGTAAAAGTCTGCTCCTACCATATGCCTGTCAAATTCCATAAAATGACCAACAACAAGCGGCTCGTATATTTTCAGGTCATTATGCAGCAGCAGCATTACCTCTTTGCGGTCCTCACCGTTCACATCCAAAAATTCTTCTGTGAGGCCATGAATTTTGGTTGCTGAGGAAGCTATCTTAACGTTACCGCCCTTTATATAATGGTTCTCCTGTTTTACTTCTTTACCTTCTTTTGTAAATACCACCCAGGAAACCTGTAAGCAGTAAGGCCAGTTGTCCTTTGCCGAATAGGGCAAGTCCCAGTTTTTTGGAAGCCTCGAAGCCTCAGTATCAATAAATAGCAGGTAATCTGTCACTGGCTAAAGTTAATGATCAAACATTGTAGCAGGGTTAACGAAGACTTCAAATATAGGATGTATGATTAAATCGCGTCGTCGAAATAAAAAGGCTAATAGTTTTACCGCAGATTTATTATATAGCCAATAGTAACCGGATTCATAATAGGGGCTTGTAAAGACATTTTTCTGTGGACAAGCTTCCGTACAAATATTTTACATTGTTGCTACGCTCAGTTCAACTTTTACTCAAGAATTGAACCGGTGTAGCTGTTCTTGCCCCGATTGTCAGGGTACGGTGAGTTATCGAAGTGTCGCACTCGTTGAACAGTTGAGGTCTTTTCCACAAAAACGGCTTCTTCTAAAGCTGGTACAAAAAATACAGATATCACTTTAATGACCAAACCAGCAAAAGGAATTTTCAGGATGGGTACAAGCGGTATTGTTGTGCCGGGTAGTAAGGGAACTTTTCCGGTCGAATTCCAGGACAAGAGCCGCCTTAATTACTACAGCTCATTGTTCAACACACTTGAAGTAAATAGCACATTTCATAAGCTGCCAATGTTGTCAACAGTTGAGAAGTGGTCGCTCGACGTTGGGGAAGAGTTCCAATTCACGATAAAAGTATGGCGAGAAGTTACCCATGTGAAAAAGTTGAACATTGACCTGGCGAATATAGATGTCTTTTTTAAGGCGGCTGAGCGCATTGGAAATAAGAAGGGTTGCCTGCTTGTTCAGTTTCCGGGTAGTATTACCCAGGAATACAGCAGCCAGGTTGACCAGATTTTACAAAGGCTGCACGAACTGGACCATGAAAACAAATGGAGAAAGGCAGTAGAGTTCAGAAGTGTTACCTGGTATATCGGCGAGACTTACGAAATGCTTAATGAGTACGACGCGTCGATGGTATTACACGACATCCCCAAGTCGAGGAATGTAGAGTTGTACGATGCCGCCAAATTTGCTTATTTCAGGTTCCATGGACCCAAAGGTGATTACAGGGATAGCTACAGTGATAATTTTCTGGAAGAGCAGGCAGAAAAAATGAGGAGCTGCCTGAACGATGGAAAGGATGTATATGCCTATTTCAATAATACCATGGGTAGTGCTTTTGAGAACGCAATGAGCTTAAAAGCGATGGTTGAGAAATAAGCACTGCAGTTAGGTGGCTTTATGACCAACACAATGAAGGCCGTAATTTGATGTGGAAAGCTGTCAAGGCAGCTTTTGTAAGGAAAAAAGAGTGCTGTAAATAGGTTTTTTATTCAATGCGATCGAAACAGTAAGCGAATAAAATCCTGTTTTTTTTGTTCAAGGGCTGCACTTTCTTCTTGTTCCGGTTACTACTAAATGTACAAGTGAGTGACACAACGATGTTGAAACATATGGTAAGGCCAAGTGCCAACAAGTCCTTAAACCCGGAAAAATAAACACCTTATCGTAGTAAAAAATTGATAGTAATAATAACTGAAGTATAATCATCCTTCGCCTGGTGATCGTCGGCAGCTAACGGGTCATGTTCGTGTTCTCTAATAATTTTAATGATCACCTTATCGGTGCTGCCGGTAGGTAAATCAGAAATATATTGATAAACGGGTCCGGTTGCCGGGTCAGTATAAAGAATTCGGCTTACACGGTAGTTATCAGGAGGCCTTGTAATAAGAGCAAACTCCCCGTCGTGGATATATTCCCTTAACCCGATCCTATATTCTTCACCTCGGCCTACAGACTCATTCATTTCAACTTTCTTTATACCTTGTTCAGTTTCTTTTTTACACGCCTCAAATAAAATTGCAAAGAGTAGGAAAGAAGAAATAGCTATCTTTTTCATCGCGGGTTCTACACTATTTAATGATTAGTTGACGTTAGTACAAAGTAATGCTGGAGCACCACGGGATAGAGCCGTTTTAATGGCGGTGCCCGAAGCTTCTTAAGCAATAAGCTTATTTTCCGTAACTGTAAATGCCGGATTGGTTTAATACCTTCGTTTTACAAGCGTAAAAAGTAAATTAAAGATAATTAACTGCATAATATGAAATGGCTTTTCTTGTTCATCACAACTGGTTTTTCGTTTGTAACGTACGCACAGGTTACAAAAGTATCATTACAGGCGAGCGGATTGACGTGTAGCATGTGCAGCAACTCCGTTTACAAGTCTTTAAAAACCATCGGTTTTATTGATAAAATTGATGCAAACATAAAAACTTCCACTTTTGAAATAACCTTTAAGCCTGCTGACCATATTGATTTCGATATATTAAAAGTTAAGGTTGAAGATGCAGGTTATGCAGTAGCGAAGTTTGTTGCAACAATACAATGCAGAGATGTAAAGGTTGAAGGAAACGAGCCGGTGAGAATAGGGAATGTGATGCTTCAGTTTGTGAACTTAAAGGAAAAATCGCTGAACGGTGAAAAGAAGGTAAGAATTGTAAGCAAAGGTTTTATTCCTTCGAGAGAGTATAAAAAGAATTTGTTTATGACAGCAGCAAAACCGGGCGTTTATTATGCAGTTATATAAGGATAATTTAGAGAAAAAGTCGGGTTTAAATAGCTAAGAATGAAAATACCTGTATTTATCGCAATGCTCATCTCTACATACCTATGCAGTGCGCAGGAATTATTTGTTTTTAGCGAGCCCGCAAGTACCAGACCTGCAAAGTCGGTAGCATTTAATCTTACTGCCCGTTTCCCCTATAATAAGTCCAATACTCACTTCTATAACCGCTATGTTCCGCAGGTGGTAGTTGGGGTAAGTAAAAAATTGATGGTGAACATGGGTGCTGCATTTTCGAATTATTACCGTGCAAATAAACTTCAATTCGATGGCGCAAGAGTTTATATGAAGTATCGCTTCTTATCGAACGACGACGTACATAGGCACTTCAGGCTGGCAGCTTTTGCAGAAGGGGGATTTACGGCTAACCAATACTTATACGATGAAATGAGCCTGGATGGGGATAATAACGGTGTACGGGGAGGACTGATCGCTACCCAGTTAATAAACAGGTTTGCTTTATCGGGTACCGCTTATTTTTTAAGAATTTTTACTAAAGATGATGCAAACCATCATTCTGTATTAGATCACTCTTTACAAATGATCGGTTATTCTTTTTCCGGAGGATTTTTATTGCTGCCGAAAGAATACGTGGATTATAAACAAATGAACCTTAACTTATACCTGGAACTATTAGGGTCGAAATGCGTAGATAATAATCTATATTTTATTGATATTGCCCCGGCACTTCAATTGATATTTAATAGTAATACTAAAATAAACATAGGTGGCCGTTTTCAGTTGCGTGGCAATATGGCACGGGTTGGGCGTGGGGCCGTGGAAGTGGGTGTAGAAAGAACAATTTTAAATTTTTGGAAATAGATCAAAGCGAATTCAACCAGGCGCAACAAAAGACAACAATACAGCAATGAGTAACGAAGCCTCGAGCCGGTAAAAAATATTAAATAAGCGATTTTACATCTTTACCTTTCAACCGCTATTGAAACAACTATCAACCATATTTCTTCTAGTCATTATTTTTCTGCAATCGTTTAGCAGGTTTGTTATCGAAGCCGACTATTTTATGAACATTGCCTACATCGTCAAAAATTTCTGTGTAAACAAGGCAAAACCGGAAATGCATTGTAACGGCAAATGTTACCTTTCAAAAAAACTGGAAGAACAGGCAAAGCATGAGCAGCAAATACCTGTTACTAAAAAGATTAAACTAGATACTGATTTATTTTATACTTCTGTTCTGCCACGTTTAGACATAATTGACCCGCAGGTTGGTGTTCGTTACAAACCCGTTTCTTATATCGAACATCCTGCTTTTCCTCCATCCGTTTTCAGGCCTCCTGCAGTTTAACTATTACGTCTCACCCGCCCAATTTCAACCATCTTTTTACCAGGTGTAGTTATTCGCTACATCTAAAACTATAATACATGAAAAAGCAATTATGCTTAATTGCCCTTCTATGTATGACACTTAATATTGTATTGGCTCAATCAACAATTAAAGGTAAAGTCATAGATGCAACAACCAACCAACCGTTGCAGGGCGTAACAATTACAGGTACCAGCAGCCGATCAAATATTATTACAGGCAAAGACGGAAGTTTTTCATTAAGTAACAACGACAGTCTGCTCATTTCTTTTGTTGGTTATAACACACAACATTTTGCAGTAAAGGCATCCGACATTACAATTCCACTTGTTCCTGCATTTGCGAACCTTGACGAAGTGATTGTTTCGGGCAACAGGGAAATACAAAGAAGAACAGAAGTGCCGGTTGCGATCAATGTAATTTCAAAGACACTGATAAACGATACCAAAGCCACAAGGCTCGATATGCTGATTAATAAAGTCGCCGGTGTATATATGGTTGATCTTGGAAACGAACAACACAGCATGGCAGTTCGCCAGCCAATCGGTACACAAAGCGTGTATTTGTACCTGGAAGACGGAATACCAATAAGGACTGTCGGAGATTTTAACCATAATGCATTAATTGAAATTAACCAGGCGTCGTTAGAAAGAATTGAAGTAATAAAAGGTCCTGCATCTTCTTTATACGGCAGTGAAGCCGTTGGTGGTGCAATTAATTTTCTCACCCAATCTCCTTCTCCTTTTCTTGCGGGAAAAGTACAGGCAGAAGCAGGTAGCCGCGGCTATAAGCGCACCGACTTTAATGTAAGCAACACGTTTAAAAAGTTTGGGTTTTATATTGGAGGCTATCATGCAGATCAAAGTCAGCCGGTAGAGCAACACAACGATTTTAGTAAGACCGCACTAACAATGAGAGCCGATTACGCATTTAACGATAAAACAAAACTTGTAACCGTTGGTGACTATATCAAGTACAAAACCGACCAAAAGGGTGGCCTGGACAGCACTCATTTTTATAATGAAGATTACATCAGTTTCTACCGGTTTACCTACCGTAAAGTAGATGCATTCAGGTTAAGAAGTACGCTTTCAAAAGAATGGAATGACCATAATAAAACGAGTTTCACCGTGTTTCATCGTAATACGTCTATAGGTCAAAATCCTTTCTATTCTATCGGTAATATTCGGGGGAATCCCTCAAAAGCAAAAGGCCAGATCAATGAAGACGCCTTTAAAAGTTACGGTACAGTTTTGCAGCATACAAAAAAGTTTGGGGGGAATAGTAAGTGGATAACAGGCATTAGTGCCGACTTTAGCCCCGCAACTTATAATGCCAGGTACATAGATATAGACAAAGATGCAAAAGGGATATTTTACAATTACACCTCCCGCGACAGCGCGTTAACGAGCTATAATGTCGATTTGTTAAATACGGCCGTTTATACGCAGCTTGAATATAGCCCGTTAAGTAAATTGAAACTGGTTGCTGCTGCCCGTTACGACCGGTTCGATTACAAGTTCGACAATCACCTGCCGCCGGGTGCGTTTACCGGTGCTCCCGATGCTTCCGACCACTTTGCTCATTTTACGCCGAAAGTTGGTGTTACCTACGATTTTGGAAAAAATAAAGGAGCGTATATAAATTACAGCGTTGGTTTTGCGCCACCTAATATCACCGACTTGTATAGTGGCGTAGAAGTGCCCGTATTAAAGCCTTCCTCTTATAATAATTATGAAGTTGGTGGATGGATTGGCTTTGCAGGTAACAAGGGGTATGCAGAAGTGTCGTTGTATAAATTGGATGGCACGAACGAAATTGTAAGCGTCAGGCTGCCTGATGCGACTTTCAGGAACCAGAATGCCGGCAGTACCAGTCATAAGGGAATAGAGGTAAACGTAAAATATTCCCTTATTGAAAATATGATGTGGCGTATCGGCGCCACTTATGCCGAGCATAAATATGAAGAGTATGTTCAGCAAGGCAAAGACTACTCCGGCAATAAAATGTCGCAGGCGCCTCCTTACATCATCAATAGTGAGCTTACTTATAAGCCGCCGTATTTAAAAGGGTTTCGGGTTGCCGTCGAATACCAGGGCATCGGTTCATATTATACCGACCCCGGGAATACGGCGAGGTATAGCGGTTTTAATGTTTTTAATGCAAGAGTGGGATACTCTTTAAAAGCTTTCGAAGTATGGTTGAACTGTATAAATGTTACCGATAAAATTTATGCAACCACAGTCGAAAAAAGTGCGTTCGGAACTTCCTATCGTCCAGGCCAGTTAAGAACATTAAACGTTGGTATCGCTTACAATTTCAGGCACCATAAATAAAATTGTTTATTCGGGGAACCCGGCATTGGGATTTCTTATAATACTTCCGTTGCGTCGCACAGCGTGTACTTGTAGTATTTCTGTGCAGCAATAAAGTATACCTCGGTGACGCTTTTGCCGCAACGCCAAGGGAATTAAATTCCCATTTTACTTCGTGCCCGTTACTGTCCTTTGTGTCTTAGTGGTTCAAAAAAACTTACAGCTTTAAATAACTACAATGAAAAATATCTATATCGTTGCAATACTCACTGCATTAATTCTTACATCGTGCCGCCAACAGCAAAAAGAAGAATCTTTAAGCTCATCTTCCGAAACATTGGTTGATACTACGGCCGGTTCGTGCCCTTACCTTACCAACGACAGCAAAGGAAATATAATACTAAGCTGGATTAAAAAGGTCGATACTTCCACATCGGTTTTTTGTTATGCGGTTTCAAATGATGCAGGTAAAACTTTCAGTAAGCCCATTGAAATTCCCGGAAGTACCAATGTTCATCCTCACGCGGAGAATATGCCTAAGATCATTGTCAAAGCATCCGGCGAGATTATTGCGGTTTGGGGCGCACTAAATACCAATCCTAAAAATGCTTATTCAGGGTTGGTCTACTATTCACAATCCTTGAACAGTGGCAAAACATGGAGCAAGCCAACGAGTCTCGTTACCGATACTGCCAGCTACGACCAGCGTTATTTTGACGTTGCATTACTGCCAGATGGTGAAGCAGCGATTGTTTGGTTAGATAACCGCAAATCCTTCAACAACGAGGGGTCAGGACTGTATTATGCCGTTACAAAGGGTAACTCGGGATTTATTAATGAGAGATTAATCAGCGGCCCTTGTTGCCAGTGTTGCCGTACTAATCTGTTCATCGACAGTAAGAAAAATATCCACGTTTTATACAGGGCAATTTTCAATGACAGTATTCGGGATATGGCACATATCGTATCAACGAATGGAGGGGATACATTTTCAGAAGCTGCGAAAATCAGTAACGACAATTGGGTAATCACGGGCTGTCCTCATACCGGTCCTTCTATGGCCGAGAACAATAACGGTATTCATTTTACCTGGTTTACTGCCGGAAGTGGTTCGGGCGTTTTTTATAATCACTCTTCAGATGACGGCAAAACCTTTTCAGCCCGCGATAGTGTAAGTGGTAAATTAGCGAAGCATTCGCAGATCACAACATTGCCTGGTGGCGATCTTTTAATAGTTTGGAATGAAAGTTTTCCAAACGGTAACAAGTTTTTCAGCCGCATTGGAATAGAAAGAAGAGAAGCAGATGGAATCAGGTCTTGGAAGCAATACATTACTGCCGAAAATGGTTCCGCATCTTTTCCTGTTATAAAAGCCATCAATGAAAACACGGCAATCATTGCGTATACACAGAATGTAGGTGACAAAGATCACGTTGCTTATCAAACTGTTGTTTTTCGCTAGGCCTTTTTGTAATAACTTATGTCAACCTATAGTTGTTTGTAAACCCCGCCTATTTTTCTTTGCATGGGTCTAAACAAATAAAACGCCCGGTAATACACAGGGGCTGGCTTCTTTATTGCATTTCCTGGTGAACTAAAAGCTTGTGACACTGTTGTCATTTACTAAATTATAACTTATGTACGTAGCCCGAAACTTATCGTTTAAACTTTTGCTAAGTTTCGCCTGGAAGCCACTGTTATTCTTTTTTATTTATTCATCGGTAGTAACATGCCTGTATAAACTGGCCGGGTGGAGATGGTTAGGTATTCCTTTCACGCCAATAGGCCTGGTAGGAACAGCAGTTGCCTTTTATGTAGGCTTTAAAAACAACTCATCTTACGAACGGTTATGGGAAGCACGGAAAATTTGGGGTGCAATTGTAAATGTCAGCAGGACTTTTACCGTTTATGTGCTCGATTATATACAGCCGGCCGGCGACATGGATCACGAGGCATTAAAGGAGCATAAAAGAATAATTACTTACAGGCATATGGCATTCATAAATGCTTTACGAATTCAACTCAGAAGCCGCAAAGTTTGGGACGATAAAGGCAAGGACCCGTTTATGAATATTGTAACTGCAGATACTCCCTTTATAAACCAGAATTTGTTAAAAGAAATAAAACAATTTTTGCACGATGATGAAGCCGAATACCTTGATAATAAGACTAATACGGTAACTCATATTCTACGGAAACAAAGCGAACACTTAAATTATTTATTTGATAAGGGGTGTATTCATAATTTCAAACATGTTGAAATAGGTAGAATAATAAAAGAGTTGTACGACCACCAGGGCGCGTGTGAGAGAATAAAAAATTATCCCTTCCCGCGGCAATATGCTTTTTTTAGCGAAGTGTTTGTTTGGATACTTGCCTGTTTATTGCCACTAGGATTGGTGGGCGAACTAGACAAGTTAGGACCGGCCTTCGTCTGGACCACTATTCCCTTAGCGGTCATTATCTCATGGATATTTGATGTTATGGAAGTGGTAGGTGATAAAAGTGAAAATCCATTTGAAAACAGCGTCAACGACATTCCTATGACGTCTATCTGCAGAACTATAGAAATTGACCTGAGGGAAATGTTGGATGAGGCAAAAATTCCAGATAAAATACAGCCGGTTAACAGGATAATAATGTAGGTTCCACGACAGGGGATCCTTTGCTCCAGCAATTAATTTCACACATAGTCCTTCTGCCTAGCTGCCAGATTTTGTTGGAATAGTCATCGGCGTGTGCCTTCTATGAGGGTGGTTTTACATTTCCCCTCAGGCGTTACCCGGGGAAAGGCAGCGTTACCAAGGTGAAAAAAAGGTCCTGGAATTTCGGGCTTTTTTTGTTCAGTGGCATACTTAAGCTTCTGTGTAATTTAGAAAGTTTAAAAGCTTTTTACAGTGTTTCCAATGCAGCTTCAGCAACGTCATTCACCGGCTGCAGCAGACACAAGCACATAAAAGACATTGCTTCGTGCCTCAAATGACAGTTGCGTTTTGTCATTCCGAAGCAGGAGGAATCCCATCCCCGTTATCCTACTCGATATAATGTCATTTGCAAAAAACTTTTTTGGGACCAAAAATCAATTACACGCAATGACGGCTTTTTTTGCTGAATATATTCCCTTCAGTATAAGAGTGCGACGCAACGATGAAGCCATAAAAAACAATTGCCGGTAACCAAAAATAAGACTTGAAGAACTTAGAGAATCCTTCATTTGGCATCTGTCATCTTCCTGCTCTCAGTAACTTACCGCACCCGGCGCCGCTGCAGTTCCCACCAAAAATCAAACAATCGGCTTCATTTATAAAGCCCTATATATTATAGAAAAAAATAGGGTTTTCTTTTTATTTACATTATAAATAATGCAAAATATTCCGGGCTAATCCGCGTTTAAAGCAGTAATGAATAAGTTTATCTGCAGTTTAATACTTCTTATAGTATTGCTTATTCCGAGTACGCATGCACAGAACGACATGAATTATCTTGTGCACGCCAATATTATTTTCAGGTTTACCAAATATGTTAACTGGCCCGATGAAAAGAAATCGGGCGACTTTATTATTGGAATTGTTGGGAATACCCCTCTTTACGACAATTTAAAAACTTTCATCGTTAATAAAACAGTAGGAAATCAAAAGATAGTACTTCGTAAATTTTCTTCATCCTCTCCTGTTTTTGATTGTCACATCCTCTTCTTAAGCGAACACTCGAACAGATATCTTAAAAGGGTTGTAAATGCCACTGCGCGATCCTCCGTTTTACTTGTTTCGGAAGGTGAAGACCTGGCTCAAAGGGGGGCTTGTATAAACTTCAAGGTTGAGAATGAACGTTTGAAATTAGAAATAAATAAAAATAATATCCGCGAAAGAAATTTAGATGTTGCTAATGAGCTTTTGAGCTTAGCAGTAATAGTAAAATAATTAATAATGCTTGTTAAAAATTTGTTTGCCGTGGTAATAGCATCCGCACTCGGGCTAACCACGGGGTATTGCCAGGCCGATACTACAAGACCTCATGCTTACGAAGACCTGAGCCTTCAAGATCTGCTAAATGTAAAGATCCTTTCGGCTTCTAAAGAGTCTGAATTACTCTTCGATGCTCCATTATCGGCATCTGTTATTACTAAGGAAGAGATTCGCAGAGCGGGCAGCACGTCGATTATGGAGGCTTTACGACTTGCTCCGGGCATGATTGTGAGGGAGGAGAGCAATGGTAATTACGACATTCACCTTCGCGGAATGGACAATGTTCCCCCGAATGCCTCATTCGATATAACGTCGAATACTACAACACTGGTCATGATCAACAATCGCCCGGTATACAGCTATCTCAGGGGCGGTACTTTTTGGGAAACTTTGCCCATCGATATTAATGATGTGGAAAAGATAGAGGTGGTAAGAGGTCCGGCAGCGGCCTTATACGGCCCAAATGCGGTAAATGGTGTGATAAATATAATTACACGTAACGTACAAAAAGACGGACTATATTCTGTAGTAAACAGCCAACAGGGAAGCAATCACAGTTTTATTGAAAATGCCTCGGTAGGTTACAGGTTTAATAAAAAACTGAACGTAATAGCTTCGGGTAATTACCAACACCGCGACAGGACGCAGACGTCTTATTTCGAGTTTAACCGAAATATTTTGATAGATCGTCCTGCCTACTTTATTAACTTTAAAAACGATACTGTAAAGAATGTAAACACCCGTTATCCTAAGCCGCACCTGGCAATGCAAAAATATGCGGGGAATGTTTTCGTGGAATACAATCCTGCAGAGAAAATAAAACTGAACCTGGCTGCAGGCGTTCAGCATTCAATGGTACAGAAAGTTTCTACGGAAAATGAAGTAACTCCGTTATCCCACGCTTTATCAAACAGTCGCTATGTTGATGTGGCTGCCGACATCAACCAATTGTCGGCCCGCTTCTCTTATAACGAAGGCACGCAAATTACTGACTACGATCCCGGGAATAAATTCGATTTCCAGGTCATGGATGCGAGCATCGAATACAACTATACAAAGGGAAATTTTTCGATTAAACCTGGTTTAAGTTACAGGAGTGCGATCTACGATGACACTAAATATTCCGACATTAGTCGCCGGGCAGGAATTTTCAATACGAGGGGCACTATTACCTCAGAATCGGCATCGCTTCGCGCAGAATACAAGCTGTTTAGAAATAAAATGCGTCTCGTAGCAGGATTTTCTACAAACACATTTAATTATCCCAACGACACTTATCTTGCTTACCAGTTTGCAGCTACCTATAAAGTCAATAAGAAGCATTTGTTCAGGGGGGTGATTTCGAGGGCTCCACGGTCGTCTAATGTATTTGATACACACGTTGATGAAGCGCTTGCTTTTTTCCCTTCAGGTTATAAAAAGTTTACTGAAATTGCGCTTGCCGGAAATAAAAATATCAAATTGCTAACGGCGGATATGTTCGAAATAGGTTACCGGGGCAATCTTTCCAGTTCAGTTTCTGTTGAGGTGGAAATATTCGACATTCATGCAAAGAATTTTAGTATTCCTGTCACAAGTCGACCGGTAGTAGAATTAAAAGGCACTGATACCGTATTTCATACACCTGTTATTATAACTAATTTGCCGCTTAAACTGCAGCAACAGGGTATTACCGTTTCAATCACGTATAGTTCAAAAAAGTTACAGGTTAAACCTTTTGTAACCCTTCAACATACGAAGATGAAAAATTATGCTCCATTCCCCAATACTCCTGACGCCAATATGCCCGGTGCGGCAGAAAAAAATATTTATTCCGGAATTGGAACAGAGGCAGTACTGAAAGGTACGCCTGCCTCGTATGGTGGGGCGTATGTAAATTATATGCTCACTTCAAAAGTTAATATTAACGTCAACAGCTACTATTATTCATCCCAGACTTATTCTCATCTTTCCCGTGTTCTTTTGAACGATGGAATAAGGGGTATAGATCACATACAGTCTAAATTTATTTTGAATGCCAGGGTGGCTTATGAGCCGGTAAAAGGTTTACATTTTTTCTGTAGCGGAAAAAATATCCTGAATAATACATCAAGGGAATTTTTCCGAACCGATGAAGTGCCGTTTATGATGTTTGGGGGTATTAATTATGAATTTTAAAAAGGCGCGCTTGCAATTGATCACTATACGTTTTAAGAATTGTAAGCGTTCTTATGGTACAGGCATTGGTTCTTTGTAGCATCATCGTTGCCACGCTCGGTTCACAAGCGGGTTTTCATAGCAGCGGTGACATTTTACCGTGAGCTTGTCGAAGGGTTGCAGTCGGTTCATCTGCATTGTATTTGTGCAGCTTCAACTTTAACGCAATAATTGTTACAAAATTATAAACAGCCCTAAGTCACCAGGTATTAAAAAACAAGGGATGAGCATTAGTATTAAAAAAAGAATTTATTTAAGTTTTACCTTGTTGGTATTCTTATTTGTTGTGAATGGCTTAATAACGATCGTCACCTTATACAACAACAAAAAGTTATCGAACCATATTTCTACTGTAATAGATCCTTCATTGCAGGCGATGAATGATTTCAGGCAAATGATCATTGAATCAAAGATGTACTCCACAAACTGGGTATTTCTTCGCTACAACCAAAACGACAAAGATGCTTTGTCGAAACTGCACAACAAAGATTACAGAGAATTAAAATCGAGATTGAATGCTTTAGTATCGGGCGGTAACGATCAAATGTGGATAGACAGCCTAAATAAGGTATACGTAAATTTCGAAGAGTCGCTGTCGATTGAAAAAAGAATAATGGGTTCATTAGTAAAATTCGAAGACTACGATAACCCTGTAATAAAGCTGGAAGCCGAACGGGTTGTTGAAGATGAAATAATTCCGCGAACAGCCTTGGTTATGCGTTCTCTTGAAAGAATAATAGAGCATGAACAAGGCCTTCGGGTGCTTGAGAGTGAAAGGCTCGAAATTTCTTCCTCAAACCTTAGAGCTTTTATTGCACTTTTAGCTATAACATTTATCTGTCTTGGTATTTTTCTGTCGATTTATTTTTCAAAAATTATTCTTAAGCCCCTCGAGAAAATCAAGCAGATTATAAACGATCTCGGTAAAGGTATCACCGACATTATCGGGTATAATACCAATAAAGATGAGATAGGCGAAATGGTTCTTTCTGTTAACAACCTTTCTGAAAAATTACAACGTACAGCAACCTTTGCAAGCGAAGTAGGTACCAGGAACTTCGATATTCCATTTGAGCCGCTAAGTGAAAAAGATACTTTGGGCAAAGCACTCGTTGCCATGCGCAACAACCTAAAGCACAGTGATGCACAGTTGAACGAAGCACAACACCTTGCACATCTTGGAAGCTGGGAAAGAGATCTTAAAACAGACAGAATTGATTGGTCCGATGAAATGTTTTGCATCTTCGATGTTAACCCTGCAACATTCGATTTTAGCCAGCAAACCTTTTTAAATCTTGTACACCCTGAAGACGTTGAACGCGTAAAACAATTAAGCCGGGAAAATCACGAAAATCATCAGCCGGTTGCTTATGAATGTAGAATTGTAACATCAAAGGGAGTTATTAAAACAATTTATGTTGAAGATAAAGTTTCTCTTACCGAAGATGGTGAGATCAGGAAAACCTCGGGAATAGCGCAGGACATTACAGAACGGAAGAAAGCATCCCGCGCTCTTGAAGAAGCGCACGCAGAACTTAAAAGACTTTTCGAAAATATTGACCAGGCATTTTTTTCAGTTAACATGGTAGAGCTGAAAGTAATGCAGATGTCAGTTGCAAGTGAAAGAATATTTGGTTATCCTCCTGAAGCATTTTATAAAGATTTTAGTTTCTGGAAAGGACTGACCTTTAAGGAAGATCTTCCCGTTGTTGAAAAAGGTTATAATTCCCTGGTTGCCGGACTGCCAGTAAATGATGAATACCGCGTAGTACATCCGGACAAAAGCGTCCATTGGATTGAAGTTAAAATTGCACCCACACTTGATAAATCAGGGAGGCTCGTACGAATTGATGGCGTTGTAAATGATATTGGAAAACGCAAAGTTGCGGAATTAGAGCGCGACAGAATTACAGCCGATCTTATCCACCGCAATAAAGATTTGGAACAGTTTACTTACATTGTTTCGCATAACTTACGGGCACCGGTCACCAACATTATGGCTCTTTCCAGTTTGCTAAACATGACTGCTGCAGATTCAAATAATGAAAATGCTCAGCTGCTGAATGGTCTTTCTGTTTCTATCAATAATCTTGACAGCATAATCTTAGACCTTAACCAGATATTGGCAGTAAGAACGCCAGGATATGAGAAAAAAGAAATGGTATCACTTTTCTCCATTGTCAGTGACATCAAAGCAAGTATAAAATATATGATTGATAAAGAGAAGGTAGTGATAGATTGCGATTTTCGTGAAGTTGAAAATGTATTTGCTTTAAGAAGTTATATCTATAGCATTTTCTATAACCTTATTTTAAACAGTATTAAGTATAAGCAGCCCGATGTTTCGCCGAAAATAGACATCAGGAGCGGTACCAGCAACGGAAAAACCTATATACTTTTTAAAGATAATGGTAAGGGTATCGATGTTAAAAAACATGGTAAGGATATATTCATGTTGTATAAGAGATTTGATATAACAGTAGAAGGAAAAGGCATCGGACTTTATATGGTAAAGACTACTGTTGAAACACTGGGAGGTAAAATTTCTTTACAAAGTGAATTAAATAAAGGTTGTGAATTCAGAGTAGAACTCCCTAATAAGCTTGATGAACTATTAGCCGCCGATGGAGGAAATAAAGCCAGGATAACCAGCAACAATTTTAGTATGAGTCATTAATGCCTGAACCCAGCTCCTGCAGTACTATCTTTAAGATCAACTTTTCAACTTGTAAAGCTATTTATTTCTTAAATGTCATCGAGGGTTTATGGCTAACTATCCATAAATCCATAATTTTACTTCCGAATGACTTTTTACCGATCCTTAATGCTAGTAGATGACGATGCAGATGATCATGAAATATTTTTATCTGCACTTGAAAATATAAGTGCTTCTGTTTCCTGTACCACAGCAGTAAATGGTGAGGACGCTTTAGAAAAGTTGTTAACCAAACAAGTCACGCCCGATTTGATCTTCCTCGATATCAATATGCCACTAATGAATGGGCCTCAATTTTTAAAAGAGATCAAAAAGCATGAGGGTTTAAAAAATATTCCGGTCATCATCTACTCCACTACATCCGCTCCTGATGCAATTGCAGAAACCAAAGAATTGGGTGCTCGCGATTTTGTTTCCAAACCAGAAAGCTTTTCTCAGCTGGAGCAAATATTAAAGGATATCCTCAGCAATCATTCTGGCAAGCTGCAATAAGTTCATTTTAATTAGTTAAGCTAAATATTACTCTTACAATAGTTATAACTGGCCTTTTGGTACGAGCTGCAAAACACTATTTAACTTTCGTTGTGTCACTCACTTGTACTTGTAACACTTCATTCGACTCTTTCTGTTGAATATTACAAATTGATAAACCACCGTCATCTCCTGTTTTTTTATTTTTGTTTCATAGCTGCTCTTGCTTTCAAATTCCTAATCCTTGATTATCTTATAAAACTAACCACCATTTCAGAATAACTAAAAGAGGCCGTTGCTAATAGCAACAGCCTCTTTTAGTTATTGAAACGTAAGGAAAAAGTTAGTCGTTAGCGAGTTTCGAAAACTTCAATGGTGACTATAGGTGTTTAAAATCTTTTGCAAGTTCATCAATTTCAGCCTGGTTTAATTGCCTGTCATATAGCCTCACATTATCCATTTTCCCATCAATTGATGCTGCCGGATCCTGTTGCCACCATCCCCCTATTAATAATTGAGCATTAGGACAGTTAAGAATGGTATTATTCTTACTTTGGCCTGTTTCCATTAACTGACCGTTAATAAATAGTTTCACACTGCCCTTATTAAATGTACAAATTACGTTGTACCATTCATTTTCCTGGGGAGTGAACCTACTATCTAAGCTATAAGTCTGGTCATTATTACGTAAAGTGTCACAAGGGCCGTCTTTATCCACAATTGAAGTAATTATAGTAGAATTTCCTGGTATTACTGTTCCCATCCCAAAATTAGCAGCATAAGCGGTATTGTATTCAACCATGGTTATGAAAGTTGACCTTTTCGAATTTCTAACCATTACATCGAAAGAAACAGACAGGGTAGAGTCGAAATTAATTTTTCCGTTATTGTTAACCAGTAAAAGCTGCCCGTCACCATTACAATCTAAAGCTGAAGCTACGTTTCCATGTTGGTCAGTGCTAAGAGATGCTCCCTGAATTAGAGTGCCGTGGTTATTATTACCGCTGCTGTCGTCAATGTTGTTGTTGAAGTTGAAATATGAAACTAATCCCCTATGTAACTGTACAGTTTCCGGTACCGTAGTTGTCTTCAACACCATCTTGCCATAGGTATTTCCATTTGCATTCTTCCAGATGAAGTTATTATTATCCAAAGAAATTACCTCGGCAACAGTAGAACGGAAGTTAATGGTGGTTTGTACCTGGTTACCATTAATTATTTGCCAGGTTCCTACAAAAGCCTGCCCGTTCTCATTTATCTCGTTAAAAGTACCATCGGCATTGAAAACGACTTTATTGAGTGTTAGGTCCAGCGCATTTGAAACACGTTCCTTTTTATAAACTAAAGCTGATTGCGTGGTCACGTAATTACTAAAATACTCGTAATAGACCCATGTTTTACCAGTTAATTTCGTAAAATCAACACTATAACCGGGTGAATAAGGACTATCGCTCATTTTTCCATAGGTATTATTAGCTGCGTCAAACCATTTGAACCCGGTGCTGTCTAGTTGTATAATTTCTGAAGTATTCGAACCGCCGTTATAAACAGTTCTCAGCTTAGTACCATTGTCTATAAGTTTCCACATGCCCTCAATAGTAGAACCATCAGGAGCTATTTCTGTATAGTTGCCATTTGAATCAAAAGAAACTCTTGCGGCAGAAAGGTTTATTGGATTGTTCGATTCTTTATCCCTTTTATAACTCAGCTCTGCAGAAGGATTTGTATAATCAGAAAAAAATTCGGTATACAGCCATGTTTTGTTGGTAAGCAGCTTGGCCGTGGAAGAAACAATAGCGGCGCTATCTGTTGTTAATACTGATACTGACTTTACACCCATTGCTCCCTTATTATCCAGGGCCATTAGCTGGAAAACATAAGTACCTGACGAAAGACTATTTACAATGGTAGATGGAGAACCTGGGGTATTAATAGTAGCTAATGTTGGACCTGACACCTGGCTCCATAAATAAGCTACAACAGAGCCATCTTTATCAGTTGCGGTACCCGTTAATCTTGTACTGTTGTTACTGTCGTCAACTATAATAGTAGTATCATTTCCAGCTTTAACAGAAGGCGGTTCATTATCTGCTGCAATCAAGACCCACTTTGGAGCAGAAGGGCTCCCGGCATTGAAATAAAAGCCATTTGCCCCGTTTACCTGGTAAACCAATAGCCCACTTGCTGGATTTTTTAAAGCAAGACGTTGGGTATCTGTCATACGGGGAATTAATAAACCCTTAGTGATGCTTTGAATGTCAAGCATTGCACTCGAGTCTGGCAAAGCGCTGTTATTATTAATAGCTACATTCTGCGCGGTCGAAGCAATCCCGATAGCAAAAAAAAATAAAGTAAATAAAAAATAAAATTTCCTCATTCGTTTAGGTTTAGGTCGGTTCAAAACGGTTTGGTAATGTTAGTGTTATAAGAACGGTGAATATAGAGGAATCAGTGTCTTAGATAAGACAATTATTTAATTCTGCTTCGAAAAAGTAGAACGAGTTCCAAAAAATTCGACCATTCTCTTTGTGTCCGGCCGTTTTTATAAAATTATGCTTGTAGTAACCTTACTTTTGATATACCTCTATAAATTATTTCGTTGTTGCAGACATAATAATGAACTTCAATAAGAATATATGCCGTTATCATTAGTTATTTTCTTTGCGGTATTATAACTGCCATTGCTGTGTTTTTCTATAAAATTTTTAGTTTCGTTCATGATCAGCATTATTATCCCAACATTCAATGAAGCGGAAAATATTGAACAATTAATAAAATATCTTCTAACAGCAGGTGAGCCGGAAAATGTAGAAATAATTGTATGCGACGGAGGAAGCTCGGATGACACACAGGAAATTGCCGCGAACGCGGGGGCACGGGCGGTATTGTCGAATAAAAAAGGACGTGCAGCACAAATGAATCATGGAGCATCGATTGCTCTATTCGATCTATTGTACTTTGTTCATGCAGATACTTATCCTCCGGAAAGTTTTGCTTCAGATATTAAGAAAGCTATATCTGAAGGTTTTGAATTTGGAAGGTATAGGACCAGGTTCGCCAGTAATAAATCAATTCTAAAGGTCAACGAATTTTTTACAAGGTTCGATTGGTTTATTTGCTACGGCGGCGATCAAACCTTGTTTATCACGAGGCAGCTGTTTAATAAAGTAAATGGCTTTAATGTCAGCATGCTGATAATGGAAGACTACGATATTGTAAAACGGGCAAAACGATCCGGCCGTTTTAAGATTTTTTCGAAAGATGCCTTGGTTTCGGCTCGTAAATATGATACCAATACCTGGTTGAAAGTCCAGCTGGCAAACCTGAAGATTGTAAAAATGTACCAAAAAGGAGCTTCCCAACAGGAGATGGTAAACAAATACAAAGAGATGCTTTCGTATAGGTAAGAGATTACAACACTACTACCTAACCGGTAAAGCGCCCTCAGGGTAAGTAGTTCGCTTTTTGAAATTATAACAGATAATGGATATACTCTTGCAGATAGCTTTCTTAATCGAAGCCAGTAAATTGTTGTTGCGTAGAAAGGAGTGTCATCACCAAAGGCCTCCGTTCCGGACTACGACGGCTGCATGAAATACCTAAGCTGGAGAACAAAAAAACACCACATTTAAGTGGTGCTGAACTCCAGAGTAAATAAAGAGATAATTCGTTCTTCTTTTATTATTGGTACAGGAACGGCAGGGGAGACTAGGTCTTCGGTTCGTTTGTTTCCATAAATTTCTCATGCAATTTTAGGACCTGCGGTATCAGCAATTGTTGTTCGTCGTTTATTACCACGAAATCGCATAGTTTCATTTTAATAACTTCGCTTATTTGGCGATTCATTCGTTCCAGTACCTGCTCCCTTGTAACATGATCGCGCTCCATTACTCTTTTAAGACGTATGGCATGCGGAGCAT
>JAQBNO010000053.1 GCA_028288485.1 Segetibacter sp.
CGTAAAGAAGGAACATATAATGATGAAACCATCAGGAAGGCTGAAGAAGAACTGGATATAGAAGAGTTGCGCCTTAGGGCTATGGTAGAAAAAAGAACATAGAAACCGGGTGTTTTTTTATATGATAGATTAATAACCTCGAGGTCAAAATCACGTACAAAGCAGCTGTTTTCGTCGACTAAATGCTTTCATCGACTTTAGTGCTGTTTATCTCTTTGCTTCTATTGTATATGCCAGGCAACGGTTCGCCTGCCTGTTATAAAAATTTCACTTCTGTACTTCGTATAGTTTTATGTGGTAATTAAAAATACCAAAAACAACTTTATGAAAAAGTGTATATAAATTTTTGCGTTGCAGGTGATTTCAACGCTGATATCTACACTTGCATTTGCCCAGGAAAATGAGTATTGCACGTCAACGCCTCAGTGGCTCTTAGATAAGGGCTCGTGGATAATTGAAAGCAATATTAAAACTGCGGAGACGTCGGTTATCCATTTTTGTTACAACGACAACATTCAAATTTATTCAGAGAAAGTGGAGGGAGTAAAATTAATATTAAAAAGCGTAAAACAGCTTGTTATGGGATTGTCGGACATATTGCGCTATATGCTGTATGAATGCAACCAGCCGCTGGTGTCGTTAACGTACGAGCATGTATGCACCGCTCCTATATTGTGTCGCTGTCAAAAGTAAGATCTTACTCGCATGAACTCATCGAGGTAAATATGGAAGAAATACCTATTGGAAAATTATACCGGCACGTGATTTTAAAATATTGGAGTAGGGAGGAAAGTGCCTAGTGGATAGACCACAGACGATCGTGTTTTTAACTATAAATCATCGACTATGGTTAATCGACTTTTTTGATCCGGCTTTTGGATTACAAATTTCACTATCGTTGCATCCGATGCATCAGAGCCGTTCAAAGGTAGTTTCTTACAGTCCGGATTTAATCGGTGGCAGCTTATCCTGGGCCTGTCGAAGGGGCGCCATGGTTTTTTGTAATCCAACCTGTTGCGGAAAGATGAACCATAGATGGGCAAGGGTTATACAGAGAACCAACATTGCAGCAAGCGCTATAGGACGGGCTGGATTGCCTTGCCCGTTTATCACATTTTCGTTTAGTAAGTTGCACCAATAACACTGTGTCCAGCTAAATCCAATACTATTAGCCATTGCTTTCGACCAGTTTCTTTATCTGGAACCGAATAATAACGGAAATATGAATGTGACGATAACTGCCCATAAAACGTAAGCAGGCAGATAGTAGGCGATTACTTTTCCAACGGCGGTAATGTTAGCCTTCTTTGAAAGTACTTTATAAAGCTGCCCAGTTACCAGTAAAAGATTGATAAGAATTAAGACATTACCACCCAGAACCGTGGCCCTGTTAGGCGTAATACCCCCTTCTGAGATGCGGAACAAGATGGCCGACAGGGCAATGCCATTAACAAGGATGGTTACAAGGGACAGCAGAAAAAGAACCCAGATCTCTGCCTGGCTTTTAGTTGTCTTTGATGTTTCTGCAACGGAAAAGAAAATGATAGCCATAACGCCTGTTAATAATGCATTAAAGATTAGTAAGAACTCGCGATCGTTGTAAGGGTCTTTACCGGAATAAATAATGGCTATAAGATAAATTACCAGCATTACTAAAACCAGCGGACTGAATATTTTAGCGATCACTGGTGAAACTTTACCTACTAATTGTGGGTTGGTACGGGTAAGGTAGGTGCCCAGTATTGGTGCAGCGGCAAGCCCAAAAATTCCGACATTTTCAAAATAAAGCTTTTCAATATTAAAGCCGATAAGCGAGAAAAGACCAATGGTAATGCCTGTCATGATTGCACCGGCTATCAGGATGAGCGCTGTCATGACTACCAGGTCGCCATTATACTTTAAGAAGCTAAGCCGCTTCTCATCGTTATTCTTTGCTTCACCCACAAAAGCAAAACCTAAAATTGACCATAGTACCAAGACTAAATGAATGCACGATAACATTAAAGTATCGCTTTTCTTAACGTTGGGAAGGGAATTGATAAAAATCGAACCAGCTAGGGTTGCCCCGGCTATAAAAAGGATTTTACCGGTTGATAACTTATTTTTCCAGGCAAAGTATGCCGACAACGCAGGGGAAATGATAAAACCAATGTTCCTCGGATAGAAAAACTCTTCGTTTATATGTAGAAATGCCGGCAGCTTTGCGATAACGCCTGCTACCAGCGAAGCAATGATCACAAATAATAATTCGCTCCGGCTGCCCCAGTTAATCTCCTCGCTTTCGTAGTTCAGTCTTTCGTTCCAGAAATCAGCGAGAGCGTTGCCTTTAATCTCGGGGTACAGTGTACCAAACTCTCTCTTAAAAGGTACCTTGTTATTACGATACAATTTTTCGAGTTGCCCGGGGTCGCTTAGATGGGCAAGGATTTCGTCTTTCATGCGTTTATAGTTTAAAATTTTAGTCTGAATTTTTATTCTGATCAGTTGGGCCGTTTAATCCCACATAGTGCCGTTCAATCCCAATACAGTATCCAGCGTAGCCCGGTGATGTATACTTTCAAACAGCTATAGTATTGTTCAATCCTATGGAACTCAGGTGATGGATAAGATAATAAAATACGCTGCCCATTGCACCGGCTAACGGAACAATAACCAGAAGTTTAATCTTCCATAGCTTTGGCCATTCGGGGTTAGACTCTCCGGCACTCAGCAGAAAAATCGCGATCAGGATTAAAGCAATCGCACCGCCCGCCAACATTGGTTTAGTTAATGATCCATGCTGCTCTGGTTGTGTTGTTGATGGTTTGTGACATGTCATGATAATTTCGTTTAAAATTTATAATTGGTTATTAGAATGTTTCAAAAAAGTGCTTACTGCACTTGTGCTGTTTTGATTGCAGCTCAGTTTTTTGTGAAAAGGGCTTTGTGTTTCAAAGTAACGTTGCAAAAAAAATGTGTTATCTCAGGCAATATAGCTGGTGGCAATGCATAAATACCTGCCATTGTCCCTGGGAAACCAGCGAACGAAAGAAATTTGGAAGAAAGCCGCACCATCGGGTGCATCTCCACTATATCCCGAATATAATCCTGTTCTTTTTTCATCTGAAAGTACTTTGTGTTTCAAAGCTAGTGCAAAAGTTTCAATTATGCAAAAGCTGTCAAAATTATTTATGACGCAGTATTTCCGGTAAAGGAGACAAAGCAACGGCAAGCTATTGTTCGAAACGCGTGGGTCAATCCTATGGCACCGATACACGGGCAATGAGTTCAACCGAAAAGTAACTTTCGAATATGGCTAACCTAGTGACATCAGCAAAGAGATCCATTCGGACAACGATATTTAGTGGAAAGTCTGTTGCCACAGAATGGTCGACCCCGGTAAATTTTTTGTAGGCATGCTGTACGCAAGGCAGGATGGACAAGACAGTTTTTACTATAGACAACGGGTTTTCTTGTCGTCTGCTTTGGTGCTACTATTCATCTTTGTTGTGTCACTCCCCAATAAACCTCTATACTTGTATAACTTTACTCAGCCATTTTACAACTAGTCTTATAGGGGAAGTGTCATGCAGTTATTCAAACTTATGTCGTCACCGCTATAAAACAGGTATAAAACTTGACCACTATCATATTCAAAATTGCCCATACATAAATATGAATAAGAAGCTCCTACCACAAAAGCTCATAAAACTAATTGTAAGCAGCACCTTAATAACTGCTATTGTTTTTGTTTTTACCGGCTGTTTTACAGCTTCCGGGAATAAACAAACATTGCAGAACGAGAAATGGTCTCAAAAGATGGTTGAATCGCATGGATTAAAAGATTTCTATACAAACAGGGTGCTGCATGAAAAACTCGCCAATACCGGCTGGGATTATGTTACGGGGTTAATAGCTATTTCAGTACTGAAGGCATGGGAACATTACCCGGAGAAAGCAGAATATTATTATGCTGTTAAAGCGTTTGCTGACAGAAATACAAATGCTGATGGCTCAATGATCATCAACTCCAAAGGGGAATCAGCACTAGGCGAAAGCAATATTGATGATCTCGCCGCCGGAAGAATATTCTTTACGTTGTATAAGCAGGAAATGAAGATAGGTGCGAAAGGTGCCCAGCGCTATAAAAATGCAGCAACGCTCATCCGCAATAAATTAAAAAATGAACATTCACGTATAAAGGAAGGTCGGCCAGGTGCAGGAGGATTTTATCATAAAGCCCAGTATCCAAACCAGATGTGGCTCGACGGAACATATATGGGAGCGCCGGTTTATGCACAATGGCAAGCTGAGTTTGGGGCAAAGGATGCGAAAGATGACAAGCAGAGTTGGTCAGATATAGCCAATCAATTTAAGGTACTTCATAAATATACTTATAATGCCGATAAACAATTGAATTATCATGCATGGTCGGCTACTCCCAACGATCCTAACTCTTTTTGGGCAAATAAAACCGAACCTTATTTGGGTTGCAGTAAAGAATTTTGGGGACGTGGTATGGGCTGGTATTTTGCCGCCCTGGTTGATGTGTTGGAAGTAATGCCAAAGGATCATGCTGATTACGCAGCTCTACACGCCATCTATAACCAGGTAGCAGCGGGATTAAAAAGATGGCAGGATAAAAAATCGGGAGCGTGGTACCAGTTGTTACAATATAATTCAAAAAAGAAGGGAGATGGTAAGGGCGATATTGTAAACGGTAAAACGTATAATGCAGGTACTGCCTCCAATTACCTCGAAGCATCCTGTTCTTCCATCTTTACCTATGCTTTCTTTAAAGGTATAAGGCTGGGATTGTTAGATAAAGACAAGTACAAGTCGACGGCAGAAAAAGCTTACCAGGGATTATTAAAAACCTTTATAAGGAAACAGGAAGCAAGCATTGATATTATCCAATCATGCGCCTCTGCCGGACTCGGCCCTGCCGGCAATCCAGCCCGCACCGGAACCGTTAATTATTATTTATGCGGTCCGGATGTAGCTATCGTAAATAACGAGGGGAAAGCAATTGGAACTTTTATCCTCGCATCAGTGGAGTATGAAAATTATTTGCAGGCGAAATGATAAAAACCCATTGCAGTTGAGTGAAGCCATGATGGCGAGGAGGAATGACGACGCAATTTTTTTTCATTCAATCTTTAAACGGTAAGAATAATTATTGAGCCAGCTTTCGCACTAAAATTAAGCTTCGTTGTGTCACTCACTTTTACTTGCATATCTGTATTCGGCATTGTAAGCTCCACTTAAATAAGTATTCACCAGCACCTGCTATCCTTACGTCTTCGACTACTATTGCAACAGAAAGGCACACCTTGCCATGTCCGGAGTGTGCATAAATGGGCGTGAAGTATTTGCTGCAAAAAAAGAGCTTTCAAATACAGGTACAGCTTAAGTAACTTTTTACCTGCCTGTTTGTCCTGGCGACGTAAAAGAAACAGGTTTTGGGATTAAAGCTGCGGGAAGTACCGGAAGTACAAGTGAGTGACACAACGATGTACAATCAAGGTACCACGGCCGGTAACATAAAAGAAAGTCACGGAGGATAATAAGTTTTTACGCCGGCTATTTAACTACCACTTCACTAATAAAAATCCTGGTAGGTGCACCGGGGTTTGAATGCCACGCAGGCAATCTTCCGGCAGATACTGCTTTTACTTTTATATATCGAGCTTCAGCTTTTATTTTTGATCCTAACAGGTTTACCCGGGCTGCTTTTTCTTCCAAAGGAATAGTATTATTCACTGCAGTTATTGGAAAAAATATATCGCCATCAACGCTTCCCTCAACGATCAACTTCGACGGGTAAACAATAGACGGACCTAAAAACTGGAAAACGTGTACTCCTGCATAACTGACCGGCTTTACCTTTTTCAGATCTATGATTGCTTCAAAATCCTGCTCAGGGTAACTTTGCCATTCACCTGTCCGCCAGCTTACCGTACCTAATACTCCATCAATCAAAGCCTCCGGCTCACCGGCAGTGTACATTGGGTTTACTTTCGACAACACTTTGATCGTTTTATCTTCAGGAAGCCTGGTAAAGGTTTGTTTTACAATATTGCTTTTAACTCCATCTTTTTGTGTGTAAGCTTTTACAATACAACTTTTTGAAATCGTGAAAGGCTTTGTATATAACCTGAACGTAGAATTTGCAGACGGGGAACTACCTGATACAACATAATATATTGGCGCATTGCCAGGACTAACAATTTCAACCTGGTGGTTATTTGTAAAACGATGAGAACTGCCTTTAAAATAAGGCACGACAACAATCTTAAAATCGTTGATTGCTGAAACAGGACGGTCTGGTTGTTTTTTACCGAACGACTTGTTTGGTCTATCGTCTAACTCGAATTGCAAGGTTCCACCCTTCATCAAATCGTTGTGAGCCAGCCACGATTTCGTATAACTCTTGTTATTTAAGGTAGCAGACTGAATATAATAGGAAGCAGCTTTTTTTTGGTGCTTCGCTTTAACGGTAAACGTGTTTCCATTTTCCAAATGAATCTTAACCTCGTCGAACAGCGGAGTACCAAAAACATAATCGCCGTTGCCGGGACAAACCGGGTAAAATCCAATAGAACTAAGCACAAACCAGGCGCTCATTTGGCCGCAGTCTTCATTGCCTATAAGTCCATCCGGCTGGTTTTTATAAAACTCTTTATTGATCCTATGTATTAGCTCCTGGGTTCGCCACGGCTTCCCGGCATAACTAAAAAGGTAGGCTACATGATGACTCGGCTCGTTTCCCTGCGCATACTGGCCAATAAGCCCGCTTACATCTTCATTTGCAAAACCGGTTGTTTTTGATGAGGCAGTAAACAATGCATCGAGTTTATTTGTAAACGCCTCGTCTCCTCCATAAAGACGGATTAAACCAGCAACATCTTGTGGTGCGGCAAAGGCATACTGCCATGCATTTCCTTCTGTGAAAAAAGTGTTGATTTCCCTGGCTTCAAATGGGCTGTGCCATTGTGCTTGTCTCTTACCTCTTATGTGGCTTGTTTCTGCATCAAACAGGTTTTTATAAGCTTGTGATCTGAAAAGGTATTTTTTGTACAGGTCCTGCTTTCCCAGCTTTTTTGCCAGTTGTGCGATACACCAGTCGTCGTAAGCATACTCCACCGTCTTTGAAACACTTTCCGGTTCTTTGTCATTCGATACATAACCCTGCTCCCGGTAAACACGCAAGCCTGCACGGTCCATTTCAGCAGAACTGATAGCTGCTTCAAGCGCTTTGGCGGCATCAAAACCGCGAATGCCTTTCTGGTAAGCATCCCAAATAACCGCAACGGAATGGTAGCCATTCATTGTAAATGTTTCATTGCCACTTAGCTCCCAAACCGGTAATAAACCACCGTATTTGTACTGGGCTAAAAAAGTATTTATCCAATCAGAAGTCAATTTTTGATGAGTGATGGTCATTAGCGGGTGAAGTGCCCGGTAAGTATCCCAAAGCGAAAAGGCGGTGTAGTTCGTGAAATGGCTTGCGTTATGAACGGTAAGATCTGTACTTCTAAACCTTCCGTCTACATCCTGGTAAATATTGGGAGTGACTAATGTATGATACAACGCAGTATAAAAGATAATTTCCTGGCCTCTTGTCCCGCCGGTTACTTCAATTTTTCCCAATTCGTCGTTCCATGCTTTTTCAGCACTATTTCTAACGGAGTTGAAATTCCATGTCGTTATTTCTGACTGCAGGTTTCGCCTCGCGCCGGCTTCATCAACTCCTGAAATACCCAATTTAACCCTTGCTGTTTTATTTTCGTCCAGTCCAAATCGCACCGCGATTTTCAACTTTTTTCCGGTTACTTTCCCGGCATTGGTTATTACGCCATCATTTAAGACAGTATATTCTGTTATAGGTGTTTCAAATCTTATAGAAAAATACAGCCTTTGATCCTGGGCCCATGCGCGGCTTCGCCGATAGCCACGGAGTTCTGTATCACTTACCTTTTCAATCCACGATTCCAATACTTCATCCCGGTGTTCCAGGTCTATCAAAAGCGCGCCTTTTTCGGCATTCGAAGGGAAAGTATATTGATGCATTCCAGCCCGCAACGTTGTCGTTAGCTGAGCTTTTATGCTGTCTTTTTGCAGCAGCACTTCATAGTAACCAGGGCTTGCTTTTTCATTCTTATGCGAAAAAGGGGATGCATAATCACTATTGTTCCAACGGGTCGTTGCGGTAAATGGCATCAGCAAAACGTCGCCATAATCAACAGCGCCGGTACCACTTAGGTGTGTATGGGAAAAGCCGTAAATAATACTGTCGCTATAATGGTATCCACTCGCTCCATCCCAACCTTTTAACCTTGTGTCGGGACTCAGTTGCATCATTCCAAAAGGCAAAGTCGCACCCGGATAAGTATGACCATGTCCACCGGTACCGATAAAAGGATTTACAAGTGATGTATAATTCTTTTGAGAAAAAGACAGCAAACACGCAACGAGGAAACAGGCAATCAAATAAAGTCGCAATTGAAGTTTTGCGACAACAGCACACCCAGCTAAAGTTGCTTGTAGAAATTTGTCCTTTCCTAGAATCATAAATTTTGGCTATTGTTTTCTTTATATTCCTCTTTCTTTTTAAAGCAGGTAAAACCGATACTTTTCGTAGCCGTTCAGAAAATTCTATGCTTACCAAGAAAGTAGGAGTTGATATCTAAAGATATAAAAATGCTTTTGTTACAGGCTAATATCCCTGGTCGCCATCGTTGCCCTTCGAATGATCAGCCTGCCATTCTTGCCAAAAGCGTAACCTCATAGTGTCCTGGCGAAGTCGAAGGGCATTATGAGGGCAGTGGAAGGGTGCCCAGGCCTGTAAAAGGGTTCCGTTCATCTGCCACAATTCTATGCAGCTTCAGGCTTTATCTTAATAAAACCCCATTCTTATCCAACGCAGACTTCAGCCAATACCTTTTCATCTTGCCGCGTTTCTTCTTTCATAGCTTAGGTTGATAACCCCGCCGCCCTAACATTCCCGAATCAGTTTTAATAGCAGCTTACCAAGTCTGCCCTTCGTAACGAACAGACCCAAATCTGCCACCTACTCACTCTTTTTCTTATACTTTCGTGCAAAAACCAGCTTATTAACAAAGAAGTAAGAATGAATACGGGTTCTCAGGCTCAAAGTTTGGTAGCAGATGGATTGTATAATTTAAAACAGAGGTATGAAAGATTGGAAGGTTCTCTTTTTATTGTTTTTTGTTACGGTGTTCTTTAGTTGCACAAAAGAGAACGAGGTTATAAGCGAAGCTGCCGGTTCTAATTCAAATATTAATAAAGACGCTTTGCTAAATTTAGTAAACCGTTATCGTGCGTCCGGTTGTAATTGTGGCCCTGACTACTATCCACCTGTTGGATCAGTGAGCTGGAACAATACACTTGAACTAGCAGCGAAAGAGCACAGTGATGATATGAATAACAATAATTATTTTAGTCATACAGGCAAAGATGGTACGTCTCCCGGTGACAGGATTAGTAAATACAATTACAGGTGGTCAACCTATGCTGAGAATATCGCCAAAGGGTATCCGACCGAGCAAAGTGTTATGGAAGGTTGGATAAAAAGTCCCGGGCACTGCGCAAATATTATGAATGGAAGATTTAAAGAAATGGGGGTTGCTAAAAGTGGTGATTACTGGACACAAGAATTTGCAACACAGCGATAGGCTTATTATTGCTTATTTCTTCAATAGACGCTGCTGAAGCAAGTTTCGATATTGTTGATGTAGCCCTGTTTGAAGATTGATCTTTTTATTCCCCGACTTTATTTTGTTCAATGCTCCTTGTATCTTTTCTCTCGATAGCTTTTTTTCCTAAGCTCGTAGAAAAATCATTTCTAAGTGAAATACCGGGGACAAGAATACCGGCAATATTATTCAATTTATTAGACAAGGCCTTTTGTACATTACTAATGGCCTTCGTTTTAATTTTCCTGACGTATTTCCTGCCCCAGGATCTCCTTGCTCGAATTTCACTTTCTGGTATTGTTTCTTTTAGAGTTTATTGCACTTTACTAATGAATTTCGGGTAGTTATATTAGCTAGAACCCAAGGCCGGCAAGTGCTGCGTTTCGCCTTGCAATCGCCTTCACCTACCTTTACAAACAAACAATAGAACGATGCTTTCAAACAATGACATACTGAAGAAACTCAGAATTGCACTTGCCCTTAGGGATGAAGATATGTTACATATTTTGTCGTTGGCAGGATTTAAAATGACGAAAGGTGCACTAAACGATCTGTTCAGACATGAAGACCATCCAGGCTATGTAGTCGCAGGCGACCAGGTACTAAGAAATTTCCTGGATGGATTGATTATTTACAAACGGGGACCGAAAGATCAAATGAAGGCTAATAGAAACGACCTAAATAAATAAAATCGGCTGCAGGTTCTGTTTTGGGATCCGCATGTGCTGTATACAAAAGGGGATAAGTATTATGTGTACGGAACAGGTGGTGCTAAGAATGGTTTGGCAGCTAATTCTTCGACTCACCTTGTGCGTTGTAAAAGCGTGTTGAATCTGCGGTAAAGGGATACAGGCTAACTGTGACGTGAATTGGAGGAAGTTTTTAACAGTCAAAATAAAAGCAACTCCGAAACCACTTCTATTCCTGCGACTTACTTACGGTTCACAGTTAATCGTTGAATATAGCTTTACCAAAGCACTTCTGCTGTTGACGATAAAAATTTGCAGAAACGAGCTTGTATAACGAGCCTTTTGTTATATAAGTTTTTTTCGGCACGCACATCTTTTCTTTTGTTCGGGATCCTGGAATTTACCCTGAGGAATCGAGGATTCAATTTCGTTTAGTGGTTTCACCTGAACTGTCTACCGCCGTTATCTTTAACAGAATTAGGCGTTTGTATCAATACGATGCCTTCTTTCATAGAACAGGAACATCGGTTTTCAAATACCAGTCCCTGAGTTGGTTATCATTTGCCTCCGCAGTTGTCCTGGCGAACAGTACGAAGAGCCGGGGAACCAATTAAAAACAAGCAGGAGCAGGTTAAATAAAAAAATCTTAATACCTGCTGAATTACTCATAAGGCATTAAGATGTGTTCAAAAAAACCTGAAGCTTTTTTGATTATTCTGTTATATTAGAACCAGCTGCAGATATACCAGCACCCAAACCGGTTGTGCCGGGATGACTACCAGTACCTCCCGAAACACGAGATGCTACATTGCTGGCAGCTGATTTTACACCGCCTGCTACGCTAGATGCTTTTGCTCTGCCTTGCTCAACCAATCCTGCTGCGCTTTCTTTTACGGCCTCAAATTTATCTACAGCCGCGTCTGCAAAACCGCGAGATTTTTCTTTTAAATTGTCGGTGAAGTCCCTGCTGCCTTCAGATAAACGTCTTCTTGTTTCTTCGCCTTTTTCAGGGGCGAATAATACTCCTAGAATTGCACCTGTTGCTGCACCGGCTAAAACACCTAATAATACTTTTGATCCTGAGTTCATAACAATTGTTTTTATGATTTGGAAAATAAAAAAACAATGCCAAAGCTTATATGAATAGAATTTGGAACGATAACCCTGGTGTGGTTAGGAATGTGTATACAAAGCGTAGCTCGTAAAAATGGTTATTGCACCAGTACGCGCCAACCTCATTTTACAGACATTAGTTATGGAAACTGGATACCCGGAGATTCAACGCTTGTAGCCCCAATATTAAAAGATCAGTTCTGCATACATGCCGCTCCGCCTGGAGATTTTGTCAGTCCTACGCTGTGGATGTAGGGAGCCATACGATTGTGGGGGGGCGGCAAAAGAAACGCTTCTGTGTTAGCAATAAAAATGTGAGATATTCTGTAAAAAAGCTTGAAACTCGAGCCTATCAAACAAAGCAGGCATAAAAAACAAATGCTGAAGGCACAACTTGTCCCGGCCAATCGGGAGTAGCACTGCCGGTAAATCAAGGAACAAAGAAAGAAGCCGGATGTATCGTTTCTTTCTTGATTGTGCGTCACCTGTCCCGATTTTTTATTCGGTTTACTTTCTTTGTTTCAAGACAAAGAAAGTAAACCCGGAATTTGAGAGGGTTTGAAATTAGAAACGTTCTTAGAATAGCAGCTTGTCCCCAAGCGCCATTGTGGATAGCGTCAGACGGGTTGCAGGGTGGTACATAGAACATTTGCACGAGCGAGGTAAGAACCCTTCTGCCTTAGCGTTTCCTGTGCATTTATGGGTAACTATTTGCAAATATACCCTTCCTTATTCCACAACTGTTAAATACCCTGCTTGTAAAACCATTCATTCATCGAACAGTAGTAATGGCATGGTCTTGTATTACATTATAAAAAAGTGTTATGACAGTTAATGAAGAAAATAAAATCAGCCGGCGAAAAGCAATAGGCGGAATAAGTACAGGTATAGCAGCGGCAGTGGCAGCACCCGCCTTATCTGCTAATGCACAAAACCAGTCTCCCGACAAGTTACAGGATCCCACAAACAAATATCCCAGGCCTCCTTTCAATAGTCAGTCACAGCCATGGCCCGGTTTGGCCGGCAAAATGAGTCCTGTTCCGGATCATGGTGAAAAGAGCTATAAAGGTTCGGGGCGACTGATGGGCAGGAAAGCGCTGATTACAGGAGGAGACTCAGGCATGGGCCGGGCAGCCGCGATAGCATATGCAAGAGAAGGGGCAGACGTAGCCATTAATTATTTACCTGCCGAAGAGGCCGATGCACGTGAGGTAATAGCACTTATAAAAGAGGCCGGCAGAAAAGCAGTTGCCATTCCCGGAGATCTTACCGACGAGGCCTTTTGTAAAAGGCTGGTAGAAGAAGCTGTTCGAGGCCTTGGAGGTCTCGATATATTAGTGAGCAATGCTGCAATGCAACAGACAAAGCCTTCTATACTCGATATAACCACCGAGCAGTTCGACCGTACGATGAAAACAAATGTATATGCGCCGTTTTGGATAATTAAAGCTGCATTGCCACACTTACAACCAGGTTCAGCCATTATCGGAACAACATCGGTACAGGCAACAGATCCGTCGGCAGAGTTATATGATTATGCACAAACAAAGGCAGCTACTACAAGTTATGTAAGGTCGCTAGCAAAACAACTCGCGCCTAAAGGTATCAGGGTTAATGGTGTAGCGCCGGGACCAATCTGGACTCCTTTACAGGTAAGTGGAGGGGCGACGCAGGAAAAGCTACAACAATTTGGCGGCGATACGCCAATGGGAAGACCCGGGCAACCGGCGGAGCTGGCTTCCATTTATGTACAACTTGCAGCAAGCGATGCCAGTTATTCTACCGGCCAGATCTATGGTGCTGCAGGCGGAAGCGGTCAGCCCTAACTTTGTAACGTCACCTCAAGCCTCTCCAATCATTCAAAGAAATTAGCTCATGGCAGAAGAACCCAAATTAGAATTATTATTTGCCGATGATACTTATCAATTAACCGGTGTTGCAGTTTCTAAACAGGGAAGGCTTTTCACCAACTATCCCTTATGGCCCGGTTCTCACAAATATTCATTGGTTGAAGTGTTTGCCAATAATGAAGTAAAGCCGTATCCAAATCTCGAGATGAACACCTGGAAAGAGGGTGACAAGGGTAAGAACAAATGGGTTTGCGTACAGGCAGTCTATATCGATGATACAGATGCTATGTGGGTTGTCGACCCAGCCTGTCCTTTTATGGAGCAGGTGTACGACAACAGCCACAAACTGGTTAAGATAAACCTGCAGACAAACCAGGTTGAAAAGACGTGGTGTTTCGAGGGCATAGCCAGCGACAAGAGTTACCTGAACGACGTACGGGTTGACACAAGCCGCGGCTTTGCTTACCTCACCAACTCAAATGAAGGTGGCATAGTGGTAGTGGACTTAAATTCCGGTAAAATAAAACAGGTCTTGCAAAAGCATTATTCTGTAAAATCCGACCCTGCTTTCAAATTTATCATTGACGGGAAAGAATTCGCTAAAAAAGGTGAACCTGCAAAAATGCATTCCGATGGTATTGCGCTAACGCCTGATGGTCTGTACCTCTATTACAAGCCTTTAACCGATAACAAATTGTACCGCATAAAAACTCAATACTTGCGCAACAGCATTTTAACCGGCGAAGAGCTTGAAAAGGAAGTGGAAGATTTAGGAGCATTTATCACCACTGATGGAATGATATGTGATAAGCAAGGCAACCTGTACCTCGGTGACCTGCAGGAGTCGTCAATTGTAAAAATTAGTCCTGAACTGAAAGTTACCACGGTTGTTCAGGATGAAAAACTAATATGGCCCGACAGCTATTCTATTTCCGACGATGATTATTTATACATCAGTTGTTCTCAAATTCAAAAGCAACCCGACTACAACGAGGGGGAGAATAAGCGAACAACGCCGTATACCATTTACCGGATGAAGATACCGTCTTAGGAGCCACCAGAGCCGGCAAAGAAATGGTTAGGGTTACCAGGTCGCCAACGAATAATAATAGGAAACTCGATACCTGTAGATCCAAGACTCGTAGCGAAAATATTATAAGTCGGTTCTGCATATACACAGCCTCTGCCCGAAGTTTATGTCAGTCTGGCTGGGTGGAGCGCCTTTTGTTTTATGGAATTTTTTTTGGGACAAACATTGGTTCATTATTCGGCATCGTTGTGTCACTCACTTGTACGGCAAACCTTTTTTCAGCGGGTCTCACCCCGGAGGTATATCCGTTATCTTTCATCGAATTTTTGGTCCTGTGCGGGTCTCCTTTTATAGCTTCGTGTATAGCTAAGGGACGCCGGCATTCCTTCAGTGCCCGCTATGCAAACTTAAGCCGCTGTCGGTGTTCTACGCAACGGCCTCGATGAGAACCAATTGCAGGTGAAGAACAGCTGCAAAGGCGGAAAAAAGGGGGAAGAACAGAACATCGCTTTTGTAAATTAGGAGACAGTCAGCGTTACACTACGCAGAGCTGCGTCTTACAACTGCATGTTCCGTTATTATGCCAATAGAATAATTAACAGCCCAACCGTTTCTAGGCATTTTAATATACCTTAAACGTATATGATTTTTCTTGTTTAGTTACACTGTTTCAAATTTTAATAACCTTAACGATGAAAACTAAAGCAGCCCGAATAAAGTGATTGCGACCCTTCGGCCTTGCGCAGGGTAAACTGCCCGCTCAGTTCAATTCATAACTAAGAGTTGAACCGAGCGTGGCAACAATGATGCGAAGAAATTTACTGCTGGTATCAAAAGAAAAATTTCTCTTTAATTACGGATAGTCATTCAAGAAGTGCAGTAGTACAACATCAATCCGGCATTACTGTTTATACTGGTTTTAAAAGATCGCTATTTAAAGTTCTACTTCCCGGTTTCAATAAGCGTTTTGCGTTTTTTATAACCGGCCTTTTGTTTTCCAAAGATTTTTTGTGAACCAGGCATAGGTTGTTTATTCGGCATCGCGGCGTTTACCCCGACCAATCGAAAAGTGACTCTACTTGTATCATTTTGTTCCGCACACTTACAAGCACCGCATGTACACCTGTTTTTCCAATACCAGACCGAGTGTGGGTTACCATTTGCTTCCCTGGTTGTCCTGCGGAACACTACGGACAGCCGGGGTTTAAAGAGACCGGCGCAGCACGAAACTTGTTATTTAAAAAGCTGCGCTTAACTTGCTGCACAACTAAGAGGGAGAAAAAACGTAAATCATTTTTATAACGAAAACTAAGTAGCAAAATATTAAGATATGGCTTCAGGACTTTTGGCTTTATTAGATGATATTTCAGCTTTGGTAAAAGTAAGCGCAGCCAGTTTGGATGATGTGCCCGCGCAGGTAGCAAAAACCACGGGAAAAGTGTCGGGCATTGTGATCGACGATACCGCGGTAACACCTAAATATGTCGTGGGGCTCGATCCCTCCCGGGAACTTTCAATTATTTACAGTATCGCCAAAAAATCGCTATTCAATAAACTGCTTATCTTAAGTCCGGCGGCCTTGTTACTTGGGTACTTTGCTCCCTGGGCTATTACACCGGTTTTGATGCTAGGTGGAGCTTATTTATGTTTTGAGGGTTACGAAAAGGTGCATCAAATGTTTAGTAAGCGCCATGATGCGCTTCCTGAAAGCGAGGCTACAATATTAATTACGCCTGAGCAACTGGAAAAGGAACGGGTAGCCGGTGCCGTACGAACGGACATCATTTTATCGGCAGAAATTATGGCCATTGCTTACAGCCAGGTAACCGGGCAGCCGCTGCTAAACCAGGTTGTGGTGATGCTCGCTGTGGCTGTTTTTATTACAGTGGCTGTTTATGGGTTTGTTGGTCTCATAGTTAAAGCAGACGATATTGGTGTACACCTCGCACACGATAAATTCAATCCTGCTATTCAAAAGTTTGGTCGTGGCATTGTAAAATTTATGCCGCACTTCCTGCGTTTTCTCGGTTACATAGGCACCGCAGCCATGCTTTGGGTAGGTGCCGAAATTATTGCCCATGGCATTCCGTTTACCAGTCATTTACTACACAATATAGAAAATGCGTTAGCCCAGATCGCTGCCCTTGCCTGGCTTGCCAAGGCTTTGGCCTGTGCTATTGCCGGACTGTTGGTAGGTTTTGTTGTAGAAAAAATTGTGGTGCTGTTTAAAAAGCTCTTCGGTAAAAAAAATGCAACGGGGGCTAATATCTAAGGAAGCACTGGTTTTTAAGATTTTTGGCACAAATAAACCTGCCTCCTCTTGTTTTTTCAATTACAGGTATTTAGAGGAATGGAGATACAGTGTCGTACTTTCTTATTTTTAACATTATTTGCTTTTGTAATATATTCCTTGTATCTTATTGTGAAATTATCAAATATGAAAAAAGGAATATTCGGATTAGCAGCCGTAGCAGCTTTTAGCTTTAATATGCGGGTTGCAAAGGAAATACCGCAAATGCCGGGTGCTTATAAAATGTTATCACAGGTAGTAAACGATGGAAAAAGAGATACGGCGTATGGAGGCGTTAAACAACTGAAAATTTATACGACCGACTATGTTATGTACGCCAATGTAAGTACAACGGATTCTGTTTCTTCATTTGGAATAGGCACATACACAACCAACGAAGGAAAGGTTACCGAACATATGATATACGGGGGCTCGGATACCAGCATCAGTACTAAACCTGTTTCTTATACTCTTGACATTTTAAAAACTGCAAATGGATATAAACAGGTGATACCAGATATTGTGGTAACAGCTGCAGGTCAAAAATTTAAACTTACAGAAGAGTACGAGAACGTGAGTTCACCAGCCAAATCGCCTTTGGATGGTGCATGGAAACTGGTAAAAGCCTACGGAATAAGCGGAAATGATACGATTGTGTTCCAGCTGGAGCAGTTTAAAACCTTTTATGCGGGATATGTTATTTGGGGACGTACCAACAAGGATTCGACCAATGCAAATCGCACAAGTATAGGGTGCGCAACGTTCTCTATGAATGGAAATAATAAATTAAAAGAGAGCTTTATTCTTTCAACTTATTCTACTTTAAATGGCCAAACACTTGAACACGATATTACAATGAGTGGAAATGATGAGTACCAACAAACGATTTCGTACCAGCAGGGACAAAAAAGCGTAGAAAGGTACCAGCGGTTGAAAAAATAAAATAGAAGGATTCGCGTTGCGAATGATGCATTGGTTTCCTGCATCCGTATATCTTCGACTGGTAAATGAAAAGCCAGGCTCGGGTCCCGATTCGAAGAACGTTAGATGCGACGTAGGGCATATGCTGCAGTAAATGTACCGGGAAATTATTACTGCAGAAGAGTTGGTCAATTCCCTCGGCATCAGAAAAGGAAGCAAATATACCGGATGGTGTATTTGCTTCCTGCCGGGTCTCCTTTTATAGCTCTGCGTATAGCTAAGGGACCCCGGTATTTTTCAGCTGCTGATGATGCAAACTTTCTTAGCTTAACTCTTCATAATGCACAGGCACGAAACCTTCAAATTTGTTCTTCACGTAAAAACTCGCACTGCTACGCTCGTAATCCTCCCAATGTTCTACCAGTTTCGATTTTCCACGTAAAC
>JAQBNO010000110.1 GCA_028288485.1 Segetibacter sp.
AAGTTGAAGATTACCTCTAAAAACGGCGAAGTTCAATACTCGTCCGTCATTCGGATTACCAATAATAATGTTGTTAACTTCCGCGCATTTGTTTCAGGAAAGAACCTTTATACCAACCTCCCGACTGACGCTAAAAATATTTCTTTATTTAAACAGTAACCCGAGGAAACGGTTTTACAACTATACCATTACAAAGTATATCAAGCGGATTAATGATGGTGAAGGTGCAGTTGAAAGATGAAGTATTGGTAAGAAAGGTAGCGTATTAAACCGCCCCCAAACGGGCTTTAAAGACCAGGGAATAAACCTTGCCGATTTTGGTGTGCGGTACAAGTGTGCGACGCAACGGTGCTTAATAGAATTTCTGTTGCCTGGCCCAAAAAAATCTCAGGTATTAGTAACAAGCGGTAAAGCAAGATGCCGATAGAAACAATACGTGCATCTCGTTTTACGCTATTATTTAATGCTATGATTGCAATAACTGTAAACATTGCTGCAAACTATCTTTCCAATCCTTTAAAGTAATTCCAAAAGTCGCTTGTATTTTGTCTTTATTCATAACTGAGTAAGCCGGTCGCCTGGCTGGCGTAGGGTAACCGGAAGTATCGATAGGGTTTACCTTACATTGCAAGCCCGCCAATTCTTTTATAGCTGTTGCAAAATCAAACCAGGTTATTACGCCTTCATTCGAAAAATGATAAATTCCAGGCTTGTTTCCAGGAGCTGTGGCAATTTGCATAATTACCTCTGCAAGATCGGCGGCATAAGTGGGTGAACCTAACTGGTCATTAATTACATTAATACTATCACGCTCTTTCATGAGGCGAAGCATCGTTTTTACAAAGTTGTTTCCGAAATAACTGTACACCCACGATGTTCGGATGATAACGACCGAGGGGTCCATCATTAAGGCCCGCTCCTCTCCTTTCAATTTACTCTCGCCATAAAAATTAACGGGTTTAACGGGGTAATCTTCCGTATACGGTGTAGTGGCAGTACCATCAAATACGTAATCGGTTGAAATATGAATGAACCTTGTATTTATTTTGCGGCAATTCTCTGCAAGATTTCCAACTGCCTCAGCGTTTATTTTCAATGCAAGGTCTTTATCGGTTTCAGCTTTATCTACGGCGGTATAAGCCGCCGCGTTTATACAAACTGCAGGCTGGTACTGCTCGAAAAAAGCATCTACTTTTTTAGCATCCGTAATATCAAGTTCCGCTACGTCTGTTAAAACATACTCGTATTGAAGGTACTTTTCTGATAATATTCTTAACTCGTTACCTAATTGACCATTTTTTCCTGTTACCAGGATTACCGGTTTCGACATAATCGTTGTTTTAGCTGAATTTTCTGCTGGTGATTGTATGGTGGCATCTAACTTGGGCCTTTTGCTGCTACTTCCCGTTTATAAAGTGAAGAACATGGCCGGCGATATATTGCAACTGCTCTTCATCGAGTTCGGTGTGAATGGGCAGGGAAATTACCGTCCCGGTTAACCAGTCAGTAACCGGAAGTTCATAATCTCCGCCACCAAACGCCGCAAACATTTTCTGCCGGTGAGCAGGAACAGGATAATAGATCATCGACGGTATTTTCTGCTCCGCCAGGTATTTATTCAACTCGTCCCTGTCGGCGCCGCTTAATTGCAAAGTGTATTGATGATAAACGTGATTTGTAAAAGCAGCAGTTTGAGGAGTAATTATCCTCTCATTTCCCGCAAACGCCTTATCATAAAATACCGCTGCTTTTTGCCGGGCAGTTATGTACTCGTCAAGATATTTCAGTTTAACGTCAAGAATAGCGGCCTGGATAGAATCGAGTCTCGAATTACAGCCAACCACATCATGGTAATACCTTTCTTTCTGGCCATGATTGGCGATCATCTTCAGTTTTTCTGCAAGGGAATCATCGTTTGTAAAAATTGCCCCGCCGTCGCCAAATGCTCCAAGATTTTTCGATGGATAAAATGAAGTTGCTCCAATCGTTCCTATTGCACCCGTTTTCTTAGCAGAACCATCAGAAAAAGTATAATCACAGCCAATAGCCTGGGCATTATCTTCGATAACATATAAATTATGGGCTTTTGCTATTGCCATAATTTCTTCCATATTAGCTGCCTGGCCGTATAAATGCACAGGAACAATCGCTTTTGTTTTTGACGTTATAGCTTTTTCAATCGCCTTAGGGTCGATACAAAAAGTTGCTTTATCAACTTCCACAAAAACCGGTGTGAGCCTGAGTAATGCTATAACTTCAGTGGTTGCTATATAGGTAAAAGAAGGCGTAATTACCTCATCACCGGGTTGAAGGTCTAAGGCCATCATTGCTATCTGGAGGGCATCTGTTCCATTTGCACACGGGATGGTATGCTTAACATTTAGATAAGCAGATAAATTTTTAGAAAATTCGTGAACAGCTTTCCCGTTTATATAAGCAGCAGTGTCAAGAACCTGGTGTATACCTGCATCCACCTGTTCCTTTATTTTGAGGTACTGTGTTTTGGTATCCACCATTTGAATTGCCTTCATACAACATGTTTGAATGGCGGCAAAGCTACATTAAAAAGCCCTTTTACCTCACTTGTTAACTTTAGATAGTATGAAAGGTTATTTTTGTTTAAACTTTAATAACCAGAGTGGGAAAATTATTTTACCAACTTTTCATTAGGCTTTATCCAATTACTATAAACCTGGCTTCTCCCTTCAATCATAAAGCAAAACTTTGGATAAAAGGCCGGAAAGGGATCTTTGATAAAATGAAGGAAACTGTTACCGGCCAACCGCTGATTTGGATGCATTGTGCGTCTTTGGGAGAATTCGAACAGGGAAGGCCTTTACTTGAAAAGATAAGGCGTGAATATCCGGGCCATAAAATACTCCTCACTTTTTTTTCTCCTTCCGGTTACGAGGTAAGGAAAAATTATACGGGTGCCGATTATATCTTTTACCTCCCAATGGACAACATGCAGAATGCAGTCCGGTTTTATGAAATCGCACAACCTAAACTAGTGCTTTTTATAAAATATGAGTTTTGGAATTATTACTTACAGGAGGCTAAGAAAAGAAATGTTCCATTATTGTTGGTATCAGCAATTTTTAGAAAGTCACAACCATTTTTTAAATGGCACGGCCACTTTTACCGCAAAATGCTTCACTGCTTTACTCACATTTTTGTACAAAATAAAGAATCATTGAGGCTCCTGCAATCTGTCGGATTCACTGTAAATATCTCTTTAGCCGGCGACACCCGTTTCGACAGGGTTATTGAAATTGCCGAGGGCTTTCATCCCATTCCTTCCGTTGAATCATTTTGCTTTGGTTCGGATGTAATTGTTGCAGGCAGTACCTGGACCGAAGACGACAAAGAACTGGCTCATTATGCAAACTCCCGTGACAATATCAAGTTTATCATCGCCCCTCATAACATTGGTAAAGACAGGTTAGCAGAATGCCGGCGGCTTTACAAACACTCGATACTTTTCTCCGGCTTAACTACTCCAAACCTGGCTGCAGGTTGCAACACAATTATTATAGACAATATCGGGATGCTTAGTAGCCTGTATAAATATGCAACAGTAACTTATGTTGGTGGAGGTTTTGGGGCCGACGGCGTTCACAATGTACTGGAAGCTGCAGTTTTTGGAAAACCTGTAGTATTCGGACCTGAATATTCAAAATTTATAGAGGCAGTCGAGTTAGTTGAAAATGGCGGCGGAATTACTATTGAAAATGCCCAGAAACTGGAGGCTAAATTTGATACACTTTTAAAGAAAGGAGCAGATTATACAAAGTCGTGCAATGCAGCTTTGAGCTATGTTTACAGTAATAAAGGTTCAACCGAAAAAATACTGAAGTTTATTTATGAAAACCGTCTTTTAACCAACTGATCAAAAGTTTTAACCAGTTCAAGATTGACGTCCCAGCCAATTTTTACTTTCAGTTCGCGCTGGATCCAATACTCGGCCTCGGCATAAATATTAAAGCTGTTGATTGTTTTAATAGAACGTTCGTACATATTCTCGTCATCCCTGAACAACTCTCGTATAAACCTGTGCCGGTCATTTATGCTGATAGCTTTCCTAAGATCGCGGATAGGCACTTCCTGCAAAACAGAAGCCATTTCGGCTTTGTTCTGCTTTAATTTTTCATTAATCGATGCCGGAGCTCCTTCAACAACCATGGTATCATTTAATTCATACACTGCTTTTTCCTGGTGAGCTAAAGTGGGGATATCTAAAATCGGGTCTAACGACCACGGGCTTCCTTTCTCTTCCTTCACAGGTAAAACCGTTTGCCACGGCTTCTGCTCAATAAAATGTGGAATAGGCTCTGGTTCAGGTTTAGGAGTTGGCATTGGGGCCGGTTCTGGCATCGGCGACTCTGGTTCTGGCATTGGCTCTGCTACCGGCTCAGGCTCACTTTCCGGCTTAGGTACCGGTTTATATGAAAGGTGTTCGAGTAACCCTTGTCGTGTTGCTTCAGGATGAATTACAATGGCATTTGGAGCCATCACTGAAACCTTCTTTGCTTCGCTGTTATTGACCTGTTTGGTTTGTAAAAATAACTCACCGTGCAATAATTGGGCAGTAACCAACATATGTTGTACGTCGGCCTTCTGCGAAAATTGCTCCTTCAATTTATCAATTAAAACACCCACTCTTTCCATTGGAAAATATACTTTTGGGGATTAGTAAGGGGTTACGAGGTAAAATTACTAACTCTTTGCATACAACAACAAGTTAATTCAGAATGTTTATTGAACCTAATATTTCCGGCGAACGCAGGGGGTGGATCGAAGTTATTTGCGGTAGTATGTTCAGCGGAAAAACAGAAGAACTGATTCGCCGGTTAAGAAGGGCGCGGTTTGCTAACCTGAAAGTTGAGATATTCAAACCGGCTATCGACGTTCGTTTCGATGAAACAGCCGTTGTAAGCCACGATTCAAATTCCATCCATTCTACACCCATCGATAATTCACAAACTATATTATTATTAGCCAACGATGTCGATATTGTAGGTATTGATGAAGCACAGTTTTTTGACGATGAAATAATCAACGTTTGCGAAAAACTGGCTTTAAAAGGAATAAGGGTAATTGTTGCAGGACTAGATATGGATTACAAGGGACAGCCTTTTGGCCAGATGCCGAAGCTGCTCGCTATTGCTGATTTCATTACCAAGCTTCATGCTATATGTGTGCGCTGTGGTAACCTCGCAAATATCTCTTACCGTAAATCTGCACAGGAAGGACAGGTGTTATTAGGCGAAATGGATGTTTATGAGCCGCGCTGCAGAAAATGTTATCATGAAGGATGAAAGAAAGAAGAATATTTTGGTAACCAGCAGCAATGCTACTGCCAGCAGCCGTTGCGTCGCACTCTTGTACTTTAACCTACAATTAGCGGCTAAACCATATTCATATAAATCATTGTAAACAAGGCCATTTAAACAACGATAAAACAAATGAAAAGGAGCCTTCCAAAATTTACAATCTATTGAACTCACTTAAAACAATTACCGCGCTTTTCAAAAAAGACCTGTTATTAGAAATACGACAGCAGTACAGCTTTTACGGCGTATTACTATATGTGTCGTCAACCATATTTGTTCTGTATCTGGCCATGGGCCAGCCAGAAGACGAAGTATGGAACGGGTTATTCTGGATGATACAGCTTTTTGTGTGTGTAAATGCAGTTGCGAAGAGCTTCTTGCAGGAGAGCAAGGGACGAATGTTGTACTTCTACTCTATTGCCGGCCCGCGGGACTTCATTCTTTCAAAACTACTTTTCAACGCTTTGCTCATGCTGATAATGAGTATTATGAGTTTGCTCCTATTCCTCTTACTGATGGGAAACCCTTTAAGGCAACCTTTACAATTCATTGGATTGGCAACATTAGGTGGGGTTAGCCTGAGTGTGGTATTTACCTTTTTAGCAGCGATTGCTTCCAAGGCACAACAACAGGCCGCTCTTATGGCTATCCTCGGTTTTCCAATTATTATTCCTCAGCTCCTGCTGCTGATGAAAATTGCAACGATTGCCTTTTCATCTGTCATACAGGCGGGACTTGGACAAATGGTTCTATTATTAATTGCATTAGATGCAATGGTAGTTGTTCTCTCTATTATTTTGTTTCCCTTTCTCTGGAAGGATTAAGCTACAACTATTTGTGCGTCACCTATTTTATCAATTCTTCTTCGCTAGAATGAACACCTTTCCCCTAATTTTGTTGCTTTATTTTTCACGACTTCTTGAGCTTAAACAGGGTTAGCTGAGCGCTATCTTACTTTTATGCTGTAAAACAATAACAACCATGATTAGAAAATCCTGGTGGAAAACGCTATCAGTAGTTTTATTAATATATACATTTACTGCCGGCTTTCTCATCAAAGTTCCTCACGTAGGCAATTTGTATGGCTCCATCCGTAACTTCTTTTTTCACGTACCCATGTGGTTTGGAATGATGGTACTTTTTTTAATTTCTGTTATTTACGCCATTAAACATCTCCGCAATCCTACTATTGACTCCGACATCTATTCGAAAGAGTATGCAAAAACAGGTACCGTGTTTGGTGTGTTAGGGCTGATTACCGGCTCTATTTGGGCAAACTACACCTGGGGTGAGGCATGGAGTAACGATCCCAAACAATTACTGGCTGCCATATCCCTGCTTATATATGCTGCTTATTTTATATTACGAAACTCTATTACCGATATAGACAAAAGAGGACGCATAGGCGCTGTTTACAATGTTTTCGCCTGCGCTATGCTCTTTCCTACATTATGGATTATTCCAAGAATGGTAGAAAGTCTGCATCCGGGCGGACAGGGAGTAGAGGGAAACCCTGGAATGGGCGGTAAAGACCTTGATGCGACGATGCGGGTCGTTTTTTGGCCGGCAGTTATAGGATGGACTTTGTTAGGTGTATGGATAACAACCCTTAAAATAAGATTTGAACAACTTAAAGAAAAACAAACAGTAAATGTTTAATAGAAAATCTTCTTTACTTGCTTTTGCATTTTTGATAAACCAATGCGTGAATGCCCAGTCAAATGCAACAGTTGCAACTGCTGAAAAAACGGGATTTATGCGAAGCGAGGCAAAAATCTATGTAGTGATGATTGTCGTAATTACCATTCTTGCAGGTTTAATACTTTACCTGTTTAGATTAGACAGAAAATTAACTAAACTTGAAAAAGGTAGTAGTCTGTAGAAAGTCATGAATTACGCGACGGATGATTTGCGTATTACAGTACAACAGAGCCACGCCCCGGCGGGCACGATGTTGACACCAGTTTTAATGTAGACCACATAAATAAAACCCTTAAAACGAGTACTTCCAAATATGACATTAGATAAATTAGAATAATATGACAGTGACTGAGAACTACAGCTTCTTTGATAGTGTTATCCGGAGCTTTGATAAAGCGGCAAAGTTTACAAGTTGGGATTTGGGAATATTGGAACAGATTAAGGCTTGCAATAGTGTCTACAGGATGAAATTCCCGGTTAGAATTGGAGATAATATTGAAGTGATTGAAGCTTACCGGGTACAACATAGCCATCACAAAACCCCCTGCAAAGGCGGTATACGCTTTAGTATGGAGGTAAACCAGGACGAGGTTATGGCGCTTGCCGCATTGATGACCTATAAATGTGCAATTGTAAATGTGCCTTTCGGAGGCGCTAAAGGTGGAATTAAAATTGACCCGAAAAAATATACTGCTTTCGAACTCGAAAAAATCACCCGACGTTATACTTCTGAATTAATCAAGAAAAATTTTATCGGCCCCGGCACCGACGTGCCTGCTCCTGATTATGGAACAGGGGCTCGTGAAATGGCGTGGATCTTAGATACCTATGTTGCGATGCACCCGGGAGAAGTAGATGCCGCAGCCTGTGTTACCGGCAAACCCGTATCGCAGGGCGGCGTTCGCGGAAGAACCGAAGCAACCGGGTTGGGCGTTTTCTTTGGCATTAGGGAAGTTTGCAATATGGCCTCTATAATGGAAGGACTTGGATTAACCATGGGAATTGCTGGTAAAAGAGTCGTTGTTCAGGGCCTCGGCAACGTGGGCTACCACTGTGCAAAATACTTTCGGGAACATGGAGCTAAAGTGATCGCAATTGCTGAGTGGGAAGGAGCAGTATACAATCAAGATGGACTAAACGAAGAAGATGTTTTTCAACACAGGAAGGCAAAAGGCACAATATTGAACTTTCCCGGCGGACAAAACCTCGCATTAAATACTGATGCACTGGAACTTGATTGTGATATTTTGATTCCGGCAGCCTTGGAGAATGTCATCAACGGGCAAAACGCACCCCGGGTAAAAGCAAAAATTATTGGCGAGGCTGCAAACGGTCCATTAACACCCGAAGCAGATGAAATTTTCATTGCTAAAGGAACACTCGTAGTTCCCGATATGTACCTGAATGCAGGAGGTGTAACAGTAAGTTATTTTGAATGGTTGAAAAACCTTAGCCATGTCCGCTACGGGCGGCTCGAAAAGCGTTTTACCGAAAACATGAACAAACACATCCTGGGGCAAATAGAAAATCTTACAGGAAAAAATGTTGATGCAAAAGAAAGAACGTTTATAGAACATGGTGCTGACGAGGTCGATCTTGTTCACAGCGGACTGGAAGAAACAATGGTAACCGCGACCAAGGAAATTATGGATGTTTGGAAAAGCAATCCAGGAATACCTGATATGCGCACGGCCGCTTATGTTTGTGCCATAAACAAAGTTGCCACCAGCTATGCTGAACTCGGTATTTTTCCTTAATGAAATGTTTATATTTTATTTATTTCGTAAAAATCCCTGTCCGGCGCAGGGATTTTTGTTTTCTAATTTATTTTTTGGTAAAATTGCATCTCCATTCTTTTTTTTTATTTGATTATACATCTACTCCAGGAAAGTTTAAGGAAGGCAAATAAGATTTGAGTATTAGTTTTTTGCTAACATTCATGTCATAAAGCGCTTATTCACTTATTAGAATAAATCTTCTATATTCGCCCGCACTTAAAATATTCTGTACAATAATTGTCTTTTCGTTCCGTTTAATACGAGTTAAAATGTTTCAAATGCAAAAATTGCGTCTAAGAAATTTCATCATCCTGTTTGGGGCCCTTGCATTAGTGGCATCCTGTAAGAAGAAGGTTCAGAAGTCAGAAATGACTGGCTGGAATTATAATGATAAAAACATGGGTGGTTATAATGTAGCTAAAGCCAAGGACGTTAAAACCGGCCCTGGATTAGTGTTTGTTCAAGGTGGTACTTTCAGTATGGGCGCAACCACCGAAGATATCATGGGCGACTGGAATAACATTCCCCGCCGTGTAACCGTAAACTCCTTTTTTATCGATAAAACGGAAGTGGCAAACGTTCACTACCGCGAATACATTCACTGGATTGAAAATGTATTTTCAGACCCTCAGTATGAAGCGGTTGTTAACGGTGCAAAACCTGACACTCTGGTTTGGAGAAGCGAACTTGCTTACAACGAGCCTTACGTAGAATATTATTTCCGCCATCCTTCTTACAATTTTTATCCCGTAGTTGGTGTTAGCTGGAAACAGGCTTCCGATTTCGCCATCTGGCGTACCGACAGGGTTAACCAAAATGAATTGATCCAAAACGGCTACCAAAACAAGAACGTTGTTAAAACTGAACTTGCAGGCGGTGGACAAGAGAACTTCAATACCAAGTCATACTTAATGGGCGAATACCAGGGTGTACCAGGTAAACCAAAAAAGAATCAACTAAAAGACTCGCAGGGTCGTCCTCGTACCAAGGTTAATTTTGATGATGGTATCTTATTACCCGGTTACCGTTTACCAACAGAAGCGGAGTGGGAATATGCAGCTTTAGGTTATATCAATCAAAACCCATCACCTCGTAAGAGCGAGAAGAAGCGTGGTGAAGAAAATAACTCAAACAAGCAGATCTATTCATGGCAGAATGATGGTTTCGATAACCTCCGTTCAACACGTCGTGGTAACTGGCAAGGTAGCTTCTTAGCAAACTTTAAGCGTGGTAACGGTGATAACATGGGGGTTGCTGGTGGATTGAATGACCGTTCAGCTATTCCGGCTGAGGTTACTGCATTTTTCCCTAATGGGTTCGGCGTGTATAATATGAGTGGTAACGTAAGCGAGTGGGTTGCCGATGTATACCGTCCTTTAACAAATATCGATGCTGATGACTTTAACCCTTACCGTGGTAACCGTTTCCAGAAAAATGATATGAGTGGCGGGGAAGGTAACCTGAGAGATAGCATTGGTAGAATAAAAATGATAGACGAGAACGACTCAACATTGCGTCTTCGCCGTAATTATCAAAGATCGTATGCTGTTAACTACCTCGATGGAGACTCTTTAAGTAATTCAACTTATGGATATGGAATGACTACACTAGTGTCGGACCAGTCAAGAGTTATTAAAGGCGGTAGCTGGAACGACAGGCCTTACTGGTTAAGTCCTGGCACACGTCGCTTTATGGAAGAAGATCAAAGCAGCAGTACTGTAGGTTTCCGTTGTGCTATGATTGCCCCTGGTTCTCCTGAAGGTCCTGGTCGTAAAACCGGTAACTTCTTTCCAAAACGCCGACAAAAGAAATAATCGAAAAGTCGTATAAACAAAAGCCATCCGTTTTAAACGGGTGGCTTTTTGCTTTCTAAGTATTTGCTGTTGTTAATCTTAGTACCTCAGTCGTTATTATTTTAGTTTCTTATGGACCGTGCGGTTTTGCTACTATGATTCATTCTTGCGTCGCACTCCTGTACTTTTTTTCAGTATTCGGCATAAAAACGGCCGCCGCTTTTATTCATTAGTTTGCCAGGATTTTCATTTCCCGTACGTACCTCCACTCTTACTGATCCTGGTTCTAAATTTCCATTTCAATATAATCCTTGCAATCCTAACAATCATGGTTCTATAATCATGGTTCTATACTTTTGCCAAAACTTTTACTTTGACAACAGAGCAATTATACGAGCTTTATCTGCAACATCCGTCAGTTCAAACAGACACCCGCCAGTTGAAGCAGGGAGATATTTTCTTTGCACTCTCAGGACCCAATTTTAACGGAAACAAGTTTGCTCTTAAGGCTCTTGAATCTGGTGCTTCCTATGCAATCGTCGACGAAGAAATTCCAAATGAAGATGGCAGGATCCTTAAGGTAGACAATGTGCTCGAAAGCCTGCAACTGCTTGCCAAATGCCACCGCGAACAATTCGACATCCCTTTTATAGCAATTACAGGAAGCAATGGAAAAACAACGACAAAAGAACTGGTAAATGCAGTTTTAGCAGGTCATTTTAGAACCTATACAACCGAGGGAAATCTTAATAATCATATCGGAATCCCCCTTACTCTATTACGGGTAATGAAAGATGCAGAAATGGCTGTCATAGAAATGGGCGCTAACCATCAAAAAGAAATTGCCGGGTATTGTGAGTATGTAGAGCCGACACACGGCATTATTACAAATTGCGGGAAAGCTCATTTAGAGGGTTTCGGAGGAGAAGAAGGCGTAAGAAAAGGCAAGGGCGAACTGTTTGATTACTTACGCTCCAATAGCGGTACGGCCTTCATTTTTAATGATTATGGCTACCTCCGCGAAATGAGTAGTGGCATTGCAAATATAATTACTTACGGAACTGCTGATGCCTTCGTTACTGGCAAAGCGCTGGCGGTCGAAACTTTTTTAGTGGTTGAACTACTTAACGAAGAATTACCGGCAATAATTAAAACACAACTGGTAGGAGATTATAACCTCCCTAATGTTTTGTGTGCAGTTGCTGTAGGAAAACATTTTAAGGTGCCAATGCCTGCAATTATAGAAGCAATCGAGAAGTATACACCCGGAAACAGTCGTAGCCAAATGTTGGTTAGAGGAACGAATCATATCATATTAGATGCCTACAATGCAAATCCATCGAGTATGAAAGTTGCCATCGAAAACATTGCAGGAATCGACTCCGACTTAAAAGTACTAATGCTGGGGGGAATGATGGAATTAGGCGACGAGAGCCTTAATGAACACCAAAATGTAGTTGACATCATAAAGAAATATAACTGGAATAAAGTAGTTCTCGTGGGAGGTGATTTTGGAAAGATCGAACATCCTTTTTTATACTTTAATACTTCAACAGAGGCTGGTGACTGGTTTAAGCAACAGGACTTTAAAAATACCTACTTTTTAATTAAAGGCAGCAGAAGTATAAAAATGGAAAAAATTACAGAAGTTATATAGGCACTTTCACTTTTAATAATATGACTCGCTTAGGCACGAGAGGTATGGAAATTGCGGTAATATTTCTTTAAGATTGAATCAGGATTAGCTGGCGTTGGACACATTAGCCGGGGAAAGCTGAATAGAAAATCTACAAGTAAAAGCGAGCGACATCACCAAAGGGACCCGTTGGGATACGATGGTGACAGCTTTATTTCGCTGGTTACCCAAAAAATAACTATCCCTCCTAATTCTTATTCAATTATTGATAAACCTCGAATAAAGCCTGTTTTATGAATACAGAAGCAAAAGAAACATTCAGCGATATCATAAAGGGAGACAAACCTGTTTTAGTAGACTTTCATGCAGAATGGTGTGGCCCATGCAAAATGATGAAACCGGTGTTGGAAGAGTTAAGAAAAACGCTTGGAGACCAGGTTAGAATTTTGAAGATTGATATTGATAGAAACGCCGCCCTGGCAACCTCTTTAAACATCTCGGGAGTACCTACGCTGATCTTATTTCAAAGAGGTAAAACCCTTTGGCGGCAATCAGGTGTACTATCAGCAAAACAATTGCAGTCGATCATTCAACAGAAAGCTTTGGCTTAGGGGCAACTTCGAAAGTTAATCGATCAGTGAATGAATCGCTAACTTGCGTCTTCAACTTTTTACCATGAGTGAGAAAGCCAGGAAGCCGATGTACCTGTGGGCAGTTCTAACCAACCGCTGCCCCCGGTGTCGCGAAGGGAAAATTTATACCACCGAAAATGCATACGACCTGAAGAATAACATGAAGATGCACGAAAAATGTATCGTGTGTGGCCAGGTTACAGAAATTGAGGTTGGCTTTTATTATGGAACAAGTTATGTTAGTTATGCCCTTACAGTTGCTTATAGCGTAGCAACCTTTATTGCGTGGTGGGTTATACTCGGTTTTTCACTGTACGATAACAGTATTATTTACTGGCTGATTTTTAATGGCGTTACACTCGTATTACTGCAACCTTACTTTATGCGTTTATCGCGCTCGCTTTGGCTGAGCTGGTTCGTAAAATACGATCCTAATTGGAAGAATAAACAAGCAAACGATTACGAAAGAATCGTAAAAGAACATATGAACAACTGGTAAATACTAAAGAGCTTCGAGGCAACATTGTTTACCCGAAACTGATAGCATCCATACCGGTTTCCCTTTCGTACCTTATTTCAATTTAATTTCTTCAAGGCTTAATTTCGTTCGGCGCAAGTCCAACCTCCCAGTTTGTTCCTGAAACATGCATAATTAGCCAGCAGCGTTTGACTGGTCGTTTTTCCCGCAGACTGCTGGCAAAGCAAAACCTTTGTTTTTACGGGATAAACCATAGCCCCGGCAGGTGCCAAAGCATATTTTAGCTGGATACCACTTGTGGCTGCTACCGAAACAGTATTAACAAACGGTTCTCCTGTTTCAAAGTCAGTGAATGAAACCCCTACTTTTACAGGTTTTTGCTTCTCGTTTTTAACATAACTCTCGTAAATTTTCCTTTTGGCCAATTTGGCTGAAAACTTTTCGGTGTCAGATACCGGCGGAGCAGGAGCCGTAAAGGAACAATTCCCGTTTAATTTTACCTCTTTTACAGGCTTTGTTGTTGAGGGCTGAGTTGTAGAATCTATATTTCTAAGCTGAGTTATTGAAACCCACTCGTCTTCCCTGCTGCTATTTCCCTCGTAATGAACCTTATATAAATACTCGCTTTCTTTATCTACTATAACTGCCTTTTCCCAGACCCCACCGTTCTTTACTTCTGCAATTTTTTTGAATGCAGCCGTTATTGGTGATGCATTACGGGTCATTGAAGCCCCCGGTACTTCCACTTTTGTAACCGGTTCTTTTCCAACTGGTGCAGGCTTATTAATATCAACTTCTTTTGGGGCAGGTACTTTTTCTGGTGTTGACGCAGGAGTACTATGAATAACTTCCGGAGTAGTTATTTGGGAAGTCTCTTTTTGTGTAACTGCTTTATCAACATTGTTGTTTGATGGTGAACCAGCAATGGTATCAACAGGAACTGATACTTCTGGATGAACGGGGGTACTATTTATTGCCGCGCTGTTTGCCGAAGTATTTGCTGAGGCATGTTCGCGCCGATAACGTTCGTAGGGCAAATTCGATGCAAATGCGGGAGTTATTGTAGTATTTGCCGTCTCCGGAGTTTTTTGCATAGCATCTTTCTCAGTTGCTGCTGTAGTATTTAAAGAAGTTACATTAGTATTTGTGGGCTCAGCCACTTTTTGTTCTGCAATCTTTTCCACGGCTGGCGTTGCAGGTGCTGAAGAAGCTATATTAGCATTTCCATGTTCAGTAGCTTTCTGCGCTGTAACTTTTTCGGGAGTTGGTGCTGCCGCTGAAGAAACAAGATTTGTATTTGCTGTGCCCGTTGTTTTCTGTACTGAAACTCTATCTGGTGTTTGTGTTGTATTTGCTGAAGAAAGAGAAGAACGCTCTTCTCTTTCCCCCGCGTTCTTTTGATCTACCTCGTCGGCAAATTGTGGTACAGAGCCCGGGGAATTTATACTCATTTTAGTGGTATCTGCTTCCGCTGCTTTATCAATAGAGTCCATCCGGTCAATTTCTCTTTGTATGGCAAGTTGTATAGTATCTACCCTCGTCTTCGAAATGGAATCTAACCGACGAACTTCTTTTTGCAGATCTACCTTTTGATCAACCGCTGCTGTTGAAGCTACAATAGCAGCAACTTCTTTTTTAGGCTGTTCTTTATGAGCCGCCAATTTTGCTGTTCCACTTGTTTTAAGTTCCTTCTTTACCCCAGCTTTTACAGCCGGCTGTTTAGCGGCAGGTGTTTTTGTTGATTTAAGCTCTTTTAACAAAGTATCTTTCAACGCCGTCGCTTTTGCAATAACTGTAGGCATAACTGGTATATTCTCCTTAGACGCGCTATCATTTACAATTGCAATACTTTTTGGACGTTTAGTATCAGTTGAAGCCGTCTCCTTTACAACTGCCACGCTTTCGGCCGTTTTTGCATCCTTAGCCTCAGTGTTTTTCGGCACCGCCACCGTTGTTATTCCAGTAGTTTTTATTGTATTGTTCTCTTTTGAAATAGTAGTTTTTGCCGCAGGCACTTTTGTAATACCGGCCGACTTTCCGGGTTTCTTGTCTTTAGCTAATCCTACTTTTGACGAGACGGTTTTAGGATCTGGCGCACCCACAATAACTTCTTTTGCGGAGTCAGGCCGGTTAACAGGAGGAGCGATAGCTGTTTCGTTTGCAACGGTATCAATAGAAGGAGCAACTTTTGTTGGAGTACCCCGGCTTTCACTTGTATTCGAAACGGCGGCAGTATTTTCAACCTTCTCTTCCTTTTTAACCATTTGGTTGTTTGAAGCCACAGGTTCGCTTGTTCTTTCCTCTTTTTCGAATTTTTCTTGTTGCAGGGCTAACGCTGCAGCTACGGCGGCTGCTTTTTCAATAGAGTCTAGCCGCAAAATCTCTCTTTGTATGGCCAGTTTAAAAGTATCAACCTTAGTATGACCTATAGAATCTAAACGCTTGGCCTCTTTAGTTAAGTTAATAGTTGAATTTTTGGCTGCAGTTACTAAAGCTGCGTCGGAAGGCAAAAGGATATTTTTTATTGCCAGGTTTATTTTACCAGCATTGATAGAGGTGTCCTTCAAAGCGTTTCCTTTATTAACACCTGTTTTATTCGGGGTTGTTGAATTTCGTGCAGGTCGGGAAGAAGCGTTTACCTTTCTGGATCCGGCTAACTGGCTTTCTTTTAATAACCGCGCCGCATTTTCTTCTTCTCTTAGCCGGTTTGCATTTTGCCAAACCCGGGTTCCTTCCTGTCGCCTCACCATATAATAGATGACATCAACTTCCTCTAACGGGCCTTCTCCGCGGGTTTGTAATATTTCGGCCTTCATTCCTCCACCCACATCAATAACTTCATGCTTTTGAAACTTCCGTCCTGTTTGCCCCGAAGCAAAAAAAGAAGCACAAAGAAAACTTACCTGAAAAAAAAATATTATAAAAGCCTTTGTCTGCTTTCTAAACTTCACACTTTTCATATTACTAAATTAACTGGGTTGCCTATTCAATATATGGCAATTATAATATTTTTCCCGATCATTTTCTTCTTTCACCCTCAGTTGTGTTCGGCATTAACATTTTTCCAGAGCCTGGCTGATGTCGTTTAGTATATCGTCCTGGTGTTCTAAACCTACAGAAATCCGGATTAAACCCGGCGTAATATTTACTGCCAGTCTTTCTTCTTCCGTAAGTTTTGCGTGGGTTGTACTGGCAGGGTGAGATGCTATGCTGCGTGTATCGCCGAGGTTAGCAGTAAGCGTTAACATTTTAAGATTATTTAAAAAGTTACGTCCCGCATCTAAACCGCCTTTTAGTTCAAAACAAACTATTCCACCGCCGCTTGCCATTTGTTTAATGGCAATATCATACTGCGGATGACTTGGAAGGAATGGATATTTTAATGAAGCAATCTTTTGATTTCCTTCTAATGCTGTTGCTAAATAAAGGGCATTTTTTGCATGCCGTTCCATCCTAACATCTAAAGTTTCAAGGCTACGGCTCAAGATCCAGGCGTTAAAAGGCGACATTGACGGGCCCGTGCTGCGGCAAAAAAGGTAAATGTCTTTGATCAATTCCTTTTTACCTACAATTACACCACCCAATACCCTGCCTTGTCCGTCGAGCCATTTTGTAGCTGAATGAACAACAAGGTCGGCTCCTAAATCAACAGGTCGTTGACCGATTGGCGTAGCAAAACAATTGTCGACATTAAAAATGACATTATGCTTTTTTGCTATTGCAGCAACATATTGAAGATCGATAATGTCGAGGCCAGGGTTAGTAGGGGTTTCGACGTAGATCATTTTTGTATTTGGCCTGATAGCCGCTTCCCATTCTCCAGGTTTATCTGCACTGACATAGCTGTATTCAATACCGTATTTCGGCAGATACTTGGTAATGACCGTATGGGTACTACCAAAAATTGCATTGCATGACAACAGGTGATCACCTTTTTTTAGTAAGGCCATGAACGAGGCGAATACAGCGCTCATACCCGATGAAGTGGAGAAACCTGCCTCTGCACCTTCAAGAGCCACCATTCTGTCAGTAAATTCCTGCACATTCGGGTTGCTGAAACGGCTATAGATATTATAGTCGGTTTCGTCGGCAAAAGTCGCCCTCATTTCTTCCGCATCATCAAAACAAAAGCTGCTGGTTAAAAAGAGAGGAGACGAATGTTCCATTTCATTGGTCTGTTCGGTACGTATTCTTATTGCCTTGGTTATAGGATGTTGTTCCATAGCATAATTTTTTGGGTTGAAATAGTATCGAGGTACTAAGCAGGCACAAAATACCAGTTAAAAAAAGCCGGATAGAAAATATAAAGGTACAAGGGAGTGACACAACGATGTTGAAGGTGGTTATCTGGCTCGCAACCAAAAATATCTTTTAAAACACGATCGCTGCAGCGCCTCGCATTTTTTTTACGGGCACGCTTGCTTTAGTCTTAATAGCTCATTATACCGCGGCAGTTGCTTCCAGCACCTTAACATCCCATGTTATTTCGCATCCTGCCCTTCGGATAGTTTCGGCAACCGAGCAATATTTATCCATAGAAAGAGCGCATGCTTTCCGTGCCTTATCGATGTCGATATTTCCCCTCAGTTCAAAAACAATTCTTACATTCTTCCAAAGCGATGGCTCGAGCCCGGTTTCACGTTCGCCTTCAATTTTCATATCGAAACCTTCTACTGTTTGTCTTTGCTTTTTTAAAATAGCAACGATATCAATGCCGCTACAACCACCCATACCCATCAGCAACATCTGCATAGGCCTGATACCATAATTTACGCCACCAGATTCGGGATTGCTATCCATTCTTACTGTATGACCATTCGCATCTTTGGCCTCAAAACCAAAGTCGCCTTCTTTGCGGGTCAGCTCAATTTTAACCATGACAAAAATATTTTTACAAATGTAATTCAAGCAATCTGTTACTTTGAGTTTTGAACCGAGGAAGAACAAATGAATTATTTCGAACCAGGCGGAGCTTTTATTACAGAAGGTGGTGAAACTTTACAAGGCCTAACCATAGCATACGACACTTACGGAACATTAAATCCGGAAGGAGATAATGTGGTTTGGGTGTGCCACGCCCTTACCTCCAATTCGGCGGTAACCGATTGGTGGCCGGGAGTGGTGGGAGAAAACACCGTTATCGACCCTGCAAAATATTTTATTGTTTGTGCTAACATTTTGGGTTCCTGCTATGGTTCTTCCGGGCCAACCAGTATCAATCCCAAAACCGGTCGTCCATTTTATAGCGAATTTCCTGCTGTCACCATCAGGGATATGGTAAATGCACATATACTGCTGCGTCAACATTTAGGGATTGAAAAAATATTCCTGTTAATGGCCGGAAGCATGGGTGGTTACCAGGCCCTGGAGTGGTCAGTTATGGAAAAAGAAAGAATCGAAAATCTTTTTTTAATTACTACCTCGGCCGCCGAGAGTGCATGGGGTATTGCGATTCATACTGCACAACGATTGTCTATTGAAGCAGATGCTACCTGGGCAGAGCCAAGCCCGGATGCCGGCAAAAAAGGATTAAAAGCTGCAAGGGCCATTGGAATGCTTACCTATCGTAATTACAAAATCCTGGTACAGCAACAAACTGATAAGGATGTGGACAAAACTGATAATTTCAGGGCATCATCTTATTTAATTTACCAGGGCGAAAAGTTGGCGAACCGCTTTAATGCACAAAGTTATTGGTTGCTTACCAAGGCCATGGACAGCCATAACCTTGCAAGGGGCCGCAATAAAACGATCGAACAGGTGCTACAGTCAATAACACAAAAAACTTTGATCATAGGCATAACAAGTGACATTCTTTGCCCGGTCGATGAGCAAAAATATATTGCCAACAATCTTCAAAATGCCACTTATATTGAAATAGACTCTTCCTATGGTCACGACGGCTTTTTGATAGAGTGCGACAAAATTTCCGGGCATCTTGAGGAGTGGATCGCAGGAATTAGGTAGTAGCTTTTTCAGGCAGTTCGGATTCTTTGTGGCGCTACGGTTGTCGGAATCGATCCCTCGCGACGTCACTTACTTGTACCAAATATTTTCATAGCGACTTTTTACCTCATCCTCTTCCGATAGCCAGCGGAACCTTATCCTGAAGGAGAAGGAGGGCGGCCAAACGATATAAATTCGCCTTTTTGTTCTAACAATTCTGCTGTAGCCCCCAAATTGGGTACTATAATCGTTAAAATATCTTCAAACGCTTACCAACGTTTCGCGGGGTTCTCTTCCATGGTCTCAAATCATTTACTTTTGCACGATGGATTTTGCTCCGACATCTGTTATAACCAGGCTTCCAGTTATGGAAGACTTCTACACTATCCAGGGAGAAGGATTTCACCAGGGACGTGCTGCTTATTTCATCCGTCTTGCCGGCTGCAATGTTGGTTGTTTCTGGTGCGATGTTAAAGAAAGCTGGGATGTAGACAATCATCCCAAAATAGCATTAGATGATATTGTACAAAAAGCATGTTCAGAACCGGGAAGACTGGCGGTAATTACAGGCGGGGAACCTTTAATGCATAACCTCGACGAACTTACATGGCGGCTACAATCCGCGGGTTTTGAAACGAATATTGAAACATCCGGCTCGTTCCCTATGAGCGGTAGCTGGAACTGGATCTGCGTATCGCCCAAAAAATTCAGACCCCCAACCCCTGAAGCACTTAGCCGTGCTAATGAGTTAAAGGTGATCATTTACAACAAGAACGATTTTGCCTGGGCAGAAAAACAGGCGGCAGAGGTCAATGAACGCTGTAAACTCTATCTTCAGCCTGAATGGGAAAGAGCAGCTATTATGACTCCCCTTATTATCGACTACATCAAACAAAACCCCCGATGGGAACTAAGCCTGCAGATACATAAGTACATTAACGTGCCATAAAGCCGGGGTGAAAGGTCAAAGGTGACCGATAAACAATACGACCTATTTATACTTTACTTTTTTTACGTTTGACGTTTGACGTTTCATCTCTCACAACTCGGCTCTCACATAGCAATTTTAACAACGACAGTAAAAAAAGTTTTACGACCTTCATTTCAATTCGAATTGATGATATGAAGAAAGTTTTCCTGGTGCTTTTCTGTTCCATTGCGTTAGGTTCAATAGCCCAATCTTATGATCCCGGTAAGGTAAATAAAAAAGCAATTGATTTGTACGAAAGAGCGTTAGACAGGTTGCAAAATGACAAAGTAAACGAAGCGGTTGCCCTGTTAAATAAAGCCATCGAAATCGATGGACAATATATAGACGCAATTCTATCATTAGCCAGTGTTTATGGTGAGATGAAAGATTACAAAACGTCGGTCGAACAATTTGAAAGAGGCCGGGCTTTAGACACAAATTATTTCCGCTTTTTTAACCTTCCTTATTCTATAAACCTCGCTGGCCTCGGCCGTTTCCAAGAGGCATTACAGGCAATAAACCAATTCCTTTCCGTTAACGAAATCAGTGGCCGAAGTCGCAAAAGTGGCGAGTATAGAAAACTTACCTACGAGTTTGCAGTTGAATATGCTAAAAAGCACCCCGCCGGCAGCTACGTTTTTTCTCCTGTCAACCTCGGAGATAGCGTTAACTCCGACAAAAGCGAGTATTATCCTTCAATAACTATTAACGATAGTCTTTTTGTATTCACCCGCAGGGGCCAGGGTTTCCGGGAAGACTTTTTTGAATGTAATATTCTTGGTGACAAAAAATTTTCGAAATCTCAATTGATAAACGGCGATATAAACCTGGAGCCTTCTAAAGGAGCGATTAATATTTCGCAGGACGCAGAATGGCTGATTTTTGCCGGATATAATTTTCGGGGCGGATACGGCGAGTTTGACCTTTATATTTCATATTACACGCCAACGGGTTGGAGCGAACCTGAAAATCTTGGGAGGAATATTAATACTGAAAGCTGGGAAAGCTCCCCGAGTTTAAGTCCCGATAAAAGAGCATTGTATTTCAGCAGTAACAGGCCGGGAGGTTATGGCGGTAAGGATTTATATGTGAGTTACAGGCTTGCAAATGGCAGATGGGACCAGGCGGCAAACATGGGCCCAACTGTTAATACTGCCGGCGATGAACTTGCTCCTTTCATTCATGCTGATAATGCAACCTTGTATTTTACCAGTGACGGATTACCGGGTTACGGCAACAGCGACATTTTTCTTTGCCGCAAAGGCCCTAACAATGAATGGAGTATCCCTGAAAATATAGGCTACCCGATAAATACTATTGAAAGTGAAGGCAGCTTATTCGTTGCTGCAGATGGAAAAACTGCTTTTTATGCGAGTGACAGAAGTGACAGCCGCGGCGGCCTCGATTTGTACGCCTTCGAAATGAGGCCCGATGTCCGTCCTGCAAAAACACTATATGTAAAAGGTAAGGTGTACGATGTAAAAACAAAGAAGGGGCTTCCCAGCGCAGTTGAGCTTATTGACAACAGCAACCGGAAAGCAGTTACGAATGTTCAAACCGACGAAACGGGTAATTACTTCATGACGCTTCCTACCGGAAAGGATTATACGTTTACGGTAAACAGGAAAGGCTATTTGTTCTTCAGCGAATTGTTTCCACTAAGCAAAAGCAGCCCCGACAGTACCTATGATAAAGATATCCCTTTGCGACCTATTGAGTTAAATGCATCTCTTGTTTTAAAGAACATATTTTTCGAAATCAACTCTGCCCAACTACAACCTGTAAGCATGATTGAAATAGATAAGTTGCTGCAAATGATGGGAGAAAATCCAACGCTGAAGGTGCAGATAAATGGATACACTGACAATGTTGGTAAACCTGCAGACAATCTTAAACTTTCAGCTAATCGTGCAAAATCTGTAGTAGACTATCTTGTAAGCAAAGGCATTAAGACGAGTCGGTTACTGTTCAAAGGATTTGGAGAAACCAAACCAATTGCCGACAACAAAACCGAGGCAGGACGAGCGTTAAACAGAAGAACCGAGTTTGTAATTATCGGGCAGTAAATAACCAGATTTGTAAGATTTTAGTGTATTATGAAGAGAAGTGTAGGTTGTAATTGATTTTGAAGGTTTTTGGGGACCAACTTCATTGCTGATATTAAACTTCGTTGCCACGCTCGCTTATACTGTAGATGCATCTTTGAACGTGGCAGTGTGCCCTAAGTTTGTCGAAGGGTCGCACTCTTCAACGTTTGTATCTTATTTGTACAAACTGAACGTGCTGTAGAATGAAAAGCGAACCACTTATTCCTTTGTACTAAGCCTATTCTTCAATACTCACTCTATATCTCATCGCAAGTTCACCGTTATAAATCACATTTAATTCTTTTGTTTGGCGAGACTTGATATCATACACATATGCTACTTTATTTCCGCTAAGAGTATATCTCGGTTTAAGCAGGTTACCTATATTTATGATGGAAGAGTTACCGGGAGTACTTTCAACAGCAACGGGTTTAAGTGATGCTACAACATCTATTTCATTTTCATGTTCATCAGTTTCAAGTTCAAAAGAAATTTTACCTCCAACCTTCGACACGATTAAACCCGCTGCCGGTTTAAAAGATCTGATTTTGTATTTTCTAAAAGCTGAAAATATATAGGGCTGATTATAGAATTGTTTAAGTGTAATTGGATTTGAAAGCAATGACCACTTATCCTCTAATGGAAAATGGTCGTTGATGAGTTGATCAGCAGGCGTTAAAAAATAATACTCATCGTATTCCTTTTTAAAATTGGTTACCGCAGTATTCGAATAACCGCTTGCCCATGTCGGGTCTAGCAAATACCATTGCTTGTCTATTTCAACTGCATTCCAGGCATGAATTCTTTTGGTTGGTTCCCCTATTGTGTCGGAATACCATCTGACATAGCCAATAACTATTTCCGCTTTGATATCTGCGATCTCGCACAAGGTTTTAAAAAGCCGGGTATAACCGTCACAAATGGCAACTTTCTCTTTCAAAACTTTCTTTACTATATTGTCGTGATAGTTTTTATAAACGGTGGCACTATCTGGAAACCTGTGCGGCTGGAACAAACCATTGTAGATCTTATTTAAATTATAGTAACCTTTTGTATCGTAAGCAATGTTTTCCGTAATCCATTTAAAGATTGATCTTACCTTTTCAGATTCAGTTGTATAGGTTGCAGTAAGATTTTGGGCAAGTGTATCGGGGGAACTGAAATGTACAGTTTTAACGGTGCTATCGATCGCTGTAAAATCGATTGAAGCGGGCTGGCTAATAACGCCGGAAGCAGTAAGAAGAAAAAAAACGAAAAGAAGTTTCTTAATTATCCTGCCAACAAAAAAATTCACTCTCCACTCATCCATAATATGAAGTTAATATTACTTTACCGCCAAAAAGGATGAACAGTTGCAAATATTTCTTAAGAAATTGATCGCTACCACAAAAGCGAATTGAAAAACAATGGCCTTGTTTTCAAAAAAAGACTAATAGGTCTTAGGTTTCTTTCAATACTCTTTTAATAAGGCACATTTACAACTTCATATTATTTTTATATCTTATCACTCTCAAAAGTTGATTGTTTATGACCACCGACCTGCTTTACCAAATTGCACTGACCCTCGTTCCTAATATTGGCGCAGTTCAGGCCAAAATACTGGTAGAGCACTTTGGCGATGCAGAAGGTGTATTTAAAGCGTCAAAAAAGGAACTTGAAAATATTGAAGGCATTGGTGATGTAAGAGCCACAAGTTTAAAATTATTTAGTCGCTTTACTATTGCGGAAAAAGAAATAGAATTTATTGAAAAATTTAAAATCGAACCACTTTTTCTGAAGGATGCAAAATATCCTAAGCGGGTTTTAAATTGCTACGACTCCCCTACCTTATTGTATTACCGGGGAAATGTTGATTTGAATGCAGCGAGGATCATCAGCATCATTGGTACCAGGAATCATACGGAGTATGGCAAACAGGTAACCGAGCAACTGGTCAGCGAGTTACAAAGCCAAAACGTGTTAATTGTTAGTGGCCTTGCTTACGGTATAGATGCGATCGCTCATAAGGCTGCAATCAACAATAATATTGCAACAGTTGGCGTGCTCGCTCACGGATTAGACAGTATTTATCCGCCGGCACATGCAAGCCTGGCAAAACAAATGTCGTTGAATGGCGGGCTGCTAACAGAATTTAATAAAGAAACACCACCTGACAGGCACAACTTTCCCAGAAGAAACAGGATTGTAGCAGGCATGGCCGATGCTACTATTGTGGTTGAAACTGCTATAAAAGGCGGAAGTATGATAACTGCAGAACTAGCGAATGATTATAACCGCGATGTGTTTGCTTATCCCGGCCGGGTAACAGATAGCCGAAGCGCAGGTTGCAATTACCTGATAAGAACCAAAAAAGCGGTTTTACTTACCGATGCCCGGCAATTAATTGAAATGCTTGGCTGGAGTACTAAAAAGCCGAAAAGAAAAGAACAAAAAGAACTATTCATTTCTTTCACTGCCGATGAACAAGTATTGGTTGATATTTTAAAAGAAAAAGAAACAGTACATATTGATGAGATCTTTTTAAAAAGTGGTCTTACGAGCAGCACTGTAGCGGCCGCCATGCTTAGTCTTGAATTTCAAAATGTATTGTCTTCTCTGCCGGGGAAGATGTATAGGCTTTTGTAAGTCGGGAAGTGAGAAAATGTTGCAGGTTAACAAGTTGAAAAGTTGAGGGTGTGTTGGATGCACGGGGCGGTTTAGTACAAGAGTGCGACGCAACGATTTTCAATAGAATTCCCAAAGCCAGGTTCCAAAAGAAAAACAACAACGGTTAAGGCTACAACAATATTCTTAAACTCCAGATTATTACCAGTACCCCCAACAAAATAAACGATGCTTTGCGGGGAAGCCTGCCCGCTAACCTTGCAGCAATAGGCGCTGCGATTAAACTACCTATTATTAACGCAACTATCACCTGCCAATGCGTTACGCCTAACAGGGCAAAAAAAGTTAACGCACTTGCAAATGTTACAAAAAACTCGGTTAAACTAACCGAACCAATAACAAACCGCGGGCTGCGTCCTTTTGTTATAAGTGTGGTGGTAACAATAGGCCCCCAGCCGCCGCCGGCAAAAGAATCGAGGAAACCGCCAACCCCGGCGAGTAATCCATATTGTCTAAACTTTTTTTGTTTTTTACTTTCCCTGAACGCATTAATAAATATCCGGATACCTAAGAGCAAGGTATAAACTGCCATGATCGGTTTAAGATATTGAGCATGCGTGTTACCAAATTTTGATAAAAGATAAGCTCCGGCAATTGCACCTATTACGCCCGGTATTACCAATATTTTAAACAACTTCCTGTTTACATTACCAAACTTATAGTGACTGTAACCCGAGGCTCCACTTGCAAACATTTCGGCCGTATGAATGCTGCTGCTGATAGAAGCAAGATTAACACCCGAAGATAATAACAGGGTAGTACTGGTAACGCCATAGCCCATGCCTAAAGCTCCATCTACTAACTGTGCAAAAAAGCCGGCAAGAATCATCCAGTGAAAATTTGGATCGAGCGTTTGATAAAATTCTACAGTTGAATGCGCAAAACCTTTTAAAGGCACAAATGAAAAAATAAAATGGCCAATAAGCATAAGTGCAAAAACACTTACAGAATAGGTTGCAAACCGGCGCCAGTTTATATTCCTTTCGCCTCCTTCAGTTTCTACCAGAGTTTGAGTTATTGCGTTCAGCTTTTTTACCTTGGCAGCAAAGTCTCCCTGCAGGTTGTTTCGTATACTTTGAAGATTGTCTAATAATTCATCAATTTCATTCGGAAGCGATTGGTTAAGCACTTCTTTTAATCTTTTGGCAGCGGTTGGAGATTTTCCATTAGTTGAAATAGCAATTTTTAGATTGCCTTTTCTTACAACAGATCCCAGGTAAAAGTCGCAGAGGGCGGGTTTATCAGCAGCATTAACCAATTTTCCATGACTTTTTGCCTCATTACTTATTGTGGCGCTGGCGACAGGATCATCAATGGCAACAATTACGAGATCTGCAGTGGCGAGATCGTTCGTTTCAAATGGTCTTTCATGTAAAACTATGTTCGTATTTTCTGCGGCAAGCTTTTTAACTTCATCGTTAATAGTAATACCAACTAAATTTATCTTAGTGGAAGGAGAATTGTGCAAAACCGTATTCAACTTCTCTAAACCGATATTTCCCCCGCCTACAATTAAAAGACGCATCTGCTCCAGCTTTAAAAAAACCGGGAACAAGTTGTTTACTTCTTTAGCTATTGTAGGCATAATTTATCTCTTTTTTGTGTTTCACCCTTCGGTAACGTTGATCACTGTTTTTTAGCCAGAAAGTTTCAAAAACAAAAAATAGCCGTTGCAACTTAAATTTTTGCTTCGGCTATTTATTATTTTGACTGCTTCTTTTATTATTGATTTAATACGCTCCGGTAAGCAAAATCACCAAAAGTTTCTCCGTTTATCCTTTCACTTGCAAATTTACCGAACAGGTGATCTAATTCAGTTAGTATACCCTCTTCATCTAAACTTTCTCTGTATAACTTATTTAAACGTTCCCCTACCCTGTCTCCACCTATTTGCATGTTGTATTTCCCGGGAGCAGTGCCTACAAAACCAATTTCTGCTGCAAATGGCCTTGCACAGCCGTTAGGGCAACCGGTCATGCGAATTGTAATCTCTTCACCATCAAGACCGTATTTCTCCAGTATAGGTTCAATTTTAGACAGTAATGTTGGCATATACCTTTGTCCTTCCGCCAGGGCTAAAGGACAGGTATTCAAAGCAACACAGGCAATAGAATTTTTACGAATTACCGAAGCGTTATCTGTATGCTCGATTACGTGGTAACGTTCCAATATTTCCTGGATAACCTCTTTATCTTCGGGCTTTACATCTCCAATTAAAACGTTTTGGTTACAGGTAAAGATAAAATTGCCCTTACCCGTTTCAGCCACTTCAAGCAAAGCTGCCTTTAATGAAATATCTTCATCATCTAATATTCTTCCATTTTCCACAAAAACGGTATAGTACCATAAACCTTCATGGTTTTGTTCCCAACCATAATAATCGACACGGGAGGTAAACGTAAAGGGCCTTGCCTCTTCCAGTTCAAAGCCGCATCTCCTTGCCATTTCTTCCTTCCACCAGTCAAGTCCAAGGCGGTCAACCGTATATTTTAACCTGGCTACTTTACGATCGCTACGATTTCCATAATCTCTCTGAATAGTGAGTACTTCGTAAACAGCCTTCAGCGTTTTTTCTTTTGTATCGGTAAAGCCAAGTATAGAAGCAAGTCGGGGATAATGATCAGGATTACCATGGGTAGCTGACATTCCTCCACCAATTGCAAGGTTAAAGCCTTGTAATTTCCCGTTTTCTATGATTGCAATTAAACCGAGGTCGTTGGCAAGCACATCAACATCATTGTTTGGGGGAATCGCGATTGCCACTTTAAACTTGCGGGGCATGTACCTGTTTTGGTATAACGTGTCCTCTTCCAGTTTTTTATCAGCTATCTTCTCCCCGTCGAGCCAAATCTCGTAATAAGCGTTTGTTTTTGGCAAAAGCATATTGGCTATATCTGTAGCATAAGCAAAAATTTCTTCATGAAGCGGCGATTGTTTAGGGTGCGAAGTACAAAGCACATTACGGTTTATATCGCCACAGGTAGCAATAGTTGTAAGGCCTGCCTGGTTAAATGCTTTAAGTGTAGGTTTTACTTTCGACTTTAAAATGCCGTGTAACTGAATAGTCTGCCTCGTTGTTATTTTTAAAACACCAGTAGAATTTTCCCCGGCAATATTATGAAGTGCAATCCATTGTTCAGGAGTTATAACACCACCTGTTAAGCGCAAGCGGATCATAAAGGAATATAAACGCTCCAGTTTTTTTTCTGCACGTTCATCCCTGCGGTCACGATCATCCTGCACATACATTCCATGAAAGCGAACAAGGGCCACATCATCTTCATTTATATTGCCCGTAATCTCGTTTTCAAGGCTTTCAACAAATGTTCCCCGCAGGTTATCACTTGCCATCTTTATCCTTTCTGTTGATGATAAGTTCTCGTTATTATTCACCATTGCTATTTATTGAAATGTTTTAAATCTTTTTGCACCCAGCTGTATTGCTACTTTTCGGCTTTACTTCCGGCAAGGCGCGACTCTTGTACTGTTTATTTCGTATTCAAATTTAGAAATTGATTATTGAACATAAGACCTGGCAATTGCGTCATTTAAATGTTCAATGTTCAACTTTCCATATCCAATTTTAACCTTTAACCATTGCCCATTCACCTCTCCCTAATACACATCCTTCAAATACCTTCCCTCGTCTTTTAAAAGCTCCACAAATTGTACCGCTTCTTCAATGGTTTTATTTCCGAACTTCTCGACAATCTGCATCAGCGTGTCTTCAACATCTATACTCATTGGATCTTTTGCCCCGCATACATAAATAGATGCACCATTGTCAATCCAGTTGTATAATTCCTGTCCATGTTTCAGCATCTTATGCTGCACATATACTTTCTCTTTTTGGTCTCTTGAAAAAGCAACGTTCAACCTTGTAAGCGTTCCTGTTTCCTTCCAGTTTTGCAATTCGGTCTGGTAAAGGAAGTCTGTCACAAAATGTTGCTCTCCGAAAAATAACCAGTTGCGACCTGATGCTCCCGTTGCGTCGCGGTGAGCAAGGAATGAGCGGAAAGGCGCAATACCTGTTCCCGGCCCAATCATTATGATATCTTTATCGTCTTCAGGCAACCTGAACTGAAGATTCTTATGAATATAAAACTCCACTTCACTATCTGCCTTTAACTGGCACAAATAGTCGGAACAAAGGCCGCATTTCCATTCATCATTTACGTGAAACCTATCTCTTGCAACCGTTAAATGAACTTCTCCGCTATGCGCTTCAGGAGATGAAGAAATGGAATACAATCTCGGAGCGATCGGTTCGAGAAGTTCAATCAACTCTGGAAACTGGCTATTATCTTTTAAAGGATAGGCTGTCAGCAGATCAAATAAAGCAATTTTAACCGATGGTATTACCTCCCCTATGAGGGTTGCATATTTACTCACCACTCTTTCAGGAATATAAAAAATATTCAGCTTCTTTTTCAACAGGTCATAAGCCGTAACTTCTTCACTACGGAAAGTGAAAGTCTTCTCACGGTCAATATTTAAAAGCTCAACAATTGGCTCAACAATTCTTAAAGGGTTTTCAGGAATAACGCCTAAAGCATCTCCAGGTAAATATTCTATATCATCAGCTCCAATTTCTATATGGTGCGTTTCTTTATTCGACCCCCTGTCGTTAAGATTAATATTGGATAAAATACTACCGTGGTAGATTTTCTTGCCGGTAGCTTTTTTAGCAACAACCGGGGCTGAAGCAACAGACTGCGACGCAACGCCATTAGAATTTGATGTTGTTGTTAACTGGTGCATTACCTGCGCAAACCAACCTTCCGCATCACTTTCATAATCGACATCACATTTCTGCAGCGGAATTATTCTTTGCCCCCCTAATTTATTCAGTTGCTTATCTACGTCTTCGCCGGCAGTAGCAAACAAGGGATATGAAGTATCACCAAGTGCCAGTACTCCATACTTCAGTTTTTCCAGTTGCAGGTTATTCTGGTGAATATAATCATAGAATTTTTTTGCAGCAGCAGGCGGTTCTCCCTCTCCATGTGTACTTACAATTGCCACGAAATAGGCTTCTTTAGCAAGATCGTTCATCCTGTATTGGTCGAGGCTTACAACTTTTGCATTAATCCCACTTTTTTTGGCTTTTGCCGCAAATTCACCTGCCAGCTTTTTAGAGTTACCGGTTTCGGTTCCATAAGTAATGGTGATCTTATTTACAAGCGGTTTTGCATCCGCTACCGCTACCTGTGGCGCAGCCTTTCCGTTTGAAAGTGAACCGAACAAATACCCGCTCGCCCATACTTTTTCGTCATGAGTTAGGGTTTCCAGAAAATCAAGTAGGGTTTTTAATTTAGACTCTGCCAGCATTTATGGTTGCTTTATTTAAATTATCGATTGTTAGAGGGTTGGTAACGGGCTTAAAGTAGTACTCGTGGCTTTCGCTGTTTTCAAGCCAGCGAAATTGTTCGTGAAGTGCCACTACTTTTCCTATAATCACCAACGAAGGTGAGATAAAAGGTTTCCCCATTAATTCTTCTTCATAGTTATATAAACTGCAAATATGAACATTTTGTAAAGGAGTTGTGGCTTGTTCTACTACCGCCAGCAGTTTTTCTGCTGAAATGTTATTTTCAACCAGCTTGATTACCAGCTGATCGAGGGTTTCAGAAGACATATAAAAAACAAGTGTATCATTGGTTTCTGCCAGTTCTTTCCAGTATTCGTCGGTTACAACATCAGATTTATAATAAGTAAGCAAACGGACAGCGGTTGAATACCCCCTGGCAGTTAAAGGAATGCCTGCATAAGCGGCCGCACCTAACGCCGCCGTAACACCAGGAATAATTTCGTAAGGAATATTGTTTGAAACTACTGTTTCCAGTTCATCCATAATATTTGAGAAGATCGATACGTCACCGCCTTTTAGCCTGACAACCAATTTTCCTTGCAGTGCAAATTGTACAATAAGTTCGTTTATTGTGGCCTGCGGCGTCGAAACACCTCTCCGGCATTGTTTACCTACATAAATAATTTCTGCGGCAGGCTTTACATATTCGGTTAAAATTCTTTCACTTACCAGCCTATCGGTTAATACAACATCGGCGCGTTGCAGGTAGCGTGCTGTTTTAACCGTTATTAGTTCAGGGTCGCCCGGACCAGCAGCAGCCAATATCACTTTTCCTTTCACCTGTCCGTTTCCACTTGTCATTAAAAATCTTTTCTGTACAAAAAATCACCACTATCTGTGCTTCTACCAAAACTGAAAGATGAAGCGTGAAAAACTTTCACTTTTACCGTTTAACGTTTCACATACTAAAACAATCCCTCAATAGATAAATATCTTTCACCCGTATCGTAACTAAACGTAAGAATTCTTGAACCTTTTGGAAGCTCGGGAAGCTTTTTAGCAACTGCAGCACACACGGCCCCGGTTGATATACCTGCAAGAATCCCCTCTTCTTTTGCTAAACGCGTTGCATAATCAAAAGCTTCTTCCTTTTCAATAACAATGGTTCCGTCTAATGCAGCCGTATTTAATATAGATGGAATAAACCCTGCACCAAGGCCCTGTAATGGATGAGGACCAGGAGCGCCTCCACTTATAACGGGTGATAAGGCAGGCTCAACAGCAAATACTTTCAGGTTGGGAAACTTCCCTTTCAATACTTCACTTAAAGCGGTAATATGTCCACCGGTTCCAACACCTGTAATTATATAATCGAGGCCGTCGGGAAAATCGGTTAATACTTCCTGGGCAGTTGTACGACGGTGGATAGCAGTATTTGCGGCATTATCGAATTGTGAAGGCATCCAGGCATTTGGTGTTGTGTTCACTAATTCTGTTGCCTTTTCAATAGCACCTTTCATCCCTTTTTCGCGTGGCGTTAGTTCCACTTTTGCACCAAATAAAACCAATAATCTTCTTCTTTCTATGCTCATCGAATCGGGCATAACCAGAACCACCTTATAACCTTTTACGGCTCCCACCATTGCAAGACCGATACCTGTGTTTCCCGATGTAGGTTCAACAATAATACTCCCTTCTTTTAAGATACCTTTTTGCTCAGCATCTTCGATCATAGCCAATGCTATCCTGTCTTTGATGCTGGCACCCGGGTTATTCTTTTCCATCTTCATCCAAACCTCGTAATCGGGGCTAAACAATTTGTTGATCTTAACATGGGGGGTATTCCCGATCGTTTCTAATATATTATTTGCTTTCATCTGGTGATTTTATTAGTTTTTATGTAACCGGCGATTTGGTCATTTTTCAACATTGTTGTGTCACTCACTTGTGCTGAATCGCCTTACGCCTCAAACTAAAAGGCACCTTCAACAAACTGATAACACTTCTATTCTATCTAAGTTATTTACTACTGAAACCTTTAATTCTAACAGCCTCTTATACTTCGAAAAAGCCACTACCAATATCTCTATTACAGAATAGGAAACACGTGATCTCGGTAAACTCTGTTCAAAAATACTTCAACCTGCCGAAATGCTCCATAAATTCAGTAAGCAGTGCCAAAAAAAGAGCAAACTGTACAAGTGAGTGACACAACAATGTTTAATAGATATTCGATTGCCCGCTACTAAAATTCTTTTATCACCTCCCTGCAGCCCTCTCCTCGCTGAGAGGAAAAAATTCCTATTTCCCTTTAATCTCTCCCTAATCCCAAAAACGCTGGTTCTCTAAATCACAAAATTCAAAGCCTGCGACAATGGATTTTTATCTCTCACCTGTATTTCGCTCTTATGATAAACAACTGAAAACGCAGGAACACTATAGGTAAGCCAAACATTACCACCTATAATACAATCGTGGGCAATAATGGTTTCGCCCCCCAAAATGGTAGCTCCCGAATAAATAATTACGTTATCTTCTATTGTAGGGTGCCGCTTGGTACTAGCCGTATTTTTGGCAACATTCAATGCGCCAAGTGTTACGCCCTGGTAAACTTTCACATTGTTTCCGATGATAGAAGTTTCGCCAATCACGATACCTGTACCGTGATCGATAAAAAAAGAATCGCCAATTTGGGCACCGGGATGAATATCAATACCGGTCTTACTATGTGCATACTCTGAAAGAATTCTCGGCAATGTTTTTATGCCCTGCTTGTGCAACTGGTGTGCAATACGATATATAGCGGTGGCATAAAAACCGGGATAAGCAACCAGCACTTCCTCGATGGATTGAGCGGCCGGGTCGAATTTAAGAATAGCTTCCGCGTCTAAAAATAACTGCTGGTAAATCTCGGGAATAGCCTTAAAAAGTTGTTCTGTATGAAGCTTTACTTCCTCTTCATCTTTAATGAGTTCGTATAACAAGGCCGAAAAAGTGCTTTTTAGACTTTCGAATTGCTCTACCAATTTCTCCTCTATCTTATACTTCTTTTCATGTGTTCCAAACAGGAAGAAAAATAGCTCATCGATAAAAGTTTCTGCAATCTGTTTATCGGGGAAACCGCTAAAACATGTCTTGTTCCGGTTGAAAAGTTTATGTATAAATTCCTGTTGGTCCATTTTAATAAAAGCTGGGTTTGTATTCTTAGTCCCTTCATTATCCGTTTTACAAGGTCGGTCAAAGCTGAGGCAGGACTAACAAATGGTAACAATGTATTTAGCGGAAAAGCTACAAAAGTACTACCTGTGGCTCATTTAACTATTTCAACTTGTTTGATCAATAAATATTTAAATGATGCCAGGCTAAATTCCAGCACCGTGAACGTGCAAACCGCATTCTTTTTTACCACTGTCTTCCCACCACCACCGGCCGGCCCTGAAGTCTTCACCTTGTTTTATCGCCCTGGTACATGGCTGACAACCAATACTGACAAAGCCCCGGTCGTGTAAAATATTATAAGGGATGTTATACTTGGCAATAAAAGATTTTACTTCTTCAGTCGACCATCGTACGATTGGGTGATACTTAATCAAGCCGTTCACCTCATCCCATTCAAAAGGCTGAAGGTCGTGGCGGTTTGGAGAATGCTCGGCGCGAAGACCAGTTACCCAAATCGAATTTCCTTTTAATGCCCTTCTTAAAGGTTCAACTTTACGGATATGGCAGCACCCTATACGGTTTTCAGGCGCTTCGTAAAAGGAGTTTGGTCCTTTTTCAGTAACAAAAGGTTGAAGCAATGAATTATCAGGGTAATAAACGTCGATAGTAGCATTATACCTTTCAATGGTGCGGCTCCATACTGAATAAGTTTCAGGAAAGAGGCGACCTGTATCTAACGTAAATATTTTTATCGGCAGATTATTTGAAAGTATGTAATGGGTAATTATTTGATCTTCCCAGCTAAAACTGGTGGAAAAACAAACCTGCCCCGGGTATGACAGCGCCAGCTGTTCAAGCATTTCTTCTATTGAGATTTCGCCAGCACGGGTCTGTAAAACAGATATATGATTGGATAGTTGTTCAGTCATTTTAAGCCAACATTAATATTTGGAGGTGCAAAATTAAGGGAGAATTATTCGTCTACCAAATGAGTAGGGTTCTGCAACGTTAACAACTACCCAAAACACAGCTGCAACCCTCACCAAGTAGTACGATATTTCACTTACTAAACCCCCCGATCTAAAAAAAGACCTATTGTTTATCTTAAAACTGAACTCACCATATAATTCAAAAGATTTTTAAAATCGTTTCTTAACTTTTACTTTTGTTGCAACCAGCAGGAACTTGTTTTCTATATTCATTTCGACACACGTTTATTTCGAGTAACCACAATTCCAGATGAAAAATTACTACCAGATATTAGGCATCCAGGAAACTGCTTCGAAAGAACAGGTGAAAAAGGCATATAAGCAACTCTCTCTGAAATACCACCCCGATAAAAATAATGGCGATCATTTCTATTCAGAATTGTTTAAAAACATAAATGAAGCAAACCAGGTTCTTTCGAACGATTCAAAAAGGGCAGAATATGATTTTTTATTGAATGACTATTTTCATCATATCAGAAAATGGCAACAGTCTGATGCTAAAAGGAACGAAAGAGGTTTCGCTGGAAATGAAAAAGTCAGGAATCGTTTATTTAAGGCAGGATGGTTAGCGGGAGGACTGGCAGTAGTAAGTCTTCTTTTATTGCTTTTAATTGAGAAAGAAATTATCCCAAACGTTTTTGAAACACCCCAGGAAGTAGATATCTTAAACCTGAGACTATTAAAAGATGAAACGGTAACTGAACCTCGGTTGAAAGATCCGGTAAAAAAATCACCGCTACCCGGAAAAATTGAAATGAAACATATTTATTCTTCGATAGTTCATCGCAAGAAACAGCCGAAACCCGATCAAAAAAAGTCGACCGTGTTTAAGGTAAGTGAAATAAAAAAGACGGATTCACCATATGTACGGGCTCAAAAACTTCCTCAAACTAAACCGGCACAACAAGCATTGGCGCCTAAAGAAAGTATTGAAAAGATCTTAACGGAGCAACAAATGATTAACGTTTACAACGATATAACTAACAAAAAAAGGGATTTTCATAATGCATCGAACTGCGTAAAGATCTTTAAAACAAATAACTGCAACATCAAAAATGCTTTCGCAATAGCTACATTTTTACAGCGCAAAGGATTTACAATCGCTGGCCGTGAAAAGTCGGGGAATGATGCAATAGGGATTAATATTGCGGCAACTCATAACTGTATTACTGTCACCATGGGGGCACTGTAATTCTTCCTTTTTTTACTGTAAGACCAGTTTCTTAACCCTCTATCTCTTGCGCCGGCTACAGTTCAATACACTTCTCTTTCAACTCATTGCCCAATATGTACTGCGGTCTAAAACTCCCGATTATTTTTGATGTATGAAATAATCAATCTATCTTAAAACCCTAAAACCAGCTATATGAGTATTTGGGGACCACTAAAAGATCGTTATGAAACGAAGCAACCACGTAAAATTCTATCGATAGATGGTGGGGGCATCAGGGGAATTGTTGCCCTGGGAATGCTCGCCGAAATGGAAAGCCAGTTAAAAAACAAACTAAAAAGGGGCAGCGATTTCCGGTTATGCGACTATTTTGATTATATAGGAGGAACCAGTACCGGTGCTATAATTGCGTCTGGCCTATCAATCGGCTTATCCGTACAGGAACTCCTTAACTATTACCTCGACAAAGGGAAGCTGATGTTCGACAAGACTTTCATATTGAAACGTTGGAAGGCCTTATACGAATCGGGCCCTATTCTACAAAGCCTTAAAGAAACTTTTGGCGCAGATACGGATCTTACTTTAAACAATGGTAAATATAAAAGCTTACTGCTTGTGGTGGCTATGAACAGAACGACCGACTCTCCGTGGCCAATCAGCAATAACCCCTTAGCAAAATATAACAACCCCGACCGACCCGATTGTAACGCAAAAATCAAACTCTATCAATTAGTAAGAGCGAGCTCGGCGGCGCCCGTCTTTTTTCCTCCCGAAACGTTGCAATGGGATCCCAACGATGATGATAAAACTTTTGTTTTTGTAGACGGAGGCGTTTCGCCTTACAACAATCCCGCCTTTTTAATGTATCGTATGGCCACTCAGCCTGCCTACAACCTTAACTGGGAAACAGGTGAAAATAAACTGCTCATCATTTCTGTAGGAACCGGTGCTGCAGTCAGTACCGGTGAATATAGTAACATTCTCGATACTGCTCAGAACTTACCCAACAACCTCTTGTACGCAATGGCGGTTGACCAGGATATTAACTGTCGTACCGTTGGTCGCTGTACTTATGGCGCTCCTATTGACCGCGAGTTGAGATATATGATACCAATGGACAAACACGGAAATATCAGTCCGCTATCGCAAGATACAGATCGGCATTTTCTTTATGCCCGATACAATGCAGACCTAAGTACTGAAGGATTGAAAGAACTTGGTCTCGAAAACATCAAATCAGAAAACGTGAGGAAAATGGATACAGTTGATTATTTAGACGAGCTGCAAGCAGTTGGAAAAGCGGCTTCAAAACAGGTAGATCTTGCTCACTTTGGGTCTTTTGTTTAATGAGTATAAACTCTTTTTGGTACCCGCTTTTGGTATTTCATAGCATCATCGTTGCGTCGCAATCACTTCATCGGCAGAATAATGAGCAACATTTTTAATTGGATGTTACTCATCGTACTCTAAATAGTTTTCGTACTTCTACATTTTGCAAAAAGGCAAAAAGTACAAGAGTGCCGCCCTTCTACAAGGCCAGGGTAAACTACCACCCTGAACAACGTGTTACAGTACAAGCGAGCGTGGCAACGGCTGCTGAAAAAAGAGATAAAGCTGGTAACAAAATAACCACTCAAAGAAGCAACTGGAACTTTATTGAATTCAAAAAAATCTCTACGATTACAAATATGGAAGCTTTTATTGTTCGCCCTTTTGGTATAAAACAGGATGTGGATTTCGAAAAAGTACATAATGAACTAATTATGCCTGCTTTAAAAAAAGTTGGCATTAAAGGAGGTACGACAGCACCAATTGTTGAGCAGGGCAACATAAGAGAAGACATGTTTTCGAAACTGCTAACTGCTGATCTCGTTATTGCAGATATCTCTATTCACAACGCTAATGTGTTCTACGAATTGGGTATCAGGCATGCATTACAGGATAAACGAACATTTTTAATTCGAAGTGCAAAAGATGAGGTTCCATTTGACCTTAAAACCGACCGGTATCTAAGTTATGATACGGCTAATCCTGCTGACAGCTTAGATGCATTAGTAGCAGGTCTTAAGGCTACAATGCTATCGGACAGGCAAGACAGTCCTGTTTTTTACATGCTTCCAAAACTGGAAGCCCAGGACAGGGAACGTTTTTTAGCAGTCCCTTCCGATTTTGGAGAAGAAGTGGAAATTGCTAAAGAAAGCAGGCAAAAAGGAATGTTAGCTTTGTTAGCTGCAGAGGCAGAAGGATTTCCGTGGATCATACCTGCCTTGCGTGTTGTAGGAAATGCGCAGCACAGCCTGAAAGCGTATGAAGTAGCGCGAATTACCTGGGAAAAGATTCGGGATATTTATCCAAACGATCTTGAAGCGAACGACCGCCTTGCCACTATATACCAGCGACTTGCAGAAGGTGAAATGAAGTTGGATGCAACATCAGGTAAGGAACTGCTGGCAAAATCGGACATCGCAATTAGTCGGATGCTTGAAAATTATACAAAGCTTGATAAGTGGAAACGCGCCGAAGTTTATTCATTAAAAGCCCGCAACACCAAATTCAGGTGGATAGACAACTGGAGGTGCGTACCCGCCGATAAAACCAGGAAAACTGCTTTACAGTCCAAATTCCTTGTTGAAGCTTACCAGGATTATGAACGCGCCTATCATGAAGACTTAAACCATTTCTATTCAGGCGTTAATGCCCTTGGATTACTTACGGTGCTTATTAGCCTTGCAGATAGCCTTCCCGATGATTGGCTGGAAGAATTTGATACAGATGACGAAGCTTTATCAGAACTAAAAAAGTATAAAGACAAGCAACAAAAGTTGTCGACGGTGGTGCAAACCTCGGTTGAAGCAGAAAAGAAAAGATTACAACGCGAAGGAAAAAACGATCCGTGGGTAACTATTACAGAAGCCGACCTGAACTGCCTGATTTCGAAAAAGCCATCACGTGTAGCTAATTTATACCGGGATGTACTGCTCGCCGCAGACGAACAAAACTTCGATTCTACCAAAAGGCAATTGGAAATTTATAAAGAATTGGGAGTATTGACAGAAAATATAAATGCTGCACTTGCAGAATTCCAGTTACCGGAAAAAACTGATGAAGGTAAAACACATTACCTCCTGTTCACCGGTCACATGATTGACCAAAAAGACAGGAAAGAGCCGCGGTTTCCGGCTTTGAAAGAGGCCCCGGTTAAGGCAGCCATAAAGGAAGCCGTGGAAAAAGAAAAAGAAAAAACAAACCGAAAATTAAAAGGAATTTCGGGGGGAGCGTGTGGCGGCGACATTTTGTTTCACGAAGTATGTGCTGAATTAGGGATCGAAACAGAACTGTTCCTGGCACTTCCAAGGGAAAAGTTTATCCAGGAGTCAGTGGAGTTTGGTGGTGTTGAGTGGATAGAACGATTCGACAAACTGTTTAATAAACTTCGCAAACGCTATTTATCACAAAATAAAGAGCTCAATAAATGGTTGCAGAGAAAAGAGAATTATTCAATCTGGGAACGCAATAATTTATGGATGTTGAATAGCGCACTCGATTGTGGTGGCATGCAAATGACATTAATTGCTTTGTGGGATGGAAAGGGAGGAGACAACGTTGGCGGAACTGAACACATGGTAAAAGAGGCAAAAGACAGGGGAAGTAAGGTAGTTGTTTTAGACGTTAACAAGATAGGTTAGTCAAAAAATGTTCGATCATTCTAAAGTTAAAACAAACGGACTTTCAGAAATTTCGTGGAAAGTTCAGCTTTTCAGTAGATAAAGTAGCTAATTGCAGTTGAAGAAGCGCAGCGGGAAACTGAAACTGTAAACAGCTGTTCTATTGCCCTTTCCATTCAGGGTTCAAAAGATTGCCATACTTCTCCAAAATTACCCGTAAAGCATCTACCTGGTTCGTTAGTGCTTCCTGCATGCCTACAGCATTTCCGATACCCTTTGCCTGTTCTAAGGCGTTTTGGTATTCCTCCATATTGCCAAGGCCGAAATATGCTTCCGCCTTATTTACCAGGGTCCAGAACTTCTGCTCGTCCTCCACCATTTGCTGATTTTTAAGTACTTCAGCATCCATCACTGCATCCTTCTTGGCATTTTTCGCTTCACGATCGATCACCGCTTTCCAATCTTTTTCGCACATGGCGAGAACATCTTTCCTGATCCGGTTTGCCCATACCATATCTGCTATTTTCTCTTCTTTCGTTTTGTCGAGAAAACTGGCAGCGCGGCAGTTCAAAAGATAAGCGAGGTTAATTCCGTTATATCGATTGTTCAACAGGTAAAATCCGCGTTGAAAAAGTAATATTGCGTCTTCAAGATGATTTTCCCCTTCACCAATCTCGAACAGTTTTTTCTCGATTGCTCCCGCCAACATAACCGTTTCAGAATCGTTCGTATGCATCAGGTCGAGTTTTTCCAATAATGCATTTGCTTCTATTAATGCTGTTTTTTTATCGGCTGTTTCATCTTTATAAGTAGCAAGGGCAAGCCGCTGGTATAAATAGGAGAAATTAGACGTAATGGCTTGCTGGTTGTTGCAGTTCGAAAGAAGGATGGCAGAATTAAAGAGCCCTTTTGCACGGGAATAGTTCTTGTTTTTTATTGCCTCCTCGCCCTGTTTTACGATCAGAGACAAAGTTTGGCGTTCTACGTCTTCATCATGGTCACCGTTTTTAGCAGGAGAGTTTGATATAGCTTCATTCACCTCTGTAGCAACAGCTTCCGCCTTATCTTTGAGAGCAGGGGGAATTAGATCATTTAAAAAAGTATATACCGGGCTATCAGGAGTTTCATCGGTTAGAATTGCATCGAGCGTTGCTCCCAATTGCTTTTGAAAACGCAAAACTTCGAAATAGTCGAGACTTTCACCCGAATGTTTGTATTTATTAATTTTTATGTGGTTGACATCAAATGGAAGGCACAATTGGTCTTCCGACATCACGATTGTACTTCTGGGACGTAGAGCGTAGCGAACGCCTAACTCGTAAAATGCGTTGGCGTTCGCGGTAGAAAGATCAGCAACAACTATATCAGCTTTGTACAATTCCTTATACATCGGCACATCTATACTTCCCGAATTTGGAATTTCATCTGCCCGTACGCAAATCATTCCTTTACTCTCTATCACAGGTTTTATCAATGCTTCGTAAGACATGTTCAGGTTTAATTTACGACCTGTCGCAAGGTCTGTTTTTATTCCAAAACCCATCACAACAAAACAACGTTTTTTATCTTCCATAACTGTTTGTGTTTCACCAAGATTAGATGAAAAATTACATAAAAATCCGTAACTATACAAATAGATAAATTAATAAGCCGGAAGGCATAAAAGCAGACAGCCTGCCACACGCCGATTTTAGTAAACCAGAAACAATAACTCGCAATACCTGATTAGGTGAAAGGCGCATAAAAATCAGCAAGATGAGATTTCAACTTCAACAACGTGAATATTGGCTGTACAATTAGGCATGCAGCAAGTAATGATGCAGGTAACAAGTTTATCATATTCTTATCCACTTTAATTATTCAGGCAATGCTATTATAGTGGAAGACGGTTCTATTATTTAAACCGGTAGGAAGCGTGGAAGCCACCGAATATATGATAGGTCTCCTGTAACTTGGTTTCCCGGGTTTGAAAAGTAATATGAAAACCACCGGAAAGTCTTGGAGTAGAATACATGATTCCTGCTCTTGACGAAAATACCAAAGGTGCACTTTTTGAAACCAATCGTCCTTTATCCGCTCTTAAAAGTCCGCCTTGCACAGTGGCGTTGTATACCTGGTACGTTAGTTCTGGCTGTAGATAACCAAATAACTCCGTTTTGTAACGAGGCGCCCTACTTTCACTACTTTGCAATCTCGTGTTCCAGAAACTACTTTCCGACATCGAATTTTGTTTTCCGAATTGAAGCAGAACAGACTGGCTTATGTTGGTATAAATAGTTCCAAGGCTCGCATTGGAAACTGGCGTAATTTGAAAATAATCTGCGGTGCTGTTTTTAATGAGTGAAAAACCGTAGCTACCCTGTGCATTAATCCCAACTTCATTTTTTAATCCGTATGCGAACATCCAATCCCAAAAATCACTGTTTATTTTAAGTAAGGGATGGACAGCATCCAAAAGCTTTTGTCCTAGCGACGCGGGCCCAATTGTTCCGATAGTACCTCCTAACTTAAGGTACCTGTTGTTTTTTGTAAATTGCGATATTGAAAATCCCCCATAGAGATACCCGGTAATGGGGCGATCAAGTTCGTTCACAACATACACTTCCCTTATGCCGGGGGTAAATATTTTCTGCGACAACTCGTAATTATAAATTGTCTTAATTATACCCGCTCTGTTCCTCTTACCCAGAAGTGAATAGTTTAATAGAATTCCGTTGGTATAATATCCGTCTGTTCCGCGAAAAGCAAAAGCATCATTATCTATACTATAACTAAACTGCTTATTAAAATTGTCTGGTTTTACATTTTGAGCCCGAATAGAGGTTGTAATTAAAGTTAAAAAAAGAATAAAAAAAAGGAGTTCAACTCGACCCTCGCTCATATTCGACCGTTTATATTAGAAAAGCTTAAAAAATAATGGTGTAATTTAGACCCGAAGAACAAAAGAGAAAAATATTCTTATGCGTTTACTGATAATGGTGTTTTTGTTGTCTTTCTTTTTGGCCTGCAGGAAAGAAGATCCCGTAATTGACATAGATCCTCTTATAGGCAAATATTTAACCTGCGATAGCATAAGAACAATAGTAAACGGCAACGAAACAGTAACAATAAAAGGGAGAGGAACAGGCTCTGATGTTGTGTTTGATAGTGCAAAAGTCTATACAATTTTTTCCACTCCGCAACAGAATTTTTTTTATGGGATCAAGAACCCGAAAATATATTACTGGAAAAGAGGCCTGAGCGTGCACGACGGCGACTATCTGAAAATAAAATCAAAAGAGGGGAAAAAGATAGTTTTTGAACACAAGGATATTGTAACCCGTAGGCTTGATATTTATTATCATACTGCTCAGTAAACTACCGTTCCTGTTTTTACTGTCTTCTGTTTAAGCACTGCAATTTTAAACCAGTCGCTTATGAAGGATGTTATTTGTTGCGCATTCTATTCGTGCGTATTATTATTTCTTTTGTGCGCAAGCAGCCTACTTTTATTCAACATCGTTGTCCGGAATGAATCCCTTTTGCTGATGTCATTCCCTTGTACTTATATAACTACTTTCTTCTGTTTTATCACGAGGGCAATTACAACAACTGCGAAAGAATTTCCTAAAAGGAAGTTCTTTGTTTGTAAAAACCAGCAATTCATGTAAAGAAGGGGTTTGATCTGCTTTATCCCTTCTGCGGGTGTACTTATGGATACTCATCATACTCCAATCCTGTCCTTACAGCGGAGGTTCAAAAACAAATTCACCTGTCTTCACAAAACGACATCGGTTTGATTTAAACGGAATCTAGGACATGTATAAATCTTTGGGGTAGGTTTAAATCACTCTATTTAGCAGAACGGATATTCTACGGTTTAAATACGATGGTCACTGCGTCGTCGCTTGTATTTGCAAAATATGCCTTACTTCCTGTTCGTAGAGTTTTCCGTTTTTACCGTTTGAACTAAGTTAATAAAGTTTAATATTTTACTGTTAATTGTGCTTACAATTGGAACTTATTTAGACGACATTTCTGCCGCGTAGCGAACCAGGAAAATCATTGACTGAAGAAGCAGTACAAATTTGATTTACAGCACAGGTTCAATAGTTTCTTCACCTTTGCTTAGTCTTTTTTGGCACGCAGTTGGTTTTATAAATATTATAATTATATGTTTCAACGCTATTGCATTAAAATCGGGAAATCATGAATACCAAAAAAACAAAAACGACCGAGACCTTTATTAGGCCCGAACAGTTCGAAGAATATACCAAAAGAGGATTTGTCGTATTTATTGAGCGACCAACAGCTTTTGGAACTTTTAAGGCAATCAAAATAGAGTTTATTTCAAAATAATTCCCCTTCTCATATTGAAAAATGAAATTCGCGGCAAAAGAGGCTAAAGCAGAATTATTATGCGATGCCCCACTGTAACAACGTAACTACCGGGAATAACCAGATTTTTATTAAAGTTGAAATTTGTAAAGACCGGAAAGTTTATTTGTAAACGATGATTCGAGCTAATTGTCCAGCTGGAATTCTCAATTACAACTCAGTCGTCTGAACGGCCGACAACATTCGTTATTGAATTGATTGCGTTGTTCCAGCCATCGATCGTAGCCGGTTTGGTAATAAATCCACTAATGCCCATTTTAGTGCAATAATCAATATCTTCTTTTGAAGATGAAGTAGTTAAGACTACAATAGGAATTGCTTTAAGACGTGAAGAAGACTTTATTTCAAGCAGAATTTCTTTACCGTCTGTTTTAGGAAGATTGAGATCCATAACAATAATTTCCGGTAAAGTTTCAATTGTCTGAAGATAGGGAAACGCTTTATCTCCTTCCATTATTACCTGCATCCGGTAATCAACTTTGTTTTCGTTTAATGCATCTTTTAATAAGTCAACATCATCAATATCGTCCTCAATAAGTAAAATGTCGAGGGGTATTTTCATGCCGTAAAATTGCACTTATTATTTAATCTCAAGAAATATTAGTGAGGAATTGCAAGGTACTGATCCATAATTTTCTGTAACAATTAACTTTATTCTTACAAGTACTTATGTCATTGCATCTTCGAACAATAGCTTAGTTGGTTGTTGGGATGAAAGCTGAATAAAGAGTTTGGGTACAAGTGACTGATGCATCAAGCCGGCTAACAAAAAACGTAAAAGCCTGCAACAGCCTTTACGTTTTCTCGTTTGATAAAAAAAGAGTTATAACCAGTAATAAAAAAGGAGACTATTTTCTTTGCGGAGTAGAAAAATATCGTTCTAAGCTTACTTAACTTCTAATTCGAACATTTTCTCCTTCTCGAGGAAGCCTTCTAAAATATCGCCAACTACGCATTCACCTACTCCTGCCGGAGTTCCAGTATAGATAAGGTCGCCAATATTTATAGAAAAGTAATTGGAAATATGCGATAAGATCTGGTCAAATGAAAAAAGCATGTCGCTGGTTATTCCTGTTTGCACCAATTCACCATTTTTTAGGAACGAGAAATTAATGGGCTTTTTCAACATTTCTGGTGTAGTATCCTTCCATATTCCCGCAACTGCTGAATTATCCCACGCCTTGGCCTTCTCCCAAGGCAAACCTTTCTTTTTAAGTTCTGCCTGTATATCGCGGGCCGTAAAATCTATACCTACCGTGATAGCATTATAATACTTAGACGCCTGTCTCTCATTAATATACTTACCATTTTTGCTAACCCTCAAAACAAGCTCCGCTTCGTAATGCAGTTCGTTACTGAATTCAGGGTAGTAAAACGGAGTATGAGACTGCAACAGGGCACTCTTAGGCTTCATAAAAATCACCGGCTCATCAGGCACCTCATTTCCAAGCTCCCTGGCATGTTCAACATAATTCCTTCCTACACAAAAGATTTTCATAGATTATTGTTTTTCTAAAATAATAAAGAAGCAACCGGTAAAATTTTGAGGTGAGCCTGCAGTTCGATTACTACCATAATATTTTATACCCATATATAACGTAAGAATTTTAAATTATTATGCAAGAATTAAAATTATTATGAAACCTGCCACGTATTTATTGTATTCATTGTTCTCTCAAGCCCAATAAAAACGAGGTTTTCGATCGCTTCAATACTCTTTTCGATTTTAGCCTGCACAACTGGTAACTCTTCTTTACTCCATTTACCCAGAACAAATTCTACCTGTAAACCTTTAGGATAATTATTTCCTATACCGAAGCGCAGCTTGGGATAACAGTCCGTCCCTAAAACAGCCTGTATATCCTTTAAGCCGTTATGACCGGCGTGGCTACCGCTTCCCCTGAGACGCAATTTAGAAAGTGGCAAGGCGAGATCGTCAACAATCGTTAGCGTATTGCTAAGTTCTACCTTTTCTTTATCGAAATAATATTTAAACGCCCGTCCGCTAAGGTTCATATAGGTAGTTGGTTTAATGCACACCAACACCCTTCCTTTAAATTTTACTTCTGCTACTTCTGCTAATCTCTCGGTTTTGAAAGAACCGCCATGTTTGGAAACAAACGCATCAAGAACGTCAAAGCCGATATTATGTCTCGTATTAGAATACTCACTTCCAATATTGCCCAGGCCGATGATCAAGAATTTACCCATTAGCAAAAATACTTGGGAAAAGTACTATTTCTATTTTGAAATAATAAAAAACCCTAAAATTACTTATGAAATCAGGTTTAACAGGAGAATTCGTTTAATTGAAAAACCAGTCTTCAAAAAGCATTTTTGGAATGTGGAATTAAAGAAACTGTAACCTGAATTAGAAAAAAACGATCGGGTTGCAAAATGCACTTAAAGAAGTCATATATGTATTAAAATTAACTGTCCAAGGCGAGGACGGCACAAAAAAACCCGGTCGATGGCGACCGGGCTCTGAATAAAAAGAAGTAATTATTTTTTCTTTTCGTCTTTGTTTTCTTCCTGTTTCAACTGGCGGGTTAAGACAACCGACGCAATTGGAATTCTTGGACTGTTTAAAATTTCCATGTTCTCCACCTTGACATCTTCTATTCTCACGTTACCATTAAGTTCAAGATTAGTGATGTCTACATAAATTGCTTCGCGCAGATCATTTGGTAATGCCTTAACCTTTACAGATTTCATTTTAGTTACCAATTTACCTCCAGCTTTTACGCCGGCCGGAACGCCTGTAAGATGCAGAGGAAGGGTCGCTACCACTTTTTTGTCACCTACCAACTCTAAAAAGTCGAGGTGCAAAAGCTCATCAGTCACTTTTTCGAACTGAAGGTCCTTTAAAATGCACACGTAAGTTTGGCCTTCGATTTTAATTTCCGCCTGCATAAATTCACTGGTGTAAACGATTGGCTTGAAAGCCTTTGCAGGAGCAGCAAAATTTACTTCCCGAGCACCCCCGTAAATTACACCAGGCACTAATTCCTGAGAGCGAAGCTGGCGGGTGGCTTTTTTGCCCATTTCGGTCCTCAGTTGTCCTTCGATTGTAATTGTCTTCATTTTTATGATTGTTTAAATAATTGCTATTGTCTTTCTTCTCTTTTTGCTTTTAGTTGAGAATGAATAAATAAACTTGTGATACTCCTGTTTTCATATGCATTACGAATGGCTATTGCAAAGAGGTCGGCCACCGAAAGGCATTTAATTTTAGAACTTTCCCTTTTTAGGGGTATCGTATCGCAAACAACTAATTCATCAAGGACACTATTTTCAATATTTTCATAAGCTTTTCCGCTCAGAACCGGATGAGTACACAAAGCTCTAACACTTTTTGCACCTTTATCCATAAGTAGTCCCGCCGCTTTAGCCAATGTCCCTCCCGTATCACAAATATCATCTATAAGAACTATATCCCTGCCGGTTACATCACCTATTACTACCATGCTCGCAATCTCGTTGGCCCTTTTGCGATGTTTGTCGCAAATGACCATTTCTGTGTTAAAATAACTGGCAATTTCACGAACACGATTGGTACTTCCCACGTCGGGGGCGGCAAAGGTAAGGTTTTTCAGTTTAAGTTTTTCTATATATGGAATAAAAATGGCTGAACTGTCGAGGTGGTCCACGGGTATGTCGAAGTAACCCTGGATCTGGGGTGCGTGTAAGTCCATGGTAATAATACGATGTGCACCTGCTGCAACCAAAAGGTTCGCGATAAGCTTAGAACCGATAGCCACTCTCGGCTTGTCTTTCCTGTCTTGCCTTGCATAGCCATAGTACGGCATTACTACAACAATCTTATAAGCACTTGCACGGCGTGCTGCATCAATCATGAGTAACAGTTCCATGAGGTTGTCGGAGGGCGAATTAGTGCTTTGAATTAGAAAAACATAGTCGCCACGAATACTTTCCATATACACCGGCTGAATTTCGCCATCACTAAACTTCTGAATATTGATCTTACCTAAGGCAGCACCAAATCGCTCTGCTATTTTATTGGAAACTCCTTGCGTACCTGTACCTGAAAATATCTTTATTGAGGGGTTCATAACCAGAAATGTGCGGCGAAGATAGAGATTAGCGATAGAAAGTTTTAATTTCAGTAACGATAAAATATTTAAAATGAATAATCAAAGCATCAAGAATTGGGCGGTTGACGACAGGCCGAGAGAAAAACTGGCAATGAAAGGTGCAGAAAGCCTTAGCAATTCTGAACTTTTGGCTATACTCATTAATAGTGGAACGCAAGAAAAAAGTGCTGTAGACCTGGCTAAAGACTTACTGGCAGCAGTGGAAAATAACCTGCAGAGAATGGCAAAATTATCGGTAAAAGATATGGTAAATCTAAAAATAAAAGGGTTGGGGCCGGCAAGGGCGATCACAATAGCAGCGGCTCTTGAACTAGGTATCAGAAGAAATATGGCTGAGAATAAGAAGGAAGTTATTCAATCGAGTAAAGACGTTGCCAGCTATTTACAGGCGCAGCTACAATATAAGAAACGAGAAGTTTTTGCGGTCGTTTTTTTAAACCGAGCCAACAAAATAAATCACTTTGAAATAATAAGCGAAGGAGGAATAACCGGTACAGTAGCGGATCCGAGAATAATTTTAAAAAAAGCACTAGAACATGATGCAGTAAGCATGGTATTGTGCCATAATCATCCGAGTGGAAATCTTAAACCAAGCAGGCAAGACGAGGAACTAACCGGTAAAATAAAAGAAGCTGCGAGCTATTTCGACATTAAGGTAATGGACCACATTATAGTAAGTGAAGAAGGCTATTATAGCTTCGCGGATGAAGGGATGTTGTGACAACTTTTACCGGGCAACAGTGATTAAACCAAAAAAATAAAAGTAACTTATAAAACATTTAAGGCTATGAAATTTTTATACTTAATCTTAGCAAATGGTTGTCTATTTGCCAATGATACTACGGCTCAGGAAACGCTCAAATTTACTGTGCCGGCGGGCGAAAGTATAAGTTCGATACTGGCAGACACTATAATTTTCAAACATCCTAATTTTGTCTACGGCGGTGTATATTTTAAAAATAGAGAAGTTTCAAACGCCTTACTTAATTATAATTTACTCTTAGGAGAGATTCAATTTATTGACCAAAAAGGCGATACCCTTAGCTTAGCAGATGAAAATAACATTAAATATATTACCGTCGGAAAAGACTCATTTTTTTATAGCAAGGGCTTCATACAATTGGTTACCGCAAATGACGCAGTAAAATTAGGCGTTATTGAAAAATTAACCCTTGCTGATAAAAAGAAAATCGGCGCATATAATCAACCGACTACAAGAAGTTCAACAAGATCATATAGTAGTGTCTCAATAAATAACCAGAGAAGTCTTCTTTCGATGAGTGAGGAAATGGTTTTTACAAAAGAGCGGAAATACTATTTAGGAGATCGGTTCAGTAAATTTCTTGAACTTAACAAAAAGAATTTGTATAAAATGTTTTCTGCTAACTATACAGAAATTGAAAGTTATTTAAAAGAAAATGCGATCGACTTTAATAAAAAGGATGATGTTATAAAACTATCTTCCTTTTTGCAACGGTATTCTAAATAACCGGTTTACGGATTGTTCGCCCCCCTAACTAGCTTCAAAACATCATGCTTGAGCGGTAGGCCCTCCAAAATTCAACGGAATTTCAACTTGCTCTAAATCCTGGATGGTTCCGTTTGCAGCTTCATAACGGTTTACATTATCTTCAAGGGCTTTTAGGAATCTTTTTGCATGCATCGGCGTGAAGATAATCCTACTTTTTACTTTGCTTTTAGGAGTACCTGGCATAACACTTACGAAATCTATTACAAATTCTGCGTGGCTATGGGTAATGATTGCAAGATTTGCATAAGTACCTTCAGCCACTTCTTCACTTATTTCTATGTTTAACTGGTTGTTGGGTTGTTGATCTGCCATCTAAAAATATTTTTACGCCAAAAGTAAGCCTAAATGAAAGAAAAGAGGTTGAGTTGACGGACTTCTAAAAAAAACATGGAGAAATAATATTTGAAACGATTATTAACCTGATTTGGAAAAGGTACTTAGGTCGGGTTTATAAAAGATTTTAAATAGTAAGAGGCTGTCCTTTTAAGGAACAGCCTCTTACTATTTAAAATATGTGACATTAGCCATTCACGCTTACCGGGGGCCTACATAAGTGAAAGTTTCATCAAATCTTGTACGTATAGTAGAACCTGGTTGCAATAAAAAATACCTTACTTTCATTTCCTTAGTCGCCGGATTCCATTTATTGGTTCCAGAAGGATCAATAGCGGCAGAACGGCCATTAGATGCAGGCTGTCCGTAATAATTTACAACACTTGTTACAGTGCCGCTTCCAGTTGGATCAAAATTAAATTCCGGGGAATAGGCTCCATAAACACTTAATGAACCAGCACTGCTTATGGGGTGGTAATAATCGTGATAAACGGGATAGAACATCGCAACACTATTTGCTCCGGTTGTTACTAAATGAACCTCTTCAGGATAACGTCCCGTGATGGCTGCATTCGTCTGGTCTACCATTGTTCCATTAATAGTGTACACACCATCATATATATTTTTAACTGTTACAATTGCAAACACGTTATTAAAATTACCACTCACCTTAATATCAGGATCAGATACACTTTTAACTCTAAAACCTAATGCAAATTCTCCACCTATCAAGTCCTGTGGAACAAGAGAAATGCTCATAGTTCCCTCCCTGCTTCCAGCGGGTATAGTCACCGTCAAATTGTTCGAAGACAAAGTATAAATACTTGCCGGAAGCGTATCATAGTGTGTACCATTAGTATCATTGTACGCCTGAATTAATGAATGCATGTATTCAAGCTGCACCTGGATTTCTTTATCTGCAGGTTCAGCTGAAGCTAGTCGGATGGTTACCAGTGGTTGGGAAACTTTCGCAGTACCAATATCAAAGGCAACAACCCTTGAACTTTGGTAAGACGTAGTAGCATCCACTGTTCCCATAATCTCGACCATTTTGGGAGACGCATAAATAGGGGGAACCGTAAGGCCTTCGTCTACCAATTTGTCTTTTAAACAGCCGGTACTGATTAGTGTTACTAAAGCAAAAGCTGATGACCCAACTAAAAATCTTAATATCTTTTCCATATTATCAGTTTGAACAGTTTATTTATTTATCCCAGAATAATTTAGACTGGGTTGTAACAGAACCTTGTGCTGCAACACTTGCTGCATTAACGGCTAACTCTTGTGAAGGATAGTATAACCTTACAGGAATTGTCCTGGAGCCTCTGGCAGTATTTACTGAAAGAGGTACGTCAGATGGCACTCCAAGTCTTCTGTAGTCATTCCATGCTTCTAATGGATTAATACCAATTAAAGCGATGTACTTTTGTCTTACGATAAAATTAACCCTTTCAGTTTGAGTCGCTCCGGCGTTATCCCAGGTAGCAGAAGGATGTTGTAAAAACATTACAGCAGATTGTGCCGGGGTAAATACCACAGAATCTAGAGTATTAGCCACATTGCGGATGGGCGGGTATTTTGCTCCAAGCCATAAAAACGATTCTGTAACTGCACCTTCATACGCACCTTTAACATTACCGGCATAAGGACCGCCAATATCCCATCCCCTGGCCACTGCTTCTGCCTGTAGAAACATGCTTTCTACTGAAGTAACTATCCATTGTGCTTGATTAAATGATCTAACCAATCCTTCACCAATATTAGAAGTCTGGTCTCCACCAAAAGCAGTATTAGGCTCGGAACCATAAACTGTTCCTACAAAAGGGTTGTTAGCATTAGTAGGAGATTTCGCAGGTTTAAAAAAGTAGCCTAACCTCGGGTCATTACTTTGTTTTAGTAGAGTAACACTATATGCATTTGCTCTATAGAAGGTATTAGCCTCAGTACCCGAGGGCAACAAGCCATACGCGCCATAAAAAGGGCTTTGTTTACCCACATCATTCTGATAACCAGGGTTTACATCGGCAGACTCTCCAGACTGAATAACACCGCCATTCGCCTTAATTTTCGCTAATTCTGCTGTCGGGTTTGGCGTGATTTCGGACTGCCTGACTAGCAACCGCAGTTTAATTGTATTTGCCAGCTTTATCCATAAAGTGTTGTTTCCACCATTTACAATGTCAGCTGATTTTATTAAACTCGTAACCGGCGCCGCCTTCAATAGTGTAATAGCAGTATCAAGTTTAAGCTGAAGGTTGGCGTAGATGTCTTGCGCTTTATCATAAGCAGGGGTAGGAAATTCAGTAGGTCGGAATGCCTGCGAATATGGGACGTTACCATAAATGTCAACAAGATTTTGGAAAAGGTGAGCCTTCATTATCATTGCTGCACCCCTAAAAAAAGGTTGATTGTTTGCCCTGGATTTTTCCTCCACCTGGTGAAGATCAAATAAAACATTATAAATACCTGCCCATTTTACTTCCTGGAAAGTATTTGTAATATTATAACTCGATTCCTCTGTACTTGGGTTAAATGAACCTGATGCAGACCAATAGCCCATCCAATTTGCTAACCATCCATAACCATTAGCAGTTTGAACACCAACTCCATGTAATGCATTTGGAAGTATAAGCTCAGGTGTAATAATCGAAGCAGTAGGCTGATTTGGATTTTCATTTATATCCAATTGTTTTTTACATCCCGCCAGCCCTGAAGAAAGGAGTAATGCAAAAAAGACAACGTTCTTTATATTGTTTTTCATGTTAATCTTTATGTTTTTAAAATGTCAAAACTACAGAACCACCAAAAATTCTGGCTGGAGGAGTTGAGAATACGTTGTTAATTCCGAAGGTGTTACCCGCAGATGTGTAATTGAATTCGGGATCTGTCCACTGATTTGATTTAGGTAAAAAAGTGAATAGATTTCTACCAACTGCGCTAACAACAAACCTCTTGATCACCTGTGTTCCGCCAACCCAACTGAACGGCAATTCATAGGAAATGGCCAGCTCCCTTAATTTCCAAAAAGCAGCGCTGGTAAAGTAATTCGTACCAACAGACGTATTGGTTGTTCCCGTAGCAAAGAAATTTCTTCCACCACTGGCAACCTGGATGTTGGTGTTTTCTACATATTTTCCTGAACCTGGAGCATCTTCGTAAACTGAGTTAGGGAAAACAAATCTCTGCCTTCCGAACTGTGCGCTACGTGCAGAAATACCGGTAAAATCCATATCGTTTCCTATACCATGATAAGCATGATGTCCGCCTCTGTAATCCCAGGTCATAGCAATTGTGAAACCTTTTATAGAAAATGAAGGGTTTAAACCAACGATCCATAACGGTAACGATCTGCCGCGGGTAACGAGGCTATCTTGCAATGAAGGATAACCTGTAGACTTGTCTACTATTACTCGGCCTTGTCCATCCCTTTTATAATCGCTTAATTTAAAAACAAATGCAGGCTGACCTACAATCGCATAGTTATATACATCAGGGGCGCTGGCTGAACTTTGGGTAAACTCGTTTACACCTCCAATAGCCAGTTCGTTAATGCCTGGAAACAGGGAAGTAATTTTATTATTATTAAATGTTGCGTTAATCCCAAAATTAATTCTGCCTTGTCCAATTCTCACTAATGGTGTAAGATTTAAATCTAATTCTACACCATAGTTGTTAAAATCAGCAGCATTAGCAACATAGGTTGTATAACCTGTAGCTGCGGACTGTTGAACCTGTAGGATTTGGTTGGTATTTTTCTGGAAAAAATAAGTAGCATCTAAATTGATTCTGTTTCTCAGGAAGCCGAGTTCAAGACCCAACTCTCTTGAGTTAACGAATTCAGGTTGTATAAACGGATCTGTAAATGCATTCCCAGCGCTAAATCCACCTAAGTTTCCATATGGAAATCCACCGGTGGTTGTGTATATCGGTTGCAACTGGTAGTTTCCTAAATTCACATTTGCAGACCTTGAAATAGATGCTCTCACTTTTGCATAAGAGAGCAGGCGGTTTCCTTTTAAAGATGAAATTGCATCGGTAAGTAAAACAGACGCGCTTGCGCTCGGATAGAAATATGAATTTCTGTTTATATTTAGGCGACTATCCCAATCGTTAGCGCCTGAAAATTCAAGGTTAGCCCAGCCCTTGTAATTTAAACTAAGCTGGCCAAACACTGAAAGAAGCCGGTTTCTAAAGTTTACTTCTGCAGCCACAGCTTCTCCCAACCTTACAGATGGATTGTATATACCTGGAACAAGTAAATTGTTACCGGCAACACTTATACTCTTACTATCATTCTGCCTGTACCTGGTACCTAATACATAATTGATCCTAAAATCACTTATTTCTCTCCTTCCGTTTAAAAAGAATTCATGCGTAACCCTACTGGTGTTATTTTGGCCATCAGTTACGAAACCAGGTTGAGGATCAAATTGTTGACCCCTGGTAGTCTGTGCAAAGTCAGAAGTAACTACAGGACCATTTTCGCTTTTTGCAGAGTTGAAATTAGCAGAAGCTCCAACACGATAAGTCGCATTTAGCCAATCAGTGAAACCGTAATTTACCTCAACATTCCCTAAGAGATTATCGCCTCTGCCCTTTATCCTGTGGTTTTCAATTACCCAATAAGGATTCACAAAATATTCATTGTAATAATTAGAGAATTCTGCATATTTGTTAGTAGTAGGATACTTGTAACTGGTTAAAGGAACATGAGCAGGAGTATTGAGAACTGTAAAATAAACACTGCCATTATAACTACCAGGAAACCTTGCCGAATAAGCTGCGTCATTCACTATATTAAAATTCGTTTGAATATAGTTTAAATTAGCTGTTACTTTTAACTTTCCATATTCTTTAGAACCGTTGAACCTTAAGGAAGTCCGGCGATTTTTGTCCTTTGGCATCAAACCCTGAATCTCAGCATTTTGGGCAGAAACATAGAAACCTTCCCCGCCAAAAGAAACATCGGTTTGCATTGTCAAACCATTATTCCAAAATTTCTTTCTGTCGTTATTCGGGCTATAAGGTACTTTTTGCTGATCTCCACCTTCCAACTCCGGACCTAATGGAACTAACTCACCGTTAAATTCCGGACCGAACTGCTGGTTTTCAATAGGATCGTACAAAGGCCTTCCCAGCGCATCTTCACTTGTACCACCGCCAAAGCTTTTTTGCAGCTTAGGCATAAATGAGACTCTCGCCAGTTGAACTGTATGCCCAACGGTTACAAAAGGTTTACCGGCCGAACCTCTCCTGGTGGTCACCAAAATAACGCCGTTAACTCCATCGGGACCATAAAGTGCCGATGCAGAAGCCCCCTTTAAAACAGTAACTTCCTGAACATCTGTTGGGTTCAACGTTGCCATGAAAGTAAGAGGTGTAGGAATGTTATCTACCACTAATAAAGGTTGGTTATTACCTGTTAATGACCTAATTCCACGTAAATTAATTCTAACGTCTTCAAACACACCGCTATTAACGGTAGTAATGTTTACTCCAGACATTTTTCCTGTGAGGCCATTTTGAAGGTTTACTGCTTTAGCCTGTGTTAATTGCGTATTATTTAACCGAGCAGTAGCATAACCTAATTCTTTAGCCTGCCGTCTAATACCTAATGCGGTTACAACAACTTCATTAATCATAGCATTGGCACGGCTTAGTCTAATGGCTACCGTATTTTGAGCACCTACTTTGATTTCTGTGCCTGCAAAGTTGGTTGAAGAGACCAACAAAACATCACCAGTTTTGGCATTAATGCTGAAATCTCCATTTGCATCCGCAGATGTTCCTGTAGTTGTTCCCCTGATCACAATAGAGGCACCACTGACGGGCTGGCCGCTGTCGTCGGTAACCCTCCCTGTGACTGGGCGTTGTTGAGCAATTGCTAACATTGAAACCAATATTAACAACGTGAATAATGATACAATTTTTCTCATCGGTGTGTATTTTTAAAATTAAAGCGCAAATATAAGTCCCTGTTAAAAAAAAGTAAAGTTTTCTTAAAAATGATGAATGGTTTGGTTGAATGACAAGTGGTAAACAGCCTTTGCTGCATTCTTTCGGAAATTTTTTAAAACTATTCCACCTGCCACGGTCTTAACGAAGGAGTTGGGTGGAATTATTTTTGGTACTTGACTTCGTAACTTTTTTGAACATCGTTGTGTCACTCACTTGTACTGCCTACACTTTATTCCGCGGTTATTGCAGTAAGAAATTAAGCAATACAACGGCGATCCTTGAAATCCTCTGGAGTAAAATTCATTGGCGGCCCCTCAATTCTTAATCACGGTAAACAAAGTGTGGTATACATTAATAGGTATCACTCAAACACCAGAACTATATTCTACCCGGTTTTCCGGGTTAAAGGCAGGAGTTAGGAAAGATGGTTTTGAATCAAACGTGCTGCATGTAAAACGGCGGCACAAGTGAGTGACACAACAAAAGCTGCCTGGAAACACTTAAGCCGGAAACCAAAGAAAATAAATTGAAGAATAATTCAGACAATATCAGGCGCAGTTAAATAATGAGACCCTGTAAGGTCTGCAATTAATAAATAAAAAGACCAACCCAAAAAACTAAGTGGCTTTAATAAAATTTCTTTAGCTAAAGTTTATCCCGGAACAATTTTTATTCTACTTTATCGCCCGTATTTAGCGACAGCTGACGTATAATTTGTACCGTTTAATTGCTGTTCGTTGCCGGGTAAGGCAAGGCGGTTTGGATAACCCGATATTGCATTAACAGGACGTGATAACTTAGGATAATTCAACCTCCTGATCCCGGTCCAGCCTTCGAATGGGCGGCTATACAATGCAATCCATTTTTGAAAACCAATTTTTGCTTCCAGGCGCCTGCAGCAGTGGCGCAAGCTACTTCAGGTTTTGCAAGGTAGGCGTCTGCATCGGCAGCAGATGCGCCCCAATACATTATTGACGCTTTGATTGCATTATTATAATGCTCTTCTGCAGTACCGGCTACTGTATACCACGCTCTTTTGCTTCTGCACGTAAGAATTCAGTTTCTACATAACCGGAGAACAGGAAGGCAGCGTCGCTGCCGAACAATTTATCGCCCGGCTTCGACATCACTTACTAGGTGGGAAACCTGAGGCGACTGTACTGGAAGTAATGGGAGGAAAGGGACTAGCATTTTGAAGCACACTTCTAAAAATCGCTAAGGGTATCGGCACCGATGTTGTAGCCTTATAGATTATTCAATAAGCTTTGAACATGCTAACAGTATGTTTATAAATTGTGGCCGGACGATATCCGTTCAACTATAAATTGCTATTTTGCTTTTGTGGTTAGTTGAACCGGAGGTTTTTCAAATGCCACAACTTCATAACCACTTAATCGTTTGTCTGGTATCATTGAAGGAAGTTCTGGTTTACAATACCTCCGCTATAACCGGTACCATACCTGCATTTACCATCTACTTTAGAATAATTGGCTAAAGCAGTCGCGGTTAGTTTAGACGTGATATTATAGGTAGAACCAAAGTTTATGGTATTTTTCAATATGCGACTATTTGGTAAAACGACACGTTCATCGCGCCTGGTGTAACCTAACTTAAAGGCAGCCTTGTCGGATCCGCTGTCGATCATTACACTATTATTGGCAGAACGCCTGTTTCATAAAAAGTTGAGGGATCATTCTGAGCTGCGACCCACAGGCTTGAGCAGCATGGTAGTGTATTCTTTTTTCTATGGATACCTAAAGCCGTAACAACAACCACCCCGTCACCAACTTAAAGTTGAACGAAGGTTTGAAAATAACCCTAATAAAATCTGGATGGAACCCGAAGCAATGAGATGGAAAACTTGTAGAGCATAACAGGTACACTATTAGGATTTCTCCCATAAAAACTCAGAAAGCGTACACCAGCTGGAATTTTATTTCGCTTTTTTTATTCCCGTTAATTTCATCGATACCGCTACTAATCGAAGTTTTATTTGCATAGATAGTTTGTGCCCACCTAAACCAAACGGTCATCTTCTTACTTAAATCATAATTGCAATTAATATAATAGCGAAGCCCTTTACCAATAAATAAAGGAATAGAAAAACTATATAAGACGTCACTTTCAAAAGCATACAGCCGGCTTTCAAACCCATCCGTTTCAAAATACTGCATGCGTCCATTGAATGAAACAGGTTTAGCGAAAGGCTTATACCTTGCATCAAAATAAGCCAGGAAACCTTGTTGGCTCCGGTCCTTTTCATGTAGATCAAACCAAATTACTTCTACCCTGTTTCGTAAAGTAACTTCCCGGCTGACATTATAGGAGACCTGTGTCCGCCAGTTTTGCCTGGGCCTTGTAAATACAGGCCTTGTAGCAAGATCGAGCCCTGAGAGGTTGATAGCTTTGCTTTCATTTCTATATCTCGTATATACTTCTACCTGTTTGTTAGGTTTATAAGTAAGTTGTACAAAGTATTCTGCTCCTTTGGTTGGTGCATCAACCCGGTAACGCAACCAGGGAAAACTGAAAACATCAGTATATGCATCAATTCTTAAAAAGGATTTCGGCCGTATGGCAATGCCGGTAAACAAACCGTTCTCATTGGTTGGAAAAGTACTTTCTGTAAATGCATTGCCGTAAAGGGTTTGATAGTTCTTTTCTATGTTCCGATATACTAATGAAGCATCCACTTTAGGATCGATACTTGCCAATACACCACCTACAAATGCTTTCGACCTGGTTTTATCCATTGCTGCTTCACCGAAAAAATGAACGCTGCGAAAGCTAAAACTATAATCGGCCGAGTAATTATGCCAGTCTTTTCCCTGGATTGCATGTTGATTATATGGCCTGATATTCCTAACAAGCGGCATTGAAAACTGGAATGCAACACCATTCACCCCCACATGTAAACTATTCTTTTTAAAAGATATATTTCCACCATAAGAAGTTTGGGTAATCATATTTTTCTTTCCAACTTCAGTAATGGTGCGATGATAGCCGGTATTTAATATGGTTGAAATAAAATCATCGTTTGTTACAGTAGTATCATTATTAAAGCTTGCATCTAATTTACGAATGGAAGCAAAAGCAGTTGCTTCCAGGCTTTTTCCACCTACTGTAATTCCTGCTCCCCGCTGAAAATTATATTCACCTGCCGAGTTATACGGTCTTAAAATATCCGCTTGTCGTTTGATGGCTGTTATATCTGCACTTTTTTTAAAAGCAAGGCTTTGCCAGTGAATTAGTCCCTGTCCCAGGTTAACTGTAAAATCACCTACTGCTAATAATTTTACAGGCCCCAGCTTTCTTGCAAACAAATGGAGCGAATAGAAGTCGAACCCACTTTTTTGGCTGCCTTTAAAAAACTGTTCGCCGGCGTCTTTATCGCCAGTTATGCCGAACTGCAATAAGTTTCTGTACACGTACTTATACCTGAAGAAAAGCCTTTGGGGGCTGCCGGGGTACCGGTTGCCTATGCTATCGGCACGAAGAAAAGCTTTACTTTTCTCAAGTACCTGTTGTAATCTTATCAGAATAGAATGTTGACCTTCAGTAAGTCGCTGGGCAATATCTGAAGACAATGGGATTGAACTTCCAACCCTTATATATGGTAATACCCGCCGAATCGTTTCCACATCCCATCCAGGCACAGATTGCAATTCATAAATACTTATAAGATTACCAAGTAGTTGCCGGTAGCGAATGAGGTTTGTAATTTGCAAATCCGTCAACAGCCGCGTTTCACGTAGATCATTTGCTTCGATTGAGTTGAGGTTAAGCGGCATTTTACGAGACTGGTCTAACACTTGTAAATAACTGTCATCTTCGGTTTCGCCGTCCTGTTGTTCGGTAAGGTTTTCCAGTTGCTGTTCGGTAGTACTCCCGGGCTGCACCAGGTTTTCCTGTTGCGCATACGTACTATTACAAAACAGAATAGCTAATAATATTAATGTAATTGTTTTCACTCTTTTTCAGCTTGCTTGAAATTGATCAACAGTAAAAGACCAGGAGTGAAACCCAGCTGGGGATGATAAGCTGTATTCAAATCAATTCTGGCAAAACCAAGTTGCAAACCAATGCCAACATAACTATTATTGCCAAGTGTTGAAATGCCGGTCCTGATAAAAACCCTTTCGTGAAGATTATACTGTAGCCCTGCATTTACACTTACCTGTTGATCTTCCTGCTTTACGATTTCTGTACTGAGAAAAACTTTTTCAGAAGCCTCATAACCCACACCGAAGCGGTAAACGGAGGCGAGTTTTTCGCTGCCGGTTTTGCCCAACTTACTGCTGGTAGGATTATACACATGAATACCCGTGTGTAGTTTATCTGTTAAATGAAATATTGCCCCGCCTTCGAAGTTAATGGCTGAGGCAGTTCCATAACCTGCAATACGAACCGTATGATAATTAAACTTTACGCCAATGTCGACCTGGGCCGTAATTTTCCTTGCATAAAGAAAACCTAACTGGCTTTCATTAAAAGCTGCCGAACCAAAATAATCTCCCTGGAAACCAATGGTGCCTGAAGAAGTTGGCACTGCTATAACTGCAGAATAACCGTTTAACTCTTCAAGCATAAATCGTCTTTCGCCGTATACACCAAAACCAGCTGATTTTAATTGGGCCAGGGATGCCTGGTTAGAAGTTGCAGAAAAAATGTCGGAAAAATTTTTACTGTATGCACCAAGGCCGGCATACCGTACTGATAATGGCTGCCTAACTACCTGCGCGTTTGCGGGCAACAAAAAAAGAACAAATATTATTAGAATAAAAAATTGCAAACCGGCATGGTTTATAAAGAAAAATACTCATAAGAACTGATGAATGCAAAATTTTAATTACAATACTCTTAACAATCGACATTAAATTTAAAAAGCGTCAATACCTTTGCGCCCATGTTACTACTCGATGGAAAAATTGCTTCGCAATCAGTTAAGGATGATCTGAAAAAGGCAACACAGGATTTAATTGAGCAAGGGAAAAGGGCGCCGCACCTTGCCGCCGTACTTATTGGCAACAACGGTGCAAGCGAAACTTATGTAGCCAGCAAAGTAAAATCGTGCAGCGAGATCGGCTTTACCTCTACCCTTATCCGCTTCAACGATTCGATAAGCGAAGATGAACTGCTTCAAAGGATCGACGAGTTGAATAATGATGACTCCATCGATGGCATTTTAGTGCAACTTCCCCTTCCCAAACATATCAATGAAGGAAAAATTATCGATACTATTCATCCCGAAAAAGATGTTGACGGATTTCACCCGATGAATGTTGGACGGATGGTACAGGGATTAGAAACCTTTATTCCTGCAACACCTTATGGAATAATGCTGTTGATGGAACATTATGATCTTCAAACCAAAGGAAAGCACGCAGTGGTAATTGGACGCAGCAATATTGTCGGCAGGCCTATGAGTATTTTGCTCAGCAGCAATTTGTTGTACGGAAACTGCACGGTTACACTTGCTCACAGGTATTCGCAGGACTTACACCAGATAACTCAGCAGGCAGACATTATTATAGCAGCAGTAGGAATCCCCGATTTTATAAAGGCCGACATGATTAAAGAAGGCGCCATTGTTATAGACGTTGGTATCACCCGTGTCGACGACCCCACTTCTCCTAAAGGTTATCGCATTAAAGGCGATGTGGATTTTGTAAATGTGGCGAAAAAAGCTTCGGCGCTATCACCTGTTCCGGGAGGCGTAGGACCTATGACTATCTCTGGCCTGATGAAAAATACAATGGATGCATACATTCGTCGGATAGCGGTCCCCATTCATTTAAAGGGTGATGAAAGCGTAATGAAAACAAATTTACGGGATTAGATATCGCTCTAACAGAAAGCATAAAGACAAATAGCATATTTAATGATACAACGCGAAGTAACCGACAAAGAAAATGTAAAATGGACCTGTGTGCAAGCGTATAGTGGCCTACAGGAAAAACTATCGGATAAAGCTGCGGCGCTTTCAGAAAATAAAGAAGGAAAGTTTACAGTGGTATGTACTCCCTCCGGGGGAGCTCAAACGGTAAGATTAGAACTTCCGGAGAATTGGACACAGCAAATGCAAGACGAAGAAATAGTGAATGCAATAGCGGAAAACCAGCGATAACTTTTTGTTTTTGGGTTGCCGGCAAATGGTTTTCTATAGCACCAGTGAGCCCGCCATGGCGGGCTCACTGGTGCCGCAAAGCAGGAAGCAGCTTTTTTGACCATCCGCGAATTCCTGGCTTCTATTTCAGCCTCACCAGTAATCAAATAGTTTATTTATAGATTTTGAAGTGGCTAGAAAGAGCTGATCGGGAACAAATTGTTGCAGTATGCGACGCAAGAAACCTTAGGGGGCGGCCCGCAGCCATGTAAAATAAACTTTTAGTGCGATCATTTGCAGTGCAAGCCGGTGGCTTCTTATTGTAAGAGGCCTCCACCCGCTTGTTTCTGAAACCGCTTCGCTGGTTTCAGAACGCCTTCGCCTGGCACTCAACCGGCTGATGTAACTTATGCAATAACTGTTGTCAGAAGCGAATATTATAACACCAATCCATAAAAACAGACACCAACTTTACTCTTTTGTTGCCGCTGGCGATGCAGAAAAAAGGATTGCGACCCTTCGGCTTCGCTCAGGGTAAAAAAAACTGCTACGCTACGTTCTATCAAAGAATTGAAAGTTGAACTGAGCGTAGCAACGATGATTCTTATAGTACAAAAAGCTGGTATCCAAAAACATTGCAAATCAAGACAACAAAAACGAGTTCATTAGTAGAAAAGCGGAAAAGAGTTACTAATGCTTGCCCCAAAAAAGATTTTTTCCTAAAAACAGCTCCAGCTATGAGTATCAATTCAGCAGTCGGAGCGAAAAAAAGACCGTCAAACGCCGCACAAAAATTTACATAAACATTAAAAAGCCAGGTCGATGCCATCGCACAACCTGGCTTTCAACCTTTACCGCCGGCTAACGAACGAGGGTAACATTTCCTTTAAAGGGGAACACAATATTATTAACGCAAACTACTTCTAACAGGTACACATAAACGTCGGGTTGCATTTCCTTCCCATTCATTCTACCGTCCCACCCATACGCCGGGTTATTCGCACTTATTCCATCTCTTGCAAACACCACCTGTCCCCAGCGGTTAAATATTTTGAAAGTCCTGATATTATAAAGTCCCGAACCACGCGGATAAAAACTATCGTTCATGCCATCACCATTTGGAGAGAAAGTATTTGGCATATACACGTTTGCATTATTACAAATTACGTTAACAAGAATATCATCAGTTGCTGTACAGTTTCCATCGTTATATGCTGTAACATTAAAGGTGGTAGTTTCTTTCGGCGCTGCCAACGGCTCTGCACACGATCCACAACTCAACCCCTGCTCGGGTGTCCATCTCCATTTGGTAATATCAGCCGTATTTTTAGTTTTCAGCTTAATAGCGCTTCCCAGTTGTACTGTTATAGCAGCGCCGTTGGTTATGTCAGTTACGGGTTTTGGATAAACCTTCAATTTTATATTAGCGGTTTCTTTAAAACATCCGAGCGTGTCTTTACCGGTAACCACGTAGGTAATTGTTGTATCAGGCTTGCTTTTTACAGTTCCGCTTTTCGCGTTGTCAAGGTATAACGGAGGTGTCCAGGTATACACGTCGGCACCTGTTACCTGTAAGTCTATTGATTCGCCGATACATAATGTGTCACCTTTTGGAACCACCATTTTAAATGGATGCAATACTTTAATTGTAATTGAGTCCTGGTTCGTACAACCAAACACCGTCTTTCCTGTTACATAATAGGTCGTTAATTTGTCGGGCTTGGCTACCGGCTTATCACAGTTTGTACAACTCAGAGAATTATTAGATTTCCAGGTGTATTTATCCGCTCCTGTTACCTGCAAGGTATAACTGGTGAACTTGCAGATAGTAGTATCGCGCCCAGCATCTACTACCGGCTTCGGATGAATAATCACTTTCCTGCTTACCTCATCTGTACAACCATCGCTATTTGTAACTTTTACAACTACAGGGTAACTGCCGGCTTTGGGGTAAGTTTGTAATACAGGATTTTGAGTGCGGGAGATTTGTCCGTTCCCCAGATCCCAGTTCCAGGTCACCTTAGAAGTGTCTGTTCTTACAAAGGCTCCTTTAAAAGTCAACTGGCCAGGTTCACATGCTGATGTATCTCCCATAATCCTTACATCGGGCGAGTTAACAACTTTAATATATTTTTCTTCAACAGTGGTATCAGCACAGCCAAACTTAGTGGTAGTAATTAAAGTAACGTTATAATAGCCGGTGGTGGTAAATTTATGCGTTGCGGCCCTGCCGGTTGATATACCTCCATCTCCAAAATTCCACTTACAATTAGTGATTATATCATTTGAAGCAGAAGAGTCTGTGAACGCGATAAATCCGCTGTCGCATAACAGCCTGTTATTGCCAATAATATGGGTTTCAACACTGTTCACTTTAATAGGGTCCTTTCCTTTGATCGCCACCTGGCAACCATTTCCATCCTGCAGAATTATTTTCGGAAGAAAATTTCCTGCCGCGGTATACGTATGAAAAACTTTTGTGTTGGTAGAGAAAATAGTGGTCCCATCGTTGAAATCCCAGATAAAATTAACTGCATTAAATGCATTTAGTGTATACTCAACTTTGCCGGGAAGGCAGACTTCTTTTGGCGTATAATCAAAATTACCCGTCGGTCCGAGTATCCTTACTCTTTTAACCAACGTGTCGCTACAGCCTCCGTTGTTCACCACTATCAATTTAACTGTATACTGACCCGGATAAGTATAAAAATGTGAAGGATCAACCAGCTGCGAATTTCCACCATCACCAAAATCCCAGCTATGCATCACATAATTGGCAGACTTATTAGTGATGTTTACCATTAAAGGGGGACATGAAGAAAAGTTATCACTGAGGTCAAATTCCGCTTTTGCAATAAATACCTTTATGGTAAATAACACCGAGTCTCGACAATTATTTTTGTCGACCATCAACATTTTTACGACATAAACTCCTGGATCCTTAAACTCGTGAACCGGGGAATAATCATGTGTTATTGTTGTTCCGTCGCCAAAATCCCAGGTATACACAACTTTCTCACCTGTTGACTTATTTGTGAAGGTTATTTTGGTTCCCGGACAAACAGAAGTATCGGATGCGGTGGCCTGAGCAACGGTTTTAGTAATTGTTATATAGTTATTTTTAAAAACACTATCCTTACAACCCTTGCTATCAGTAACTACCAGCTTTATTTTGTATGTACCGGCTTCAGAATAATTATGCGAAAAATTGGTTGGAGTGGTATAGTTCTTAGTTGCCGGCACATCTCCAAAATTCCAGCTCCAGTTTACTATAGGATGCGTTCCATCTGGTACGGTAAGATCAGTAAAATTTGTCGGATTGCCATAACAACCTATAAGATCCAAACTACTGAAGTCAGCTTTAGGACCACTTACTTTTATCGGAACCGCCGTGAAAAGAGTATCACGACATTTTAAAATATTAGTTAAAACAACAGCTGAAGCGCGATCGCCAGGGGTAGAGAATGAAGCTGCAACCGGGTTGTTGGTGGTAATAATATTCCCACCCGAAAGACCGTCGAAAAACCAGTTATAACTAACAATATCAGACGGAACCGTATTAACAACATTAAAGATCACCCGCTGATTGGCACAGGTGTCGGCGAAATTTATGTCGAGCTTTCCCGCTGTCTTTAATACCAATACATCGGTGGTTAACACATCCTGGCATTGCCCGTTTTTAACCAGTAGAGTAACGGGGTAGGTTCCGGATTTAGCATAAGTATACGAAGGATTTTGATCTTTAGAGGTCCCTCCATCTCCAAATTCCCACTCCCATGAAGTTGCATCAATCGACTTATCAATAAAGCGTCTTGTTAAGGGATCAGCACAAAAAAATGCGGTATCAAACTTGGCAATTGGGGGATTAATATGAACATAGTTCTCCTTAATAAGGGTATCACTGCAACCAAAATTATACGATATCAGGGTAATCGTAAAGAAACCGGTATCGATGTATTTATGAATTGGGAGCGAATCACCTGATGTGGCGCCATCTCCGAAATCCCAAAACCAGTCATTTACAGGCGTACCTATCGAAAGGTCGGTAAAATTAACAGGTGTAAAAGCACACGCATCCAGCGGCTCACCCTTAAATTCTGTCTGCGGCTTTGAACCTACTTTTACGGCATTCCTTATTGTCAATGTATCAATACAACCGGTCCCCGAGGTAATTTCCAGCTTTACATCATAACTGCCGGCTACAGTATAAATATGAGCGGGTGCTGCATCAGTAGATGGTGGCGTTCCGTCACCAAAATCCCATAAATAAGTGGTTGCACCTACTGTGTCTTTAAGAATAGCTGTAGGCCGTACGGTTGCAGGAATACATTCTTTAATAGGCAACCCTGTTAAACCAACTATTGATGGCGGAACTATTTTTACGAAGCCAGGTTTTACCAATACTCCTATACAACCTGCAGCATTTTTTACTGTTAGAGAAACAGTGTAGGTGCTGTCCTTCTGATAAATATGTTGAGGATTCTCAAGAAAAGACTTCGCTGTACCATCGCCGAAGTTCCATTCATAAGAAATTCCGTCGCTGCTGGTATTTTTAAAATCTACTGTCAAGGGAGCATTACAACCTGTATTATTCGTAGCTGTAAAAGTGGGTTCCGGTGCAGGCAGAACGTTTATTGGCTTAGTAATAGAATCGGGGCATGAGCCAAAATCGGTAACAAGTTTAACCTGGTAAACACCGGGAACTTTAAAGATATGTGAGCTATTGGCTTTTGTTGAAGTAGTGTCGTCACCAAAATACCATTTCGAGCCAACAAAGGTAGACGGAACAGAAGTATTTGTGAATTGAGCAGTCGAACCAACACACACATTATCAGGTGCCGTAAAACCACTTTTCACTTGCCCGATATTAATTGCATTGGTTTTAATTAAAGTATCAGCACAGCCAAAACTATTGGTGGCAATTAATGTCGCCGTGTAAACTCCGGCATTGTCGTATTCGTTAACCGGGTTTTCGTCGAACGACGATTTGCCGTTTCCAAAATCCCACTTATACGAGAGAGTTCCCGTTCCCGCGCTTTTATTGGTGAAATTAACAGCAGCAGGTACCACGCAACCCTTTCCCGAAGCAAATGTAAAATCGGCATTTACGCCATTTTGCACCTTAATTAAACCGGTTGCCGTAGTGTCATTGGCACAGCCATTACTGTTTTCCACCCTTAAAATAACCGTATAGTTCCCCCCGTTTGTATAGGTGTGTTCCGGGTTCTGCTCGTTCAATTTCGATACTTCACCATCGCCAAAATCCCACTGCCACTTCACAATATTTCCTGAGCCCGGCAAACTTTTGTCGGTGAACTGAACTTTTAATGGAAAACATCCGCCGGTACTGTTAACGTCGAATCTCGGGGTTGGTAGAGCATTAACAATTATAAAGTCCTTCTTTGTTTTGGTAACTTTCTTACCGTTTGCATCTGTAATTATAAGTGTAACATCGTAAGTGCCTGCATCAAAATAAGTTGCGATAGGGTTTTGCTTCGTCGATGTGGTCCCGTTTCCTAAATTCCATTCCCATGATACCGCCCCGGTTGAAGCATCCTTGAAAGTAACCACCATAGGGGGACAGCCTGTAATAGGCGTACCAGAAAAATCTGCATTCAACTGCGCAGAGGCCGTCGCTGTCATTAAAACAAGCGCAGTCAATTGCAGCACATGCAGCCAACTACCTTTAATGGTTTTCATAGAAATTGTAATTCTGTTTAAATTCGGGATCTTAGGACAACTTTTTAGCAACACAGTTATATAAACCTTTTTATTGCTGTTTTATTTTGTGATTGCAACATTTTTTCGTAAAGACCGTATATTTTTTTATTTATCCCCAAAACAGCGATCCTAATTCACTTTCTAAAACCACAACATCACCTGGTGGCTTTTTAACTTGTTTAAATTGTTATAACTGTTTTTGGCTTAATCCTCAACGATAGGAACGGATCGGTTCCACCCTAATTTTAGCAGGAGGAACTTACGTAGTAAAAGTGTTAGCAAAAGCACTTACTTCCCTCGTAACAGGTTTAGTTATTGGAAGTTTTTTGCGGGAACCAACAGTATTTTTCTGTGCATCCCAGGTTGTGTCACTCACTTGTACCGCATCTTTTCAATGGCAGCAACACGAACAAAATATAATAGTCTACAAACAACTGCTGTTCCTTTAGTCGTCGTAGCAGAACGAGAGGCCTTCTTTCCTTTTAAATTCTTTTCTTTTTCTTACTAAAACATGTTCTTTTATTTATATTCTTTTTGTTTTACATTTACTGTGCCCCCTTTTTTCAAAACCTATTTTAGATTTCGCCTCCTCCCTTACTATCGGAGGTCTGTTGACCTATTAAACCTTACACCATTCAACGAAAATTGCTCACTAAATAATTTAGCGAACGTGATAGGCTCATCGCATTCATTTTTTAAAATATTTTTGTATGGTCAACTTTTACTTTTATTTTAAACTATCGTTTTCATTAAATTTAGTATTGGCTTGCAATGCAGCATTTTCACAAAGCAATCTTTCCGACGTTGCTGATAATACAGACTACTCAACAGGGTCGCCGCAGTTCAATATTAACCCTGCCTACATTAATTTTATTGACGCAACTTCTACCTCAACTGGTAAAATAATTGCGATGAAACTAAGAATCAGGGACGGGGGCTCCACCTTATCCGATGCTGATAATCTATCAACCATATTAACTGGTATCACATTCACTGTAACCGATAACTTCACTTTAAACAAAATTGACTTTATTAAAACCGCAATTCTTACCACAAGTGCCGGAAGCTTAATTGCAACAGCTACTAAATCAGGAAGTGAACTGGTATTCTCCGGTATGAGTGGAACAGACGTGGCTGCAATTGACAACAATGATAAAATTGTTCACTTGCGACTGTCTTTTAACGAAACACAAGTAATCGATAATACCAAACTGGTTTTTACGGTGTCAGGGGTTACAGCAAGCTCTTCGGGGTCAACTTTTGCTACAACCAACGGAGGTGCAGCTGCCTCCGATAATAGTAATTCAAATGACCGGAACAGGATAGAAGTCGCTGCTGACCGGCTTCGTTTTGCACAACAACCCTCCAATAGTTTTGTAAGCACTAACATGGCTCCATCCCCTACCGTTGCGGCAGTCGACCTGTATAACAATACAGACTTCGACATCGGTTCTGGTTCTGCGTCTGTTACTTCAACCGGCACTTTAAGCTCGACACCTCAAACCGCGGTTTTCGCTGCCGGGTCAGCAACTTTTAATAGTATCAACCACGCAGCAACAGGCACAGGGTTAAAATTGACAGCAACATACAGCAGTTTTACCCCTGTTTCCAGCAACACTTTTACAATAACCGGCGTTACTTACCAGGCTGGTGATTACAGACCATCTTCCAGCGGCATTGACTTTTCAACAGCTAACGCATGGGAAAGCTTTAATGGTTCTACCTGGACAACTGGCGTTACAGCTCCTCAGAATCTAGCCGCCGGCTCACGTCCTGCCAGAATTATTATTGATAAGGCAAACATCAGTGGAGCAAATAGCTCGTCTAATCAATACAATAATATTATTGTAACTAACGGGGGAGAATTGATGTTATCAGAAAACCTGCCTCCTGTCATTGATTTTATAAGTTCAGGTAATAGCTTAGAAGTTTTAAATGGAGGCACATTAGTAATTACCGGGCAAATAAACATAAACAGCACTGCCAATTTTATTGTGCGTTCCGGCGGAATTACAACTTTAAATAGTGGAAATATTGCCAACAACCACGGTATCTGGGGCGGTACCGAAAATTTCGAAGCGGGGTCCTTTTTTAATATCAATAACTGGGATTGGAGTGCAGCGTCGCCGAATTTAAGCCTTATAAATGCCTCTGCCGATGCCACAACAAACAACAGCGCCGGTTATAAATTTGGGATTCTCACCGTAAATATTAATCCAACTATACCCTGGTCTTTGGTTGACGGCGGCACTATAAAACTCTGCGACACTTTAAACGTCAGCAATTCATCAGTAAACGCGATTGCGATTACATCTAATACAAGCAGTCCTTCCGTCACTATAGGAACAATCCATCACTACGGTGGAACTTTTGACCTTTCAGCTTCGTTTTCCGGCGCCGCTACCCAAACCATTGATATTCTACACGACCTTACTTCCTCGTCGGGCACTTTAAAACTATTTGACGGTAGCGGTACAGGATCTGCTTCTGAGATCAATATAAATATCAATGGCAACTTAACGGTAAGTAATACATCTGCAGGTTTTACAAATGAAGGCGGGCCTTCTGCCAAATTAAATTTTACCGGTACAACCCTCCAACATATTGATGCCGCAGTTACTGTTACAGCCGTTCCCATCAATGTAAAAGCAGGCGCTTCAGTTACCTTAAAAAATCATGATTTAACTGTAAACAGCTTAACCAGCACTGCAGTAGCTTTTACAGTGGAAACAGGCGGAACTTTGGACTTCGGATTTGCCGCAGATGGAACAACACCTCTGGTAATTAAAAAGGTAAGTAGCGGAGTTGCAGGTACGAACGACTTTACATCCCAAACGGCAAGTACTTTAAAAATAACTTCACCCCTCGGCTTGCAGAAAGCTTCTGCTACAACGGGAAATATTCAATTGCCGAGCAGTAATAAAACTTTTAGCCAAACAGGAACTTTCTGGTACACAGGAAAAAGTAACCAGGTAACAGGCGATTGTTTTACAACAGCCTCCAGTGCCAAAATTCTGATTGTTGAATTAAACGCTGTAACCACTACACTTACACTTACAAACGCAACAGGTATTACTAATAAGCTAGAAATTCGACAGGGCACATTAATTTCTTCTTCTCTCAACCCTATAACAAGTTCAGGCCAGTTAATAATGAGTGGAGGGATTTACCAGATAGGTGATTTGTCAGTCACTGTACCTCAGTTAAGTGGCGCTTATAGTCTTTCGGGAGGAACAATCCAATTAAATGGACCAGGAAATCAAGTCTTACGGGGAGGAAGAGATTATCACAACCTCACTTTTTCAAATTCCGGGACGAAAACACTTACCTCTGCACCTTCATCAATAGCCGGGACAATTACAGTTGCCGGCGCTGCAGTTCTTGACGTTGAAAATAACGGAATGGGCGGAAGTAGCACGAACCTCACGATGACAGGAACGAGCAAGTACAAAACAGCAGGCAGCGGATTAAGACCAGGTGCCGGTGGGATCTATTCCCTGGCGCCGGGCACTACCATTGAATTTGCCAACAACTCAACAAGCTTACAAACTATAAGATTAACTCCGAACTATGCTAATATCGAAGTTTCAGGAGCGAATGTAGGAACGACTACAGCCTCTGGCTCTATAAATTTACTAGCTTCAGGTTCCTTTACTGCCAAAAGTGGTGGCGTGTTTAAACTCCAAAATCTAAATGGCTTTTCCGGTTCTTCAAATACGGCTGTAAGTAGTGTAAACAATCCAATCATAGATTTGGAAAATGGATCGACAATCGAGTATAATGCTTCAAGCGGTAATCAAACCATTACCAGGTACAGCAATTACTCTAACCTCACCTTGAGTAATGCATCAAATAAGACTTTTGAAAATTTGGTATCCATTTCCGGCAATCTTACAAATGCCTCTACCGGAACGGTAACAACTGGTACCTTGATGTCTTTTAACGGAAGTTTCGTTACTCAAAGCATTGCCGGGCTAAACTGGAAGAACCTTTCATTTCATGGTTCTGCAACAAAAACAATTACTTCTAATGGTTCCTTAACCGGCGTTCTATCTTTTTCCGGCAATGGCGTAACCCTCGATGCTGATGGCCCCGTGGATACTGTTGCCTTTACATTAAAGTCAACCTCTATCGATTCCACCGCACGTATTAGCGACCTTTCGAATAATAATACAACCAGCGGTTATTCCATAACCGGCAACGTGATTGTTGAACGCTTCATTCCTGCACGCAGAGCTTATCGCTATTTATCTCCGTCAGTAAATACTGTTACAAGCATAAAATCGAATTGGATGGAAGGTGTTAACAATACAAGCACCGCAGCAAATAACAATCCTCATCCAGGTTTTGGAACTCATATAACAGGCGGCGGAGATCTTGCTGCCAGTAACGCCGGTGAATTTGATGCAACCAATACTAATAATCCCTCCCTTCTTACCTTTGACATTGCCGGTCAAAAGTGGGTTACGGCCACCACAACTTCACAGAATTTAGTAGCGGGTAAAGGCTACCGGTTGTTTGTACGAGGAGATAGAAGTACAGATCTAAGTACCAATACTCCACCACTTTCTAATACCGTATTAAGAACAACAGGAACATTGGTAACAGGCGCGGTTATATTCAATAAAAACTCTTCTGTTCCAATTAATGCAAATCATGGAACCTATAGTTTTCTGGGCAATCCCTATGCTTCTCCTGTAAATTGGAACCTCTTATCTAAAACCGACCTATCTGATACTTATGTTACTTTCGATCCAAATGTAAATACCCGCGGTGCTTATGTTTATTATTATGGCAATCTTGACAGAAATAATTTTTACGGTACCGCTTCCACGTCTGAAGTTGATAAAAACATTCAACCTGGCCAGGCATTTTTTGTTCAAACAAATGCACCTTCAGGTTCAGGTAACCCCGAACTAGTATTTGAAGAAAGTAAGAAATCATCGAACCTGACACATGTTTACCGCCCAATTTCCAAGCCCGCAATATTATCTGTGCAATTGTTACTAAACACCAATCCCGGTTCTCCAAATATCGCCGACGCTACAATTGCCGCTTTCAACGATGGCTTCAGCCGCGAGATAGGTAAGGAAGACGCCAACAAATTAACTAACCAGGATGAAACCATCGCTATTAATCGTAACGGAACTATTTTAAGTATGGAGGCTCGTCCTTCTGTAACTTATAGCGACACAATTCCTTTAATGCTCTCACAATTCAGGCAAAACAATTATTACCTTGCTGTTTCCGGGAATAATTTCTCTCCTTCTTTAACTGCGTTCGTTGAAGATTCTTATTTAAACACACAAACCTCGCTTGACCTTTTATCCTCTACATTTCTTCCTTTCACCATTAACAAAGACTCTGCTTCGTTTGCACCTGGCCGATTCAGGATCGTTTTAAAACCTGATGTTGTATTGCCGATAACAGCAATTAATCTAAAAGCTTTCAAAAAAGAACAAGGTATACAGGTAGATTGGGTTACACAAACAGAAACAAACATAGATGAATACCACGTTGAGAAATCTGTAGACGGCCAACAATATTTTACAATTGGTAAGGAGAAAGCGAGAGGTAATTCAATCAGAGAAACTTATTCATGGCTCGACCAAAATCCTTCAACCGGCATCAACTTTTACCGGGTAAAAGTGATAGAAAAAATGGGTGTAATAAAGTACAGTCACGTAGTCAACGTTGCTGTTAGCAATCTGAACGCTTCGTTGGCCATTTATCCAAACCCTGCAAAAGGTAATGTAATCGGCCTTCGGTTAATTAACCAAGAGAAAGGAAGCTACCAAGCGGAATTGTATAGCACAGCCGGTCAAAAGTTATTTACCGGTCAAATAAAACACAACGGAGGATCAGCTAAATACAGTATTGCGACGGGAAGCACCTTTAGTAAAGGAACTTACAGGTTAAAAGTGTATAATAGCCAAACATCTATGATCGAAACATTCTTAGTTGAATAAAAAAAGCATCATTTCAATTTTAAATCTATTTCGTTTTTATATAAGGATTAAGCATAAGGCCAGCGATGCCACAGCGAGATGCGGATGAAAGGATTGCGACGCAACGATGTTGCCTGCGCAAACCGGAGCTGGTAACCAAAAACATTTCTGTATACCATGCCCGTTCAGTGAAACGTACACCTGTAACCGGTAACTTGCAAGCCGAACTAAGAACCCAAAAGCAGCGACTTGCAACCTGTAACTTGTAACCTGAAACCCAAAACACTTCCGTCAACATCCCCATGACCAACCGCCAACTGTTCCTGAACCACGTAGCCCAAACCTCGCCCTCGCCGATAGGACTTGAAATTGTAAAAGCAGCCGGCATAAAAATGTGGGATGTAAACGGAAAAGAATATATTGACCTTATTTCGGGTTTTAGTGTATGCAATATTGGACACAGCAATCCAAAGGTTATTAAGGCAGTGAAAGACCAGGTTGAGCAATACATGCACCTGATCGTATATGGCGAATTTATTGAAACACCACAGGTAGCTTACGCCAAACTGCTTGCCGATCATCTTCCTCCGTCCCTGAATTCTGTTTACTTTACCAATAGCGGCGCTGAAGCAACAGAAGGTGCTATGAAACTGGCAAAGCGCGCTACGGGGCGCTCGAAAATAATTGCCTGCAACAAAGCGTATCATGGTAGTACTCAGGGAGCTTTAAGTATAATGGGCGATGAATACTGGCGCAACAGTTTTCGGCCTTTGTTACCTGATGTTTATCACCTCGATTATAACAGTATCGATCTTATAAACTCCATTGACGGAACAACTGCATGTGTCATCGTTGAAACAGTTCAGGCAGAAAGCGGCGTAAATAAGCCAGGCGCAGAATGGCTGACAGCGCTTCGGGCAAAATGTTCAGAAAACGGCGCCTTATTAATCTTCGACGAAATACAGGCGGGCTTTGGCAGAACAGGAAGTTTATGGGCATTTGAGCAATATGAAGTTGTTCCCGACGTGTTATTATTAGGGAAAGCTTTGGGCGGAGGAATGCCTTTAGGTGCTTTTATAGCCGACATTCAATTGATGAATACTTTAACCAGCAATCCCGTTCTTGGCCACATAACCACATTTGGTGGTCACCCGGTTAGTTGTTCGGCAGGTATGGCGGCTTTAAAAGTGCTGCTCGAAAATAATTGGCTGAAAGAGGTACAACTGAAAGAACAGCTCTTTCTGAGCCTGCTAAAACATAAAAGTATAAAGGCGGTACGATCTGCCGGTTTATGGATGGCACTGGAATTTGAAAGTTTTGAAGTAAACAAAAAGATAATTGATAGTTGTATTGAAAAAGGTGTGGTAAGTGACTGGTTTTTATTTGCACCAAACTGCATGCGTATTGCTCCTCCGCTAATCATCTCTGAAGAAGAGATAAAAACCCTTTCTTCTGTCATTCTTTCCTGCATTGAAGAAAATGGTTAAGTTCATTTTAAATTAATAGTATGGTTTGCCGGAAGACGGTAATGTTTCTTGCCTCATCAGTTCTCACGCTCTCAGCTTTTTCCCAACAAAAAGAATAGCCCAAAAGCTCAATAAAGAAACAGGGATACACTGTAACGGGAAGTTTTCTGCAAAGAAAATAGATTACCTGTTTGCAGAATACATGAAGCAGGTTGAGGCTGAGTAGTATGATTAATCTTCGTCAGACTATTTTACTTTATTCGGCAAAAGATGCATTGATTTTTCCTGAGCCGAGCAATATTGGTACTATGAATCATTGTTGCGTCGCACACTTGTACGGCACAGCCCGCTTCTGTCCGCCCTTGTTTTATGGGAAGGAAAGAAACTATACGAATACAAAATATAAGGTAAGCGGATTCAAAAAATAATCTTGCTCTCTGCTATCTCTTTTAAGCCTATTCTCGCAGCCTTCGCGAAAGTGAATAAATTGATTTTAGTATAAGAGCGAATCTATTCAGTACAAGAGTGCAACGGAACGCCTTTGAAACAGAATTACAAATGCCGGCTCTATAAAACTACTTCGCACTACTAATTAATGGACCGCGGTACCAAGAACAAGTATCTTAGAAAAATCTGTAAAAAAGTTTGGCTCCTTAAAAATACTATCGTTGCTTTGTGTTACAAAGCACTTTTATATATGGCGTACAGCAAGGAGCACCTAAACGATTTACACGACATAAAACAAATGATGGAGCGAAGCAGTCGCTTCATAAGCCTTAGCGGCTGGAGCGGTATTGCTGCAGGTATCTGTGCTTTGGTGGGCGCATATTTTGCGCAAAATGTTATTGCTGATAGTAAGGTTAACGGTTCTTATGCGGTAGATATAGTACAATCTTCGCGTGCAGGTTCAGTATCTCTTCACGATCTTATGGGTCACCGGCTTTTCATAATTGCAGTACTAACTTTTGTTGCTGCCTTTGTTTCTGCTTTTATTTTTACTTACATAAGAAGTCGTAAAAACAATACGCTCATCTGGAGCGCTACTTCGCGAAGACTGATGGTGAATGTTGGCATTCCTATGATAGCTGGTGGCGTATATTTATTGAAACTTGTAGAAAATGGAACGTACGGCTTAGTCGCACCAGGTTGCCTCATATTTTATGGGCTTGCATTAATCAACGGCAGTAAATACACGCTCGGAGAAATAAGATACCTTGGATACTGTGAAATATTTTTAGGAATAATAAGCTGCTGGTTCATTGGTTTAGGCCTGTACTTTTGGGCAGTAGGATTTGGAATATTGCATATTATTTACGGAACGCTAATGTGGTACAAGTACGAAAGAAATGCATAGTGACGTGGTTTAATTTTACACTTAAAGCGGAGGTAAGCGACACAATGAAGAACCCGATAGAAAATCTGAATAAAATATTCGACAGCCGAATACGACTGGGCATAATGAGTGCGTTGATGGTAAACGATGAAGTAAACTTTAACGACCTGAAAGAACTGATACAGGTAACAGACGGCAACCTTGCGAGCCACTTGAAAACACTCGAAGAAAATGAATATGTGAAAGTGCACAAGGGTTTCATTGGGCGCAAAACCAACACCACCTATTCTGTTACCAAAGCGGGAGAAAAAGCTTTCAAGGGCCATCTTGAGGCGCTGGAACAAATGATAAAATTGATGAACTAATTTTTTTTGTGACCATACTTTGTATTTCAAAGCGCTTTTCTATATCAGGAGTATTCCAGGCATCAAGACACTCCTTTACGAACAACGACCAACAGCAATAGGCAGAAGCAACAGAACCTTCAAGAAAACCGTAGCTACAAATATTACCCATGAAAATTAAAATAATTTTTTACCAGTTCTTACAGAAGCAAAAAGCCCTTTTTGGATGCCTCCCAATGGGAGTAGTAGTCACTATTCTCGCCGTCATTTTTCTTGTGCCTGTTTATATAGCAATTGTTTGCAATGGTCGCTCGGTTAGCGACGACCTTTATCACATGTTTATTTACACAACCTGCACAGCTTTCTGGTGGAAATGGATAGCCGAAAAAACAAGTTGATCATTTTTACGTTTAATGAAGTAGATTTTCCGGCAAATTCTACTGTATGCTCAATTTTCTAAAAGGCTTTTTGTACGCTTATAATGGTCTTGTCGTTTTTTTCCGCCATGAAAGAAACGGAAGGATACAGTTGCTTGTAGCAGTTGGAGTGGTGTTAGCCGCATGGGGATTCAGGGTTTCAGCTGCAGAATGGATCGTGCTGCTGGGCTGCATAGCAGCTGTTCTATCTTTTGAAATGATCAACAGCGCAGTAGAAAAGCTTTGTAACCTGGTGCATCCGAAATATCATCCGGCAGTTAAAACAATAAAAGACATTTCAGCAGGAGCGGTATTGTGGGTTTCAATATTGAGTACCATTATTGGGGCTATTATTTTTCTTCCTAAAATATTTAATGTATTATGACTAAGCGATGGAGCGGGGTTGAAAAAATGTTAGTTCTTTCAGTCTCATTTACGATGTTTTTACTGGTGTTTCGCCTGTTCTATTGGGGGCGAATAGCATTTACATTTTATCCATGGAATTTTTTCCTGGCTATAATTCCATTGTTGTTAAGTCGTACCCTTTATAAATGGAACAAGCTGAATGTAAAAAGTATCACTGTATTACTTTGCTGGCTATTATTCCTGCCAAATGCCCCATATATTATCACCGACATATTTCATTTCCGCGAGCGGGAACCGGTAACAAAATGGTACGACCTGCTGCTTGTTACTTCGGCAGCATGGAACGGATTGATCATAGGCATCGTTTCCCTCTTACAGGTTGAAGAGTTCCTTCAAAAGCACCTGTCCCTAATAAAAGTTCGCATCGCAATGTTTATTAGCATTATCGCCTGTTCTTTTGGAATTTATCTGGGAAGATTTTTACGCTTTAACAGCTGGGATATTTTCACAAATACAGATCGCTTAATGCATTCGCTGGCATTCCAATTTTTACATCCGCAGGAGAATATTAAAACATGGGCCTTTACTGTATTATTCGCAGCCATGCTTGCGCTGGTTTACTACACTATAAAAAACCTGGCGGCATTAGTAAGAACATACTAATTTGTGGAAAGCTTGTTTCTGAAAACCACATTATCGGCTACGTACGAAAGGTTAGATCTAAAGCCGGCTTTAAAAGCTAAATGGCTCTTCCTGGTACTGTTCATCGTTTTTATTCCGCAATTACTGTATTCCTGGAATGTCTTACAGAATAGCATGATGACCGATTTTTATAGCAGGATTATTGGAACCCGCTTACTGGTCGAAAATCGCTCACCCTATTTTATTGAACAACTTGATCCAGCTAATCATTCCCGTAATTCGGTAAATGGCGTAACTGCTACTCCCGTAGCTTTATGGTTACTGATACCATTAGCCAAGATGAATTATTGCAATGCCAAATTAACCTGGTGGCTTATTGAAGAGACGATATTATTTGCCACTGCGTTCTTTACTTGTCTTTATCCTGCAAAACTTCTAAAACAGATCATTACAATTATTATAACGGTCATTTTCTTTTGTTATAGCCGCAACTGGTGGGTTCATGTTTTTAGCGGCCAATACTATGTGCTCTTTGCCTTTGCTTTTTCAGTAGTGAGTTATTATTCGAACAAGAACAAGCATTTGCCACTAATACTTTTCCCGGTGGCGGCGCTAATAAGACCTTTTTTTGTACTGGCAACTTTGCCATGGCTATTAAAAGATTGGAAGCAGGCTGGGAAATGGCTGCTTCCGGCAATCGCTTTTGCTGCGTCATTCCTTATAATATCTGGTAATAACAAACTCCTTCCCGAGTACAACAAGGCGATGAATGTGTACTCCTACGAAGTAACCGGCTGGTCAAAAGAGAAGATAAAAACGTCGTTAAACCAACAGCTGATAAATGAGGACTGTGTGAAGCAATCCCGCTTGTTTGAAAGCTTTGACGCAGCCTGCCTTTTTTCATTGCAACATTACCTCAGGCTGTTTGGCATAATAATTAACTCCCCTGCTTATTTTACGGTTTTACTGGCTGCCGTTCTCACCATCCTGCTGCTCTTAAGCTACAAAACCATCATGTCGAACAATGAAAATCTCGTAATATTCTCTTTCCTCGTTTATATGCTTTGCGAACTTTTTACACCTGCCAACAGGAACCCTTATAATATGGTACAGTACCTCGGAATTTTAGGCCTGCTTATACACGTTTGTCACACCAAACCCATGTTGCTGTTTATTACAGGTTTGGCTTTAAACCACAGTTTACCCTTTTCGTTTACCTATCAACGCGAGATTGGGGAAGCCGTTATGTTATTCGCCATTTATTTACAACTGTTGCAGAAAGATCAAAGAAAAGTGGAGTTTAGTGATTCCTGTTAGCATCCTTCGTCATTTTTGTCTCGAATTGGGGCGCCACCATTGTAACTGTTCGTGACTCCGGTTGTCCAAATCGATCCCTACCGTGATGTCGCTCACTTCATCTGTATTTTTTTATGGCATTGAGAAGGAGATTACCGTGAACAATTCTTCCGCTTTACAACCATTGCATGATTTGCAGTTTTTATTACCGCATTCAGGCAGCAAAACGACTCTTAATTTGCCTGATAAAAGCACAACAGCACTATTTTCAATGAACGAAATGTGACGTCCGCCGCGCTACCCGTTGGCACTGGCAAAAATGTTTAATACTAATCGGCTGCTTGTATCAAAAAAAGAATTAATTAATTCCTGCTTTCTTAAGCCAAACGTTTTTTTTATCAATTCGCAAAGGCAACCAGGTGTATTACCTTTCCTTCAAACAAATGCATTCTACCGCGGGTAGCTATGAAGGTCTTTTGAGCTTGTTCATTGCTCAACAGTTTATCCATAAAATCTTTTATTTTATCTTGAGTTACCGAAGGAGTTGAACCATGTAAGATGGAAAAATGCACATAACTGCTAACCAAATTATTGAAAAATATACCGGTAAGATCGGGCGAAGAAAACAACTCACAACTAATGATCCCGTCAGCAGTAATGAACAGGTAACCAGCAAATGTACTATCGCTTTCTTTGTACTTTTTCAAAAAATAGTTAATATAACCAGTGTCAGCTCTAAGAGAGTCGTTGTATAAATTAAGGTAAGACCACGTGTTACTTGTCTTTTTCTGCGCTGAAAACTGGCGGTCAATTTCCTTCCATACTTCATTTTGCCGCCCTTTTACATCCATTACTTTTCGTAACTCTATATCGGCGATTCCCTTACTGGTAAAGTCTTTTGCTTTATTGTCCCATCTCCTTTTTTCAACGCAAAAAACATGTATATAATCCGTTACACCAGGTGCGATAATTTTTGTTTCCGCGATCATCCTATCCTGCTTGCCACCTGCTACTATTTCGCCGCTTTGTATAATTATATTTTGCTTTGAATGATTTGTAAGCTGCAGCCAGTTGATATCGGCACCCTTTTCATACTGCATTTCCTGCAACTTGATTTTGTGCTTCTGTAGCGCTTCCCGTAAAGAAAGTGCAGGCAAGTGATTTTGACCCGAAGCTAATCGACCCCTTGTTTCTTTAAATCTCACCGGTACCAGTTGCAAATTCTTGTAGGTCCATGCAGAGTCATACTCAACCTTTAACTCCTTATAGGTAAGCTGGGCATTTAAGGAAAGTTGAAAAAAATCGAGTACAACCAGGATTAAACACAACCTGCACACCTTCATGAGGATATTTTTAATTGTAACGATAAAAGGGGTAAAAGAATTGGATAAACGCCGTAAAAGAACTTAATAAAACGATTGGAAGACCGAAACTTCACTCGCAACTCACTGCTGACGCCTCAGAATGTTTATCCCATTTTTCAGAAGTTGCGCATCTATTACAACGTTTGCAAAGTTATCTTTGCAGGCACTATGGAAAAGAAAGTAAGAGTTCGTTTTGCCCCCTCACCTACAGGCGGATTACACCTCGGCGGTGTTAGAACTGTTTTATATAATTATCTGTTTGCCCGTCAACATAAAGGCGATTTCATTTTACGTATAGAAGATACCGACCAGAACCGGTATGTTGAAGGCGCAGAAGAATACATCCAGGAATGTTTAAAATGGTGCGGGCTTGAGCCGGATGAAAGTCCGTTGCATGGCGGCCCTTATGCACCTTACAGGCAGAGTGAAAGAAAAGAGATGTACCGTGAGTATGCTGAGCAACTGGTTAAACAGGGAAATGCTTATTATGCTTTTGACACTCCGGAAGAACTCGAGGCGATGAGGGATAAATTCAGAACTGAAGAAAATCCATCGCCCCAATACAACCATAGTACCAGGGAGAAAATGCGCAGCTCACTTACCCTTAACGATGACGAAGTGAGCCGGCTACTGGGCGAAGGAACGCCTCATGTCATCCGCATAAAAATGCCGGAAAATGAGACTTTGAGTTTTACCGATATGATCCGCGGCGAGGTATCGTTCAATTCTTCCCTTTCTGATGATAAAGTATTGTTGAAGGGAGATGGAATGCCGACTTATCACCTGGCAGTTGTAGTGGATGATTATGCGATGAAGATAACTCATGCCTTCCGGGGTGAAGAGTGGTTGCCAAGTGCACCTGTCCATTTATTATTATGGAAATATCTGGGGTGGTTAGAAGACATGCCTCAATGGGCCCATCTTCCTTTGATCTTAAAGCCGGACGGACACGGAAAATTAAGTAAACGCGACGGTGACCGGCTGGGATTCCCGGTTTTTGCCATGAACTGGAAAGATTCCAAAACTGCTGAACTAACGCAAGGCTTTCGCGAATTAGGCTTTTTACCGGAAGCTTTCATAAATATGCTCGCAGTATTAGGCTGGAACGACGGAACAGAACAGGAACTGTACAGTCGGGATGAATTAATCGAGCGGTTTTCACTAGACCACGTGCATAAAGGTGGAGCCAAGTTTAATTACGAAAAAGCTAAATGGTTTAACCATGAATGGATAAAAAAGTTGCCGGCTGACAAATGGCAGATGACAGTAAGAAAAGATTTCGAGCAAAAAGGGGTGACGATTGAAGACGAAGAAAAGTTTAGTAAGGTTTTAGAACTGGTGAAGGACAGGTGCACGCTGCTAACTGATTTCTGGGAACAAGCTTCCTTCTTTTTCAAATCTCCTGAAACAATAGAAGTTGCCGCTGTAAAGCCCAAATGGAATGAAGACAAAGCCATGTTCTTCGATATCCTGGCAGAAAAACTAACCGTGCAGGAAGAATGGACAGCAGCGAACATCGAATTATTATTTAAAGAAACCGCCGCGGAAAAAGGGATTAAAATGGGTGAACTGCAATTACCGTTCAGAATAATGCTCGTAGGCGGAAAGTTTGGGCCGACTGTTTTTGACATTGCAGCGTTGATCGGTAAGACAGAAACGATTGGCAGAATAAGAAAAGGATTAACCAATATAGGTTAATAAAACGGAGACAATTTTAGTAAATTGTACTTAAAGTAAGCTTTATGCCGACAGTTAATAATTCACACTTGAGCTTTTAAAGGTGTTCAAGTGTGAATTAACTAACGAGGAACTCGGAGAACTCAAACAAATTCTTTCAGAATTTTTGGCAAATAAGCTAATGAAAGAAATCGAAAAAGAGTCTATAGAAAAAGGATACGCCTGAAATAACAGAAAGCTGGAAAAGATGAACACTTTAGAACGCCATATAGGAAATTAAAGTGGTAATCGACAGTAACCTATTTGTTATTTGCCTTAACCCCTTGTCTAAGTACATTGTTGTTTTCAGAAAACTGGTACAAGGCTCTTATAAACTTTGTGTTTCTACAGATATTCCATTTGAGTATTTAGAGATTTTTAATCGAAAATTCAAACAGGGCAAGGCAGAAACAGTTTTTCTCTTTTTAAGAGAGGCAACAAATATAATTGAAACTGAAGTCTATTATTTTTGGAAACTGGTTGCAGTTGATCCTGATGATAATAAATTTGTCGATTGCGCTATTGCCGCAGATGCTGACTACTAGTTATCAACGACAAACATTTCGAGCGGGTGCAACAATCTATTATGGAAAAGGGCTGCCACAGGTTACAACACACCATGCAAGTTTTTTTTGTGGCTGCCCGAAAAATATAACATCCAAAACCTGCTATTTGTGGGAAGGAAGTTTCCGCAGAAAGTCGACCAGGTATTTCAGCAATTTGAAAAATTTACAGTTTTAGATAGCATTACAACACCATATGCCCGCGAACACGGGGTGAAAATTATTTTGTATGAAAACGGGAATGATACATTAAATGGTAGGATTGAGGCCGGAATTCAGGAAATGAAAGATGTATTCCGGCGTTAAGGCAATCCATACTATTTTTACAACCTCAATTATGCCTGTTGATGAATGTAGAAAACAAACGGCCACTTAGAATATTGGTAGCAAAAGTTGGACTTGACGGGCACGACCGCGGAGCCAAAGTTATTGCCACTGCACTTCGCGATGCAGGCATGGAAGTTATTTATACAGGTCTTCGGCAAACGCCGGAAATGGTGGTAAATGCAGCCTTGCAGGAAGATGTAGATGCAATTGGAATAAGTATTTTGAGCGGTGCCCACATGACTGTTTTCCCAAAGGTCATTCGTTTGATGAAAGAAAAGGAAATGGACGATGTGCTGTTAACGGGAGGCGGTATTATTCCCGAAGACGATATGAAGTCTCTTAACGAAATGGGCGTAGGTAAGCTGTTTCCTCCCGGAACTCCAACCGCAGACATCGCAAACTATATTGCAAATTGGGTAAAAGAAAACCGCTCCTTTTAATTGACTTTGCATTGCAAGCATATTCTTACTTGTCGTAATCGTGGTTGACCACAACTTAGCGGTAACAAGGACGCCAAAAAGATGTTTTTATATTTAAATACGGTAGATTTTTCTTTTGTCGCTAACAGAAGATCTCTATCAATCATTGATGTCCGGATCAATCCCTTTGGTGATGTCACTTACTTGTACTGTTGTTCTTAAAGCACCAAATAGACAACGATCAGAAGTAAACGTGCTATCTGTTGAGGTGAACAGCGCAATAGATTATTGCGGGGTTTATAAGTAAATCCATCAAATATCTTAGCTATTACCTGGTTTACTAACCTCACAACCCCATATTTAACTGATATTTTTGATACAAGGCAACAGTAAAATTACCCCATAGCCCTTAAATTACGATTTATTATATATACATTAATCACTTCACAATGTTTCCATTCTCCACATTATTACTTTTCATTTTTATAAAAAAAGTTAGTTTTACCATGTTTTAGGTGAGAAATTCAGAGAATTACCATATAGTTTGTATATTCATCGAATATGAAAGAATACTCTTTATTAAAATCCTACCAGGAGCAGCCAAACGTTTGGGACGAAATGTTTGGTGCGGATGGAGTACGGCCTTCATACAAAAAATTTGTATCTGCTGTCGAAGACCTTTCTATTAGCGAAATGAACCATAAAGATGAATTAGCAAAAAAGCTGTTCATGAGCCAGGGCGTTACGTTTACTGTATACAGCAGTGGTGAAGGAATTGAAAAGATCTTTCCTTTTGATATTATACCGCGGATTATTAAAAATGAAGAATGGAAATTGATCGAGGCAGGATTAAAGCAAAGGCTAAAAGCGCTGAATATTTTTTTGAAGGATATTTATCATCTTCAGTTTATTATTAAAGATGGAATAATTCCTGCCCAGCTCATTTATTCCTGCCCTTATTTTTTGAGGGAGATGATGAACGTAGATGTTCCTTTCGACATTTATACGCACATTTCCGGTGTTGATTTAATTCGCGATCATGATGGAGTCTTTTATGTTTTGGAGGACAACCTGCGAACTCCATCGGGCGTTTCCTATATGCTCGAAAACAGGACGATCACATCCCGGATTTTCCCCGACCTGCTTCCAAAGAACAATGTACTATCTGTAAAAGATTATCCCGACCTGTTATTTAAAAGCCTTTTGTCGCTGGCAAACAGGCAGAGCAGTGACCCAAGGGTTGTGCTGTTAACGCCGGGAATATTTAATTCAGCTTATTTTGAACATACGACCCTCGCACGCTTAATGGGAATAGAACTGGTGGAAGGTCGCGACCTGGTGGTAGAGAACCACCATGTTTTTATGAAAACTACAAAAGGTCTGAAACAGGTCGACGTTATATATCGTAGAGTGGATGATGAATTTTTAGATCCGCTGGTTTTCAGACCCGATAGTGCTTTAGGTGTTCCTGGCATATATTGGGCATACAGGAAAGGAAACGTGGCGATTGTTAATGCAATAGGCAACGGGGTAGCAGATGACAAAGCTATTTATTCCTATGTTCCCGACATGATCAGGTATTACCTGAATGAAGAGCCCATTTTAAAAAATGTTCCTACCTACCAGTTAGCTGACGGCGACCATAAAAAAATGGTTTTCGAAAACATGCATAATATGGTTATTAAAAGAACAAACGGATCGGGAGGATATGGAATGCTGATCGGCAATAGTGCAACTGACGAACAAATGAATGAATTTAAAATAGCTATTAATGAAGATCCGAGAAGTTTTATAGCACAACCAATTATTAATCTTTCTTCTACTCCTTGTTATATAGACGGGGTTTTACAACCGAGAAGAGTTGACCTACGGCCTTTTGCTGTTTATGGACCAGAGGGAGTTGACATAGTTCCGGGTGGACTTACCAGGGTAGCACTTAAGGAAGGTTCATTGGTTGTTAACTCCTCGCAGGGAGGCGGAAGTAAAGATACCTGGGTGCTTGCGGAACAGCAGGGATTGTAGAGAAGGATTTCTTAGAACGCGGCTGCTGTGTAAATTGTATTTTAGTTCATGCTGTTGGTACTATACCGCATGAAAAAAGATTTTCAGTACAAGAGTGCGACGCAACGATGCTGCCATAAAAAACAGCGGTTCGGCCAATAAATAAAGAAGCTTTAGCTGTAACTGTACTTCACATTACTGCAAAATTTATATAAGTAAAAAGGATAAAAACTAATGCTAAGTCGTGTTGCAGAAACAATTTTTTGGTTAGGGCGATATATGGAGAGAACAGATGGTATGCTGCAGATTTTGCGTACGAATTATATCTCTTCGCAGGATGCAATTAATGACTTAAGCTGGACGCCACTTTTGCTAACCTACGGCGAGCTTTCCGCGGAAGAAATCAGGAAGATAGAAAGAGATTCGCCGAAAGTGCTGGAATACCTGATCAGCGACCGGTATAACGGAACTTCAGTTTATAACAACGTAAGGCAAAGCAGGGAAAATGCACGGGCAATCCAGGATCACATTACAAAAGAGGTGTGGCAATGCCTCAACGATTTTTATCATTATATGCGTGACCCCAACTTCGAAAAACAGTTCGAAGACGGGGACCCCGTTTCGACAATGGACCTGCTGATAAAACAGGGACTTTTATTCAATGGTACAGTTAAAAATACGATGATCCGAGACCAGGGTTATACATATTTACACCTGGGAAAATTTCTGGAAAGGGCCATTCTTACAACCGATATTGTAAGGATAAATATCAGGTACCATAATGTTAAATTTCAACAACGCGTGGAGTCGCCTGCCTTACGTTATCTTTTACATTCATTGTTAGGTTACGAGGTTTATATGAAAACATATAAAGGCAATTTTAACCCCGACGATGTTTTAGAGATGGCGATTCATAATAGTTACTTTCCACACTCGCTTGTATATAGCCTTTACCAGCTCAACAAATATTTTGAAAGATTAAAACCGGAAAGTCTGCCGGAGAGTTATGAAGAAGTAGAATACCTGATTGGCAAAACAATGAACACTGTAAAGTACAGTAACGTGGAAGTTACAAATCAAAAAATGGTGAATAATTTTTTACAAGGGACAAGAAATCAATTGATCGAAATTGGCAATTGTCTCGGTAAATCCTACTTCGGAAACACCTGATCACACAAACGCTTATGCCCTCATATACCATCAAACACCTCACCCATTATACTTACGCTTCTACAGTTATTGATTGCGTAAATCAAATCATGCTTTATCCTATTGAAGATGCGCGGCTGGAATTGAAAAAGCACGAAGTAAAAATATCACATAACCCCGACGTGAAAGTTTTCCCGGATTTTTTCGGGAACCAGGTAGGCGTATTTTCAGTAATACAGCCGCATACAGAACTTTTGATAGAGTCAACTGCAGAAATTACGACTAATCCTATTCTTTTTCCAATGGATGAAGCATCTGCAGAAGAGCAATGGCAAAATTTGTACGCTGTAAAAACCGATGTCGCTTTCATGGATTTTTTAACACAGGAACTTTTTCCTTCATACAACGAAATGAAAGGCACTTTAAGCGATGTGATTAATGTGCAGGAAAAACCTTTGAAAAACGCATTGGTATTATCGGAGTATGTTTACGACAATTTTATTTATCAGAAAGGGGTAACAAGTGTTGAAACACCTATAGAAGAGGTATGGAGGTTAAAAGCGGGTGTTTGCCAGGATTTCGCCCACATACTGCTGCTGATGCTGAGAATGTTCGATATTCCTGCACGTTATGTAAGCGGTTATATTTGCCCAAAAAATGAAGGCGTTCGCGGTGAAGGTGCCACACACGCCTGGGTTGAGGCTTACATTCCTTTTTATGGATGGCTCGGTGTTGATCCTACAAATAATTGTATTGTAAACGATGGTCATGTTCGGGTAGCGGTCGGCCGCAACTTTAATGACTGCACACCTGTTAAAGGCATCTATAAAGGATCGGGTGATCATAAACTTGAAGTCACCGTTAATATAGAAAACGGTACGGCGAGGAATACCGATCAAAAATTAGGGCCTCCATCTTATACGTATGAAGTAAAGCATCCTGCCGCTCCGGTTAATTCGTACCGGAAGTTTCTTGAAATGCAGGAACAGCAACAACAACAGCAACAGTAATAAGAAAATTTTTGAGGAGTTTTTTTGGGAGCCGGCATGGTACAAATATTAAACATCGTTGCCACGCTCGCTTGTACTGTAATGCCATATTCAGAGTGGCGGTTTACCCTGAGCTTCCCAAGGATCGCAATCCTCAACTGAAGTTGTCTTACTCCACTGTTCGTTGAGCAATTGCTACCTGTAGGAGCAAGGTTTGTTATTTTTATTACTTTATCTCGGCTATACTATTATACTATTGCTGTTTCATAAACAAACCGTTCTATTACCTTTGAAGGAGTATTAAAATCATAAAAGATATTATGTACAAAACTCTCCTTACCTCCTTAGAAGAAAACATCTTTACTATTACCATCAACCGTCCTGAAAAATTAAATGCGATCAACCAGACAGTAATGTCCGAATTAGATGCTGTAATGGATGAAGTTTATAATTCAAATGAAATACGATCAGTAATTATTACCGGTGCAGGAACAAAGTCTTTTGTAGCCGGTGCCGATATCGGCGAATTTTTAGGTTTAACTATAGACGAAGGAAGAAAGCTTGCACAAAAGGGCCAGGATGTATTTCTTAAAATAGAAAAAAGCCCGAAACCCGTTGTTGCAGCAGTGAATGGTTTTGCATTGGGCGGCGGGCATGAATTGGCGATGTCGTGCCATTTCAGGATAGCAAGTGACAATGCTAAATTTGGTCAGCCTGAAGTTAACCTTGGCCTTATTCCCGGCTATGGCGGCACGCAACGGCTGGTTCAGTTAATTGGAAAAGGACGGGCCATCGAAATGATGATCAGCGGAAATATGATTGACGCAAATACTGCCTTACAATTTGGTTTGGTCAATTATGTAGTGCCGCAAGTAGAATTAATGAATAAAACGAGGTCAGTTTTATCAATAGTAAACTCAAAAGGCCCGCTGGCAGTGGCCAAATGTATTGAAGCAGCGAACGCGGTTTTCGATGAAACAAAAAATGGGTATGAGGTAGAGATGAATGGTTTTGGAAACTGTTTCGGGACCCAGGATATGAAGGAAGGAGCAACTGCTTTCCTGCAAAAAAGGAAAGCAGTATTTATTGGAAAATGACGAAGAATTCGACCAGGAATTACTACAGGCCAAAGTTAGAAACTTATAGAATTTCAAATATTTTACTATTCCCAACACACTCAAACTCAATCGCCTTCTATACAATTATTAATAAATCGACACCATAATTACAACTTCAAATTCGCTTATTACTAAATACCGAAGAAAGGCTATATAATAGTTATTATAAAAAATGGTTAGTTGTTAGATGGTTAATACTAAGTTATTGTATATTGCGCCCCGGTAATAAACAAAGAGAGAACAGGGACCCGTTCGGCTACACTTTACGGTTTAGAAATAAAAGTCGAGTATTTCCTTGCTTATTTACCAAAAATTATATTTTTGCATCCGTAACTAAACTTAATAAAATGTCAGACATCGCAACAAGAGTTAAAAAAATCATTGTTGACAAACTTGGTGTAGATGAAGCAGAAGTAACCACTGAAGCTTCTTTTACCAATGACCTGGGCGCCGACTCTTTGGACACCGTGGAATTGATAATGGAATTTGAAAAAGAATTTAATATCTCTATTCCGGATGAGCAGGCTGAAACAATTACAACAGTAGGTCAGGCTGTTGCGTACCTGGAAGAGCACGCTAAATAATTGGCATTATCTCCTCTTATTGGCAATAATTTATTAATCCGCCTTACAATGCATTTGCGGTTGTAGGCGGATTTATCACTTTAAATTTACGGGCAATCATTATGCAATTGAAAAGAGTTGTAGTAACTGGCATTGGAGCCTTAACTCCGTTAGGGAATAATCTTAAGGATTATTGGAACGGATTAATAAACGGCGTTTCCGGTGCCAACCTAATAACCCAATTTGATGCATCAAAATTCAAAACCCGGTTTGCCTGCGAGGTTAAAGATTTTGAACCTACAAATTATTTAGAAAGGAAAGAGGCGCGTAAAATTGATCGTTTTTCTCAATTCGCCATTGTTGCAAGCGACGAAGCTGTCTTAGACGCAAAGCTTAATAAAGATTCAGTAAATCCAGACAGGGTCGGTGTAATCTTCGGAAGCGGCATCGGTGGTATTACCACATTCCAGGACGAAGTTTTAGAATTTGGCAGAGGAGATGGAACACCACGTTTTAATCCCTTCTTCATACCTAAAATGATCCTGGATATTGCTGCTGGTCAAATCTCCATGCGTCACGGCTTTCGTGGTCCTAACTTCGCCGTCGTAAGTGCCTGCGCTTCTTCAACCAATGCCATCATTGATGCATTCAATTACATCCGCCTGGGCAAATCCGACATTATTATCACAGGTGGCAGCGAAAGTGTTGTATGCGAAGCAGGCGTTGGTGGATTTAACGCCATGAAAGCACTTAGCGAACGAAATGATGAGTTTAGGACTGCCAGTCGTCCATACGATAAAGACCGTGATGGTTTTGTTATGGGTGAGGGTGCAGGTGTGATCGTACTGGAAGAACTGGAACATGCTTTGGCTCGTGGCGCTCACATTTATTGCGAGATTGCAGGTGGCGGTGCTACTGCCGATGCACACCATATTACTGCCCCACATCCGGAAGGATTAGGCGCAAAAAATGTAATGCTTTCAGCGCTCGAAGATGCAGGCATGAAACCCGAAGAAATTGATTACATCAATACCCACGGCACTTCAACACCCTTGGGTGATGGCGCTGAATTAAAGGCAATAACTCATGTTTTTGGTGAACACGCTTATAACCTAAACATCAGTTCTACCAAGAGTATGACCGGACACTGTCTTGGTGCGGCTGGTGCAATTGAGGCTATAGCCTGCATAATGAGTATAGAACATGGTATTGTTCCACCTACAATCAACCATTTTACCGATGATCCCGAACTTGATCCACACCTGAATTTTACTTTTAACACAGCACAGGAACGTACAGTAAACGCTGCATTAAGCAATACATTTGGATTTGGCGGTCATAATGCTGCTGTGATAGTAAAAAAATATGTAGCTTAACATTGTGGAAATTCTCGACAGGTTCTTAGGACGCAAAAAAAATATTCATTCTTTACAGAAGCAATTGCAAAATGTTCTGGGCATTAAAACCCGGAACATCTCTTTGTATACCACCGCGTTGAGCCACCGCTCCGTAAAAGAAAATGCCGACGAAAACAATGAGCGGCTCGAATACCTCGGTGATGCGATACTAAGCGCTATTGTTGCAGACTATCTTTTCAAAAAATACCCCTACAAAGGCGAAGGCTTTCTTACCGAAATGCGTAGCAAAATGGTAAACCGCCAGCAATTGAATGACCTCGCCATAAAAATCGGTTTGAAAAAGATTACCTTATATAATAAGATCGATGGTTCTCTTAAAGGAAGCCAGATCTTTGGTAATACACTTGAGGCGCTGGTTGGAGCGGTGTACCTGGACAAAGGTTATCGAAAAACGCAGAAATGGGTCACAAAGCAAATGATCATTCCGCATTTATATGTCGATGATCTTGAACTGATCGATATCAATCTCAAGAACAGGCTGATTGGTTGGGCAAGCAAGAATGGCAAAGTTTTAGGATTTCAGACCGTTGAAGAAAAGCTGGAAAATAACAGGCGCGTATTTACTATAGCAGCTGTATTAGATGGCGTCCAGATTTCTATCGGTAAAGGCTATAATAAAAAAGATGCAAGCCAGATTGCTGCTCAACTCGCTATTGAAAAATTAGGTTTATAAGTATCGTGTACCTCATTTTTTTGAGGTTTCTTTTGTACCAGCCTTTATAACTCCTTTCAACAGCCGTTGCGTCGCACTCTTATACATTTTCCATTGTATTCATCGTTTAATTCTTATAAACGATCTGTAAATCGCTCCTTTGTAAACATCGGGCAATGGCATTGTACGTCTTCAGTACATCAAAAATCAACCGCCTAAAACTTCACCCTCAGCTTCGAGGAACCCGATGGCAAAGGAAATATAACAAACTGCTTTGTTTCCTTCCAGTTTTTCAGCCGAAATTTCATTAACCCTGCTTTAAGAAAACTTGTTGAATGAAAAGATCGAGTACAACGCAGTGACACCACCAAAAGAGATTCATCCGGACAACCGGCGTTGCTAAAACAACAACAGACAGAACAACAAAAATCTCTAAAAAACTTGCTGACAAGAGTAAGGGACGGATTTGAGGGCGGATATAACAGGAATAAAAAAACCTTCACAAGGAAGGCTAGATATAACAAGTTTCAGGTTAGTTATGATTTGTTAGAATGATCAGGAACCCTTGATACAATATGTTGTTCTTTGGTATCGCCTTTTATTACCGGTTTATTCGAAACTATAATCTCGCCGTTTAATGTTTTTACAAAAACTTCTGATTTTATCGAGGAAGGCAAACTTAAATAGGCAGCTCCGTAATCGTTGGTAGAAATGATAGAAATTAAATTATATTCAGCGTCCATAATAACAACACTTGTTTTTTTGGGGAAATCACTTACCCAAATGCTGGTTTTACTTTCGTTGCTAACTACTGAAACCCTACTTCTTTGAATAGCATTTTGAGCAGAAGCAGTAGTATATAAACAGTTTATGACAGTGACCGAAAAAAGTATTTTTATAAATCTTGCAATACGTGTTTTCATACAATTGTAATTTGCACAGTTCCCGTTCTGCAACGCGTATGCCAACTTGATATCCCCGGTTTTCTTTATGGTATTTATACTGTTCAAATTCTACTTATCTTAATATAACAATGTCTATCTGTTATTGCAAACGTATTTTGAACATATATAGTCAAGATAATAGCTTATATAGCTGCTTTTTAATCAGAAAAAGTTTGTTAAACAACCAACGGAAAGAAAAAAAAGAAGAAATAGGCGCAATTTTTATGGAAGCAATAGTAAAAACTAAGTAATCGACTGGCAAAGTTCGATTAAAACACCGTTGGTTTCTTTTGGATGCAGAAAGCAAACAAGTTTATTGTCAGCCCCTACTTTGGGTATTTCATTTAACAAAGTAAACCCTTCACGTGTTAGTCGATCCATTTCCTCCACTATATTTTTAACCCCGAAGGCTATGTGATGCATGCCCTCACCTTTTTTTTCTATGAATTTAGCAATGACCCCGTCGGGACCTAAACTTTCCAATAATTCTACTTTTGTTTCCCCACTTTGGAAAAATGCGGTTCGTACTTGTTCACTTTCCACTTCCTCTGTCTTATAACAATTGGTATTTAAAATCCTGGTAAACAGGGGAATTGAAGTTTCGAGACTTTTTACGGCTATTCCTATGTGTTCGACTTGCTTCATATTAAACATTTAGTTAAATTCATTGATTCCATTACGATTTGGGGAAAAAGCGCCGCCGCCCTAATTCTCAATACAAATTTATACGCGTTATTGTGTTACTTTTGTATAAATTAGAATTGAAGAAAATAGAGTACTATGTTGAAATTACCCGTTTATTTAGATAATAATGCTACCACACCCTGCGATCCGAGAGTTGTAGAGGCGATGATTCCTTACTTTACTGAAAATTTTGGAAATGCTGCAAGCCGAAACCATCCCTTTGGGTGGGCTGCAGAAGAAGCGGTTGATTACGCGAGAGAACAAGTCGCAAAATTAGTAGGAGCTGATCCTAAAGAGATCATTTTCACCAGTGGAGCAACCGAAGCAGATAACCTGGCTATCAAAGGTGTATTTGAAATGTACGCCAGCAAAGGAAATCATATCATTACTGCAACAACTGAACATAAAGCTGTATTAGATACCTGCAAACATATCGAAAAGCTGGGCGGTGAGGTTACTTACCTGCAAGTTAAAGCCGATGGTTTAATTGACCTCGCTGAGCTTGAAGCTGCGATCAGGCCGACTACCATATTGGTGTCGATTATGTATGGCAATAATGAAATAGGCGTTATACAGCCAATTCGCGAGATCAGCGCAATTGCAAAAAGACATGGGGTGTTATTCTTTACCGATGCGGTTCAGGCTGTAGGTAAAATTCCTGTTGACGTTCAAAAGGATGGCATAGACCTGATGGCTTTTACTGCTCACAAAATGTACGGACCAAAAGGCATCGGTGCAATGTATGTTCGCCGTAAAAATCCTCGCGTAAAAGTTACAGCACAAATAGACGGTGGTGGACACGAAAGAGGAATGCGAAGCGGTACTTTGAATGTTCCCGGCATTGTAGGTTTTGGTAAAGCTGCAGAACTGGCACGCCTTGAGATGGACCAGGACGCAAGCCGACTCAGCAAGCTGAGAGATAAACTCGAAAGTGAGTTATGTCAAATCGAAGAAACGTATGTTAATGGAAACCGCGAGCACCGACTTCCACATGTAGCGAATATTTCGTTTAAACACGTTGAAGGTGAGGGTTTGCTAATGGGCTTTAATAAGAACATCGCGTTAAGTTCAGGTTCAGCTTGTACATCCGCTTCATTGGAACCAAGTTATGTATTAAAAGCTTTAGGTTTAGGAGATGATCTTGCACACAGTTCCCTGCGTTTTGGATTGGGACGGTTTACGACAGAAGAGCAAATAGATTATACAATTGAACACGTTAGAAATACCGTGCTGAAGTTGCGTGAAATGAGCCCTTTATGGGAAATGTATAAAGAAGGTATTGATCTGAATTCGATCGAGTGGGCGGCCCATTAAAAGGTATTGGTGATTGAAATTTTGAAAATGAGTTTCATTAAGCCAATTCAAATAAAAATCATTTTCAAACTGTCTTCCGGACATTAAGTTTATTCAAAATAATTAAAATAAAATATCATGGCATACTCAGATAAAGTGATCGATCATTACCAAAATCCTAAAAACGTTGGTACTTTAGATAAATCCAGCAAAAATGTAGGTACTGGTTTAGTAGGTGCACCTGAATGTGGCGACGTTATGCGTCTTCAAATTGAAGTGGACGATGAAACAGGCGTAATTAGAGATGCAAAATTTAAAACATTCGGTTGCGGTTCTGCAATTGCCTCGTCTTCACTTGCTACCGAATGGTTAAAAGGTAAAACTGTTGACCAGGCGCTAACAATTGATAATATGACAATTGTAGAAGAATTAAATCTTCCTCCGGTAAAAATCCATTGTTCAGTTCTGGCTGAAGATGCGATTAAAGCTGCAATCAACGATTATCGGGTGAAGAATGGTCTTGAACAAATTAAGTTTGAAGAAAGTATAGTACACTAGAAGAGTAGCAGGATGTAAGTTTTTAGTATCAGGAAAAAATACCTGCTACTTGATACTGGTATCTTAATACTAAATTGGATTTTATGATCTACGTAAGTGATAAGGCAAAAGTTAAGGTGGCCAACCTGATGAAAGATGCCGAAATTAAAGGAGATGATTTTTTTTTAAGGGTTTCTGTAGTTGGTGGAGGGTGTTCGGGCCTGAGTTATAAACTCGATTTCGATAACGAGAAAAAACCCATGGACCAGGAGTTTGAAGACAACGGAATAAAGGTAGTTACAGATTTAAAAAGCTTTCTTTACCTGGTAAATACTACCCTTGATTTTTCTGATGGATTGAATGGAAAAGGTTTTTATTTCAGTAATCCTAATGCAAGCAGAAGTTGCGGATGTGGTGAAAGCTTCGCAGTTTAACTGGAAAAAGTGTATATAATTTTTTAAAAAAACCGGTACTCAGTTGACCGGTTTTTTTGTGCCCGTTTTACTACGCCATTGATAAACCTGGTCAAGACTTCAGTTTAATCTTTTAAAAGACTAGAGGAATCTTTTGGTAGCGGACAGTATTAAGTTGTATCAGCTCCGGTTCCCGCCGAGCTGCGACTCTTGTACTTGTTGTCATTATTGCGGCTGAAAGACGAGGTTTAATATTCCTAAACAGAAGCTCAGTTCTTAGCAAGCGCCACAAAATAGTATAAACAGCCTCGGCGACTTGCTCGTAAGAAGTTGTTGTAAGAAAGAAGCTTATTCTTGAAGAAAGGCAACCGAATTATAGCATAAAGATAACTGAAGGCAAAAGGGGGGTTGCTAATACGAATAGACCCTGCCTGGGCAGGGTCTATTGCAGTTTGGTTTTGAGTGTAAGCTAAGCGCTAAACGGTAGAAAATAAGGTAGTTTTGGTTGCGAAACAATAAAAACCGTAAAACTAAAAACTAAACTTTACTCAATTAAGACATCGGCAGTTTCACCAAAGCTGCTTGTTAAAAATTTTTTTTTAAAAAATCTCCACGCTTTTTTTCAGGCAGCTACCTTTAATATTGCTATAACTAAATTAATCAGGCACCTCCGTGTTTCCGGCAAACACGGTGAAATCAAAAATGAGGTTTAGATCATTTAAACCAAAAACAATTTCAACCAAATAAATTCTATATTTTAGGCACTAATTTTAAACTTATGGCAGCAACAAAAATTACAGTAAACAACAATGGTTCCCTTATAATAGAAGGTGATTTTGAAATTGTTGATAAAAACGGGAATAATTACGACCTCGGGGGAAGAGACCGGGTGTCTATTTGCAGATGCGGTCTTTCTAAAAATAAGCCTTTTTGCGACGCTTCACACAAGGGGCATTTTGAACACGAAGCAATTGCTTTTGCTCTTCCTCCTAAAAAGTAAAAAAAGATGGTTGCGGGTTAAGGCCGCAACCATTTCAAAAGTTCCCGCGCTCACCTTTTCTAAAATCATCTTGTTGGAACAAGGCTTACTTTTTTCAGCAACCCTTGTTTTTTAATGACAATCAAAATTCAGAAGGTGGTAGTGCGTTAAAAGACGAAACACAAAGTGAGTGTAAATCGTAAAAATCAACAACTATTTTAAAAAAATCTATGCAATTTGGAAATTGGAAAATAACTGAAGACAGTATAGCGTGGGATGGAAATAACTTTCAACGATTTGTAATACCGGCCAAAGAGCTGAATGTGACAAGGCAGAGCGTTATCGGCGATTCTGCTTTTTATGAATGGATACTTCGTGCAACCGACGAAGACTGGTTAACCCAAAACGATCTTTACGACCTGAATTACGCATTTGTTTATGCCATTGCAAGAACTGACCTTGAATTCAACTACGAAATTTTCGACGCCACATTAGAGCAACAGTTTCTTCTATTCGAGGAAGAGGAGGACGACGATCTGGAATAATTGGATTTGATTATGCAGCCACTAATTCCGCAGGTTCCCTTTCAATTCAGGGTTCTATGGTCGGCATTTAAAAATAGCTGTAAAAAAAAGAATAGCTGTAGTGTGAACTACGGCTATTCTTTTTTTAAAAACATTCAATAAAACCAGCTATCGAAACTTAGTCAACGCTTGATGATTTAGTCACGGTTACCTTGTCTGTACGACTTGCAACTGTACCAGAATTGCTTCCGCCTCTTAATAGGGCAACGAGCAACAAAATAAATACCGCGGCACCTACAATCCATACAATGGGAGAAGTATACCAGGTACTTGTTTCAGACGTAGTGACTTTTTTAATAGAGGAAGTTGTAGTACTTCCGGCATCGTCCTGCGCCCAAATAATAGTTTGAACAAATGCAATCATTAAGAATGTTAGTATTGTCTTGTACGTAAAACCTTTAGTCAGCTGTTTCATAATAACAATTTTTTGTTTAAAAAAATTTAGTTTCAATTCTTTCCCGATTATTTCAACAACTAAGCCAAAGTATTTTTAAATGCCGTAAATCAGCTAAAAAGGGCGCTCCTGGTATCTGTTTTATTAAAAATCGCCCTGGTTTTTATTTTAGGGATAACTTAAGGATGTGGACTTGTTTGATTTTTTCCATTCACCCACAAACTCAAACTGCATCTTCTGCGAACGAAATGTTTAAACGTCTGTAATTTATTTCCCTTCTTAAATACATTGCTATTATTATTCATAGTTTTGGCGTTATGTGGATTATATGTATGAAAGAATGGCGTCAATTCTTCAGCAGCCTTACCGGTTATATTGCTATTATCCTTTTCCTGTTGTTAATGGGATTATTCCTTTTTGTATTTCCCGATTCAAGCATACTCGATTTTGGTTATGCAACCCTCGATAATTTCTTCAGCCTTGCTCCTTACATCATGCTTTTCCTGGTGCCTACTATTACCATGCGCAGTATGGCTGATGAGTACAAAAGCGGAACATTCGAAATTTTAAAGACCTTGCCATTAAGCCCGGCAAAAATCGTATGGGGTAAATATATCGGCTGCTTACTAGTGGTAGCAGTAGCATTAATTCCGACCATAATTTATGCTGTCAGCCTCCAACAACTAAGCGCCAAAGGGGGAATTGACGTTGGTGGCACTACAGGTAGTTATCTGGGATTGCTGATGCTGGGAGCTGTTTACACTTCAGTTGGCATTTGTACCAGCAGTTTTACCAATAATACTGTAGTTGCTTTTATACTGGCCGCTTTTGTTTGCTTTTTATTATATAGCGGCTTTAGTGCAATAAGTAAACTACCGGTTTTTGCCGGAGGACCGGACTATTATATTGGTATGCTGGGAATAGACTTTCATTATAAAAGCATCAGCCGGGGTGTTATTGATACGAGGGACGTATTGTATTTTCTTGCAATGACTGTTGTTTTTTTGCTGGTAACCCAGAGGAATTTAGCAAAGAGATAAATCTAAATCCGAAAAGGCACAACGAGGCTATTTACGTGCTGATTTTTTTGTTGCAGTACAAGAGAGTGACACAACGATGTATAATTAACAATATGCAGCTGGTCACAAAAAGATAATAAATTATGAAGGTGTTGGAAAAAATATTAAAAAATAAACTTTGGTGGTTGTGGCTTTCACTGTTTTTTATTTTCGTGATTTACCTGGCTTCCATTACCCATTTTAGAATTGACCTGACGAAGGAAAAGCGCTTTTCGTTAAGCGGGTCAACTAAAAGAGTGCTTACGAATTTAGACGAGCCTGTACAAATTGATGTTTACCTGACAGGTGAGCTGAGTGCGGGATTTAAAAAACTAAGTGTTGCCAGCGAGGAGTTACTAAGCGAATTTAAAGAGTATGGTAAGGGAAATATTCAATACAGGTTTATACGGCCCGGAGAAGGGTTACCGGACAGTTTGCGGTATGAGGTATACGATAGTTTGGTAAGAATGGGTGTTCATACTTTTAACAACCAGGTAACGGCGAAAGATGGCGAGGAAAAAACGGAGCGGCTAATTTTTCCGGCGGCTACTGTAATTTATGGAGACCGCAAAATTCCTGTTGACCTGATGAGCGGAAAAAGCGGGATGGACGAGGAAACCAGTTTAAACTACAGCGAAGCGTTGCTCGAATTTAAATTTGCCGATGCAATAGATAAACTTACAAAAAAAGAATTTCCGATAATTGCATATGCTGCAGGAAATGGCGAACCGTTACCTCCTAACGGGACTATTAAAGACCTCTTCGTAAATATGAGCGCCAATTATCGTTTTGGCGTTTTGGACCTCACAACCGCCAGGCTTGATGCTGATACCGTTAATGCTTTGTTGATAGTAAAACCTTCACAGCCTTTTACAGAAACTGAAAAGCTTAAAATTGACCAATATGTGATGCATGGCGGAAATGTAATTTGGTTTGTTGATAAGCTTTATGCTGAAATGGACAGCTTGTTGAGAGCTCAGGCAGACTTTGTAGCATTTGATAAAAACCTCGACCTCGACGATATTTTGTTTAAATATGGCGTTCGTATCAATAGCGACCTTTTGCAGGATCTGAAATGTGCAAAACAGCCGATTGTAGTTGGCCAAATGGGAAACCAACCACAGATAGAGCGGTTACCGTTTCCTTATTACCCCTTATTAAGTTCGCCGTCGACACACCCGATCTCTAAAAATCTTGACGATGTATTAAGTATTTTCCCGGGATCGGTTGATACGGTAAAAGCTGCGGGAATAAAAAAGACGATTTTGCTGGCAAGCGATACAAATAGTCGTACATTAACTACTCCCGCTATCGTTAGCCTGCAAACGGTGAAGTCTGAAGAAGATTTACGGAATTTCACCAAAAGTTATCTTCCCGTAGCTGTTTTGTTGGAAGGAAAATTTACTTCGTTGTTTGCTAACAGGCTTACAACTGCATTGAGGGATTCACTTTCAGCGTTTTCCGGCAAACCTTTTTTGCCCACTGCCTCCAAAGAAGGCAAACAAATAGTAGTAAGCGATGGAGATATTGTTACCAATGCTGTTACAGAAGGCGAGGGTGCTTTACCAATGGGCATGCAGCAATACGAAAATTACCAATTTGCAAACAGGGAGTTTGTGATGAATGCTGTGGACTACCTGGTTAACCCAACCGGTGTTTTGGAAACGAGGGGTAAAGATTTTACCCTGCGCCTGCTGGATAAAAACAAAATACTCGCACAAAAAACGATGTGGCAGTTTGTGAATATTGGATTGCCCGTTTTGCTGGTATTACTTTTCGGATGGTTGTATCAAATGAAAAGGAAGAAAGATTTTGCGGCCTGATTAACGCAAAACCAGTTGCGCTGCTATAAATACCTGGCTAAAGTCATTTTATGTACAAGCATTAGTTATAGATGCTGCTTCTGCTGTCCGGACGGATCACCTTTGGTGACGTCGGATTCCGTTCATCCTTAGTGCCCTGTTGTTATTTGTCGTGGGTTGTATTTTAACAGGTAATGAATGATGTTGGAAGCATCTGGTAATAGCTTTGATTTTTTTCTGCCTATTTTTGCAAACTAATATTTTAACGGCTGATGATAGATAACCAGACGACCTATTTCATCTTTGGATTGGTAGTGATTGTAGCATTAATCCTTGACCTTGGCTTACTAAGCAAAAAAAACACAGCTATAACAATAAAAAAGGCGCTATTCCAAACAGCCTTTTGGATAACCTTATCCCTGGCTTTTTTCGGTTATTTATGGTTGAAAAAAGACGGTATTGTAGCTACAAAGTACATCACCGCTTACCTGATGGAGTGGAGCCTTAGTATTGACAATATTTTTGTTTTCATTCTTATATTTTCATTTTTTAAAGTAAAAGAATCGGATGCCGGTCGTGCATTGCTTATTGGCATTTTACTGGCAATCGTTTTCAGGATACTGTTTATCTGGCTTGGGATCGAACTAATAGACCGCTTCCATTGGATCATGTACATTTTTGGTGCTTTCTTACTGTATACCGGTTTTAAATTGTTTTTTCAAAAAGAAGATGAAGACTATAACCCGGCAAACAGCAAAATCTACCAGGTAAGCCGAAAACTGTTTCGCTTGACAGATGTTGAGCCGAAAGGCAGGTTTATTATTAGCGCCAAAGGGAAAATATATTTTACTACACTCAGTATGGTAGTGTTGATGCTTGCAGCCACAGATATCGTTTTTGCACTTGACAGTATTCCGACTGTTGTTTCGCTGGTGAGGGAAAAAGCAGATATTCCATTTTCGCCAGATGATATATTGGTTATTTATTCGTCCAATATTTTCGCTGTGTTAGGTTTACGAAGCCTCTTTTTTCTTTTGCAAGGAGCGGTTGATAAATTCGGTTACCTGCAACAAGGTATAGCAGTAGTTTTGGTATTTATCGGGGTAAAAATGCTTATAGAATACTTCGACATCCACATTTCCATTTATATCTCCCTCGTAATTATAGTCGTTTGTCTGGTCTCAGCAATCCTGTATTCGCTGTATAAAACCCGGAAGGATAAGTTAACCTCTCATTCAACCTGAACATTATAACATTCACACGCTTATATTTTACGCTTGCCACATACATTAAAAGACATTTCGGAAATTATAAGTGAAGATGCTGTTATAGTGCAACCCTCCGTTGTTATCGATCACTTGTTAATCGACAGCCGGCGTCTCGTTTTTGCCGAAGGAAGTCTTTTTTTTGCCTTACATAGTTCCAGAAGAAACGGACAGATCTTCGTTGACGAATTATATAGTAGCGGGGTACAAAGTTTTGTTGTTACAAAAAACTTTGATCATTCACCTTACCCTGAAGCAAATTTCATAAAGGTCAACGACCCTTTAAGAGCCTTGCAAAAGTTGGTGGCGTACCATCGCAAACAATTTAAAATTCCGGTAATCGGCATAACAGGCAGTAACGGAAAAACGATTGTAAAAGAATGGCTATACCAGTTGTTACATTCGGATTATAATATTGTAAGAAGTCCTAAAAGTTATAATTCTCAAATTGGTGTTCCCTTAAGTGTTTGGCAAATAAATGACGAACATACCCTTGGCATTTTTGAAGCAGGCATATCGGAGCCGGGTGAAATGGATTTTCTTGAAAGTATCATTCAGCCAACAATTGGTATACTTACTAATGTAGGCGCTGCTCATAGTGCTGGATTCAAAAGCAAGGAAGAAAAGGTTCTCGAGAAATGGAAACTGTTTAAAAACGCTTTTGTCATTATCAGCAACAACCAGGATCCTGCAATTACCGCTGCTATCGCTTCGAAAAGCAAAGAAAAACTTTTTATCTGGGGTGATAGCAGCGCCGACCTTACCATAACAACTATTAAAAAGGAAGAAAACTCCTGCACAATTACTGCAACATATACAAATAAAGCAATTTCAATATCCATTCCTTTTACCGATGATGCTTCGATTGAAAACGCAATAACCTGCTGGGCTGTATTGCTATTTTTAGAGGTTGAAGGCTCAGTGATAAAGCAGCGCATGGCAACTTTGCAACCGGTGGAGATGCGGTTACAATTGAAGAAGGGAATAAATAGTTGCTCCATTATTAACGATAGCTATAGCAACGACTTAAGCAGCCTGCGAATTGCCCTCGACTTTTTACAGCAACAAACAGGCAACCAGTCTGCAACTGTTATTCTTTCCGACCTGGGAGAAGTTGAAAGTTCAGGGGAACAATACCAAAAAGTGCTGCAAGCCCTTGTTCAGCATAACGTTACTAAGTTCATCGGTATTGGTCCACGCCTAAGTGCTTTAAAAGCCGATTTTACCACTACCCTTCCCCATTCTTATTTCTATCCGTCGGTAGAAGCCTTCATTCAACATTTTGCTAATTTCAGGTTTAGGGATGAAGTAATTCTGCTAAAAGGTGCAAGAGCATTTGAGTTCGAACATATCAATTTGTTGTTCGAACAAAAGATACACCAGACAGTTCTTGAAGTAAACCTTTCCGCAATGGCCCACAACCTGAAAGAATACCAGCGATACGTTGCGCCTGCCACCAAAGTGATGGCTATGGTAAAGGCATTCAGTTATGGAAGCGGAAGTGCAGAAGTGGCGAGTGTACTACAGTTTCATAAAGTTGATTACCTCGCCGTTGCCTATGCCGACGAGGGAGTAGAACTCAGAAAATCAGGCATAAATATGCCGGTAATGGTAATGAATCCAGAAACCATTACTTTCCAGTCTCTTGTCCAGTATAACCTGGAGCCCGAGATGTATTCTTTCGGAATTTTAAAAGCTTTCACTGCCTATATTGAAAATGAAGGCTTACAGCAATTCCCGGTTCACATCAAGATAGATACGGGCATGCATCGCCTTGGTTTTGACTCCGCTGATCTCGACAAGCTTGTAAACTTTTTAAAAGAGAATCCCCGCCTGGTTGTGAAAAGTGTTTTTAGCCATTTAGTAGCCAGCGAAAATGCGGAACACGATGGATTTACGCGACGGCAGGTTAAACAATTTTTGGAGGCAACCGAATTGATAAAACAAACAACAGGTTATCCATTTACCAGGCATATTTCGAATTCAGCCGCCATTTTTCGCCATCCCCAGTACCAGTTCGAGATGGTTCGGCTTGGAATTGGTTTGTACGGCGTAGATAGCAGTGCAGGCAATCAACTATCGTTGCAAACTGTTGCCACTTTACGTTCCACTATAGCCCAGATCAGGGAAGTGAAGAAAGGCGAAACGGTTGGCTATAGCCGTAGAGCAATTATGAATAGAGACAGCGTGATAGCCACAATGAGGATTGGCTACGCTGATGGGTTCAGCCGTAAATTAGGAAATGGCGTGGGGCATGTATTTATAAAAGGTCAACTCGCCGCAGTTGTGGGAAGTGTTTGCATGGATATGACGATGATTGATATAACCGGTATTGATGGAATATCGGAAGGAGACGTAGTGGAGATATTTGGAGCAAATCTGCCTGTGGAGCAGGTCGCAAAATGGTGCGATACAATTCCATATGAAATAATGACAAGTGTCAGTCACCGGGTAAAGCGTGAATACTACGAGGAGTAACCCTATCCTATCCTATCCTATCCTTTTCATTTCCTATAGTTAAGCCTTCCGAGTGCAGATTCGGCTTTTTTTGCTATTTCGTCGCCGCCTAAAGGCTGAGCAGCGTAGAGGTGGCAATTTGTTTACCTGCAAATCATGTAGCACCCACCATTTTCCCTCATTATAATAAAAGGTGTGCATAATGCAGCTATACGTAAAAACTTAGCGTGCAAACGTTTGAAATTTACATTGTCGGCAACATACGGTAAGCGCCTTAATTTTCTTTATCTCTCATATAAAAAATGTTACAGCTGTTATAAATCATCCTTTCGTGAAAGCTGTTTACCTATCTTTGGCTCAAAATTTTTTGATAGTGAAGTCCCGGAACATTATTTTTCTAATACTGCTTATTTTGGTCATCGACCAGGTCTTTAAAGTTTATATTAAAACTCATTTTTATATTGGGCACGAGGTAAAAGTTCTAGGTTTGAACTGGTTTAGGCTACATTTTGTTGAAAATGAAGGAATGGCATGGGGATGGAAAATGGGTGGTGAATGGGGCAAAGTCGCCCTTACTTTATTTCGCCTCGCTGCTGTAATAGCAGGTGTTTTCATTATTCGTGATTTTATCAGGAAGAAGTATCATACAGGTTTTATTTACTGCAGCGCCTTAATTTTTGCCGGTGCTTTAGGAAATTTGATCGATAGCATGTTTTACGGGCTTATTTTTAATGATAGCGATCCGTATACTCAAAATGTCGCCGAAATTTTTCCGAAAGCTGGAGGTTATGCCGGTTTTTTACATGGGAAAGTCGTTGACATGCTCTATTTCCCTTTAATAACCAATGCCCGTTACCCGTCATGGTTTCCCTTTTGGAACGGAGAAGAATTTGAGTTCTTTCGCCCGGTATTTAATATTGCAGACGCATCTATTTCAATAGGTGTAATCATTATCCTTCTATTCCAAAATCGATTTTTCAAGAAACACGAAGAACAGAAAAGTATTGCAACAGAAAGCAATATGCCGGTAGATGATAATGTAACTGTTGTATAAGCGTAAGAATAATTGATCTTAATTCTACGATCGCTTTTCCGCTTATTTATGTGACTGTTAAAAACACCTATCTCTTATTGAGGTTCACTTAACCAACTCCGCTTTGCGAGGTAAACTACCTCCACAACTGCTATTTTCAAGGTAGCTCCCAACGGAGAAAAACTGCAGTTTCCTGGCCTCTGAACGTGTAGCTGAGGGATCAATGTTGCTGCTACCCATCCTTCTGAAGGCACAGACTAAAAAAGAGGGTAGTAACAAAATCTGATGTTGATACCATAAAATAAGTATAGTTTACTTTAACCAGTATTACATCAAATACAAATGGCAACTAATATTTAGGTCCATTAAAAGCCTGTTCGGGAAAAGTTAGTCAGGAACAGTACGTTAAAAGAGATTGACACTACTTGTAACTTTTATAGGAACCGTGTAGAAGTTATTGCTGCCTGTGAAACAAAACTGCGGATATATTTCAGTTGGCAGTTTAATTAAAAGCCATGCAACGAAGACGACCCTGAATAAAAAATGGCTGTCTCTACATTTGAGACAGCCATTTTAAAAATATTATAACCTCGCTATCTACTCGGCTAAGGTACTTTCGCTTTAAACTTCCCTCCCGTAATCGTTATTTTTTGATTAGCGGGGTTTAGCGCCGTTCCATTGAATGTTCCTTCTACTACTTTCGTTATGTCGTTATATGCTGTAATAACTACTGTTACCTCGACGCCTGTTGAACCGGGATGTGCTTCATAAATCAAATCGAGGTTGGCATTATTCTTATAAAATTCGAAAATTGAATTGGTTGAAGTTTTATAAGTTCCCGTTTTAACTACTTTGGAAGCACCTGAAATAGCAACGAAGATTACCATACCCGTATCCTGGCTTTTATTAAGGCCATAAAGCTCTAAAATGATGGCGTTGGGAGAGTCTGTTATTGCGACGTCATCAAAATGTCCTTGATATGAGTTCTGTCCCTGGCTGAACTTCCAGGCGGTGTCGATCTTATTTATATCTGTAATGGGTGTGCCGCCTCCACCACCGCCTGTACCAGTAGTGTCAGCCGCGGCAACGTTTACTACAAAGCTGCAATTACTGGTGCCTGCTGTAACAGGCATTGTAGCGTTTCCTAATTTCGTAGGTGTACCGCTCGCTTGAAGCGTAACAGGTTGACTTCCTAATTTTGTAAAGTTTCCTGCAGTACTAAACTTCATTCCATTGACTGTAGAGGTAGCAATTGAGTAACCACCTACACTGGCAACATTTACCTGTAGAATAACTTTATTGGCGGTACCAAGTGGAGTTCCAACTTTATAAGTACCCTGTATAGTAGCATTTGTACATGATGTGGGCGATCCCACTAATGAATAATTTGCACCAACAGCTCCAATCACCGGTATTGTAAAAGTGCAGGTACTGTTATTAAAGGTTACCCGAAAATCAGTATTCTCGGCCAGCGTTGGCTTCCCTTTTGCTTTCAGCTTTATACTTTGAAGTCCTGTATCGATTGCCAAACCCGAGTCCTGGAATGAAATACCATTTTGAAGATCGGTGTAAATTTTATAGTTACCGGGTGTGGTAATATGAGCCATAACAGTAACATAATTACTGTCTCCCATGTCACTGTCCTGCGTGTATAATCCACTAATTGTTATCGGTTGACAATCACCTGAAGAGCTTTTAAGGCTGCCGGTAGCCGCAACATTACCAAAACCCGTTTCAAAGCTTAGCTCTTTTTGGCAGGCCGCAAAAAAGAAAAAGCCCGCCACAACTATTGCCAAATACTTTAATGTTTTCATGCGACAAAGAAAAAGTTTTTTATTGAAAGAATTTTAGGCAAGATTTTATTTATTCCATCAATAACGCTGCCTAAAGATATCTATTGTTGTTTTGTGATATCTACAACACTTTTTTTAACTTTTCGTAAGTTTTTCCATAAGTTTAAAACAATTAATTAAAAAAGTTAAAGCAACTATCATAATATCGACAGCCTGTATTGTAACGAAAACTGGAAAACTTACTTGTTTCATTACCCACCGAATTATCCTATATTATGATGCCATTACCTTGCAAATCCGGTTTTTGAACGATAGCATTAATATTGGATAAGGTAACCACTGCTATTTGAGTGAGTGCCTCGCTTGTAAAGAAACCCTGGTGGGCAGTAATTAATACATTTGAAAAGCTCATCAGTCGCGATATAACATCATCTAAAATAATTCCGCCCGATAGGTCCCGGAAGAATAATTTTTCCTCCTGTTCATAAACATCAATTCCCACATAACCGAGTTTACCCGATTTCAGCCCTTCAATTACTGCCTTTGTATCCACCAGTCCACCACGGCTTGTATTAATCAGCATAGCGCCGGTCTTCATCATTTCAATTGTATCTTGGTTAATAAGATTATGGGTTTGTTCATTCAAAGGCGAATGCAAAGAAATAATATCGCTTTCTGAAATCAGGTCAATTAACGGCAGGTATGTGACTCCCCACGACTCCACTTCTTTGTTGGCAATTAGGTCGAAGGCCAAAACTTTACATCCGAAACCAAGCATAATTTTACAAAAAGCACGGCCAATATTACCTGTTCCTATAACCCCTACTGTTTTGTTGTGCAGATCAAAGCCAAGTAATCCGTTTAGCGAAAAGTTTTGTTCACGCACCCGGTTATAAGCCTTGTGTGTTTTCCGGTTTAGCGTCAGTATCATGGCTACGGCATGTTCTGCAACTGCTTCGGGGGAGTATGCCGGCACCCGACAAACTTTTATATTATTTTCCTTTGCGGCGCCGAGATCAATATTATTAAAGCCGGCACACCTGAGTGCTATTATTTTAACTCCTTTTTCCGCCAGGCATTCAATAACTTCTTTAGAAACCTTGTCGTTTACAAACACACAAACAGCCACGCTATTTGTAACAAGGTTAACGGTCTTTTCATCCAATCCTGCTTCTATAAACTCTAATTCGAAGTCGAAATCACCATTGTGCTTAATAAAAAATTCCTTGTCGTAAGGCTGGGTGGAGAAGAACGTTATTTTCATTATTTAATACTTTGAAAGCCGAAATAGATTGAAGTTAGCTGCAATTAAATTAAAAAAGCAGTAAGTAGATGTGATTATAATTCCTTCAGGCAATGATTTCCATCATTATTGGCATAGTAAATTGGCTGCAAAGCTTTGTTTTTTTTTGTTACCGGCTGTAGTCACCTGGTCAGCATCCTTGCCACGCTCGCTTGTACTGTAACCCATTATTTAGCGTGCGGTTTTTATCCTTTGCCTTTCGAACGGTACCCTCAAGTTGCCGAAGGGGTTACACTCTTGTGCTGTTAATACAATACTTCGCAGCTTACAAAACAGGTAAACTTGCGCCGGTCATTCTTTTGTTATTTGGATATCCTGGTTTGAATTATTCCATTTCCCGGCATTAAACTCTTGTTACTAATTTTTTCGGGTGGGCAATTTCGTCAACCGCCCCCAACTCTTACCGCCTTCCTGATTAGGTTGCCAGCAGCTATTCGCCGACTTCATTTATTTATCATTTTAAACGTAAGGCTATTCCTTTAATAATAATAGCCGCTCCAAAAAATGAAACGGCTGTTATCATTTGATTAGCCCGGAAGTCATCGGACTTGAGCTAGAAAGGTTGTTGCTGATGAGCCTTTTCCGGTTGGCAACATTGCTAAAACCCGACAGTAACAGTATAAGAGTACCGGGTGGCGGAACGATGCCTACTCGAATTGCTGCGGCCTGGCTCAAAAAAAAATCACTTCAACTCACCTACCATGTTAGCCGGAATAACCAATTGGTCGAATTCTTCAGAAGTTACATATCCAAGTTTAACAGCCATTTCTTTCAACGTAGTTCCCTCTCTGTGTGCTTTTTGTGCAATTTCCGCCGCTTTATAATAACCGATCTTGGTATTTAACGACGTAACAAGCATTAAGCTGTTGTCGACGTGTTTTTTAATATTTGCTTCGATGGCTTCTATGCCAACCGCACATTTATCGTTAAAGCTTACACAACCATCGCCAATTAACCTCGCACTATGGAGGAAGTTATAGATCATTACCGGTTTAAACACGTTCAATTCGAAGTGGCCCATGGCTCCACCAACATTTATAGAAACGTCGTTACCCATAACCTGCGCAGAAATCATGGTTAGCGCTTCACTTTGAGTGGGGTTTACTTTACCTGGCATTATAGAAGATCCTGGTTCGTTGTCGGGAATAAATATTTCACCGATACCGCTTCGTGGGCCGGAAGACAACATCCGGATGTCGTTCGCAATCTTCATCAGGCTTACTGCAACAGTTTTCAACGCTCCGTGAGCTTCTACAATCGCGTCGTGTGCAGCAAGGGCTTCAAATTTATTTTCGGCAGTTATAAAAGGCAGCCCGGTCAGTTGCGCAATATATTTTGCAACATTTTCTGAATAGCCCTTAGGTGTATTAATACCTGTTCCTACCGCAGTGCCTCCTAACGCAAGCTCTGTTAAATGCGCAAGAGTATTATTGATGGCCTTTAACCCGTGGTCTAACTGGCTTACATAACCGCTAATTTCCTGACCAAGTGTAAGAGGTGTTGCGTCCATGAAATGGGTACGGCCAATTTTAACCACATGCATGAACTGCCTGCTTTTTTCTGCAAGCGTATCTCGCAGTTTTTTTATACCCGGAATGGTTACTTCAGTGAGGATTTTATAAGCAGCAATATGCATAGCCGTCGGAAAAGTATCGTTGGACGACTGCGATTTGTTTACATCGTCATTAGGGTGCAGGAACTTTTCTTTATCAGTTAATTCACCGCCTTTTATTACGTGACCACGGTAAGCGACCACTTCGTTTACATTCATGTTGCTTTGTGTGCCGCTCCCGGTTTGCCATACTACAAGTGGAAACTGGTCGTCGAGTTTGCCTTCCAATATCTCATCGCACACCTGTCCTATTAAGTCACTTTTTTCCTTAGGCAAAACACCCGCATCTACATTGGTAAGTGCTGCCGCTTTCTTAAGATATGCAAAGGCTTTAATGATCTCTTTCGGCATCTTGTTTATATCCTGTGCTATCTTGAAATTCTCGATACTGCGTTGGGTTTGAGCGCCCCAATAGACATGAGAAGGCACTTTTACTTCGCCCATCGTATCTTTTTCTATCCGGTAATCCATATTCATTTGTTTAAATTGTTAATGGCTATCTAGCTGAAAGATTGTATAAAAAGATGCAAAAAATAACTGGAAAAAGCCCACTCAAAAGTATGTAAGCATGGCGCTGTCTTACAAATACAAACGGATTTTGATACTACGCCTGAAAAATTAACTTCCTCCGAATTTCCCGGCAAAATTAACTTCTTTTACTATTAATAGTGCTGCTTCAAAGCAGGAAGATAACGGATAAGAATTTTTGGAGTGGCTTGAACGAACTCTTTTCCGATGGTAACGAGCCGATTATTTTTTCATTTAAATTCTCTTATTATAATCTGCCTTTATTAATTCCATGGCAGGTATTACGCTTTCACCACCTTATTCTGTATCCCCGTGTTTTACTGAATGTGGAAACACATATAACCAATTTTCTTATTAGCCTCTACATTTAAAACCGTACTATTTTATAAAATCATGAATTTTTACTTACTATAAATGATATTTTTGTGAGGATTAATTAATTTGTAAGCTAAACAGCAATATGCCATTAAAAATAATCGATTACGGCAGCAAGGAATATAAGCAGATGGTGGAGTTACGCAGGCAAATTTTGCGGAAACCGTTAGGGCTTGACTTTACCCCTGAAGACCTGGAAAAAGAAAAAAATGATTTGCTGATTGCTGCCTACGAGGATGACCAAATGCTTGGTTGTTGCATGCTTACCCAGGTTGAACCTGATACAGTCAGGTTGAGACAAATGGCCGTAAAAGCAGGCCTCCAGGGGAAAGGTATTGGCCGGGTTTTAATGCAGTTTGCAGAAAACATTGCGCGGGACCGTGGAAATAAAAAATTAACCATGCATGCCCGAAAATCGGCCGCCGGTTTTTATGAAAAATTAGGATACCAGCTTACAGGGGAAGAATTTACAGAAGTAACAATACCTCACTATATCATGGAAAAATATTTGTAGCTATTTCTTTTTCCCTATTCTTTCATGCAGCAGTCTTCGCAGGTCATCTAAATTACCATCCTTTTCAACGGCAGCCTTTGGCACTAAAAAGAATGACCGGCTGTCGAAGTATAAGTGAATAAAATGCGGACTTTCAACATATGATGTAAATTTTGCCCAGTTCCATTCAGTATATCCGCGCTCATTTTCCACACGTACCCGGTGCTCCCCAAAAGTCATCTTAAAAGTATCTTTGAATGTAGAAGCTTTATTATAAACAGTGTTAGGTAAAATAAACCAAAAGCAAGCCATTAAACCTACCCATAATATGGAACTTACCAGGAACGCAACCGCGGAGACTTTTCGAAAATAGAATAGTGCGGCGGCAAATATGGCAAATACATTAACCAAGATCATCAAAGCCCTTACTTCTGTTCGTCCTATAAAATGATACCTGAGCGCTTGTATCACCAACTTCTTGTCGTAAGCAAAAAAAATTTCCATGAAAGAATTTTGGAACACCAAAAGTAATTAAAAGAGGTCCGACTGGCAAAAACTACTTGCCTGATGAAATACCTCCACTTTAATTTCGTGTCACTTACTTATACTTAACGTTTTTATTGCAGCCGTTAATAAAACAGCCTGTTGTTTGCTTATTAGAATTACTGGCGGTCGAAGTGTGCGACGCAACAATTTCGAACAAAGATCTTCGGTTGATTACCAAAAAAAACTTCATCTCTCCCTGGAGACTATTAATAACAATATACCAGGCCGCAAAAATATCCCTAACAAAAAACCCCTGATATTTTACATCAAGGGTTCTTAGCGCTTTTATCCTAAAAAACTTAACTACATCCCATACTGTTACCGCAGTTCAGGCACTTGTAACAAGTACCGCTACGAAGCGTAATGTGGCCGCAGGTATTACAGGCAGGCGCATCGCTTTGCATATTTTTGGCGGCAGCATTTACTGCATCTAAACCCGCTTCAACTTTTGAAGCAATCTTTTGCTTTTGCGGCTGAGTAACATGTGAACCATTTAAGGACGCAGAAGGTGTAATCCTAATACTGCTGAGTTCGTTCTTGTCGTCTACGTCATCGCCGAGATTGCTTAGCTCCGGCTTATCCAATACATGAACCAAATCGGTGCGGCCCATATATTCGTAAGCAAGGCAACGGAATATGAAGTCAACAATTGAAGTGGTTGTTTTAATATTTGGATGATCGACCATTCCCGCAGGTTCGAACTTAGTAAATACGAACTTTTCAACAAACTCTTCTAACGGAACTCCATATTGAAGACCGACAGAAACGGCAATGGCAAAACAGTTCATGAGACTGCGTAGGGTGGAGCCCTCTTTAGCAAGGTCGATAAATATTTCCCCTAATGTATTATCGTTGTATTCACCGGTACGTAAGAATATAACCTGCCCGCCAATTTTTGCCTTTTGTGTAAAGCCGCGACGTTTGCCTGGCAAAGATTTGCGTTGTACAATATCACTTAGTTTACGCTTCAGTTGAGTATCGGTAGAAGCGTGCATACGCTTCGTAACCTCTTCCAATAACTCCTCAACAGTTAATTTACTAAGGTCAACGATGTTCGATTGGGGTTGTTCTACTTCTGCTTTCGTTTCTTCGGCTTCAGTAACTTTCTTTTTCTTATCGCTTTTGTTGCTAAGGGGCTGAGAAAGTTTAGACCCATCGCGGTATAATGCATTTGCTTTTAAACCCAGTTGCCAGCTAAGCATATAACAATCTGCGATCTCTTCAACCGATGCTTCGTTTGGAAGATTAATGGTTTTTGAAATGGCTCCGCTGATAAACGGCTGAGTAGCACCCATCATACGGATGTGACCGTAAGCATGAATAAAACGTTCACCCTTTTTACCACATTTGTTTGCACAGTCAAAAACCGATAAATGCTCCGGTTTTAAGTAAGGTGCACCTTCCACCGTCATCGTACCACAGATATAATCGTTTGCAGCGTCTATTTGTTCATCGGTAAAACCAAGTGCTTCCAACAAGTTGAAGTTCCAGTCGCTGTACTCTGCCGCAGTAAAGCCTAATCTTTCAAGGCAGGCTTCACCCAATGCAAACCTGTTGAATACAAAACTTATTTCGAATGCAGCTTTTACAGCTTCACTTAGCTTTTGAATTTCTTCAGCAATAAATCCTTTTTCGCTTAATGATTGAGGATTGATAAATGGAGCCCCGTCGAAAGTTCCGGAACCAACAGCATATTTAATAATTGCATCCGCTTCTTTAGCAGTATACTTTAGGTTTTTTAATGCCTGGGGAACCGATTGGTTGATAATCTTAAAATAACCGCCACCGCTTAATTTTTTAAATTTAACCAGTGCAAAATCAGGTTCAACACCAGTCGTATCGCAGTCCATTACTAAACCGATTGTTCCGGTTGGAGCGATAACTGTTGTCTGAGCATTTCTATAACCGTATTTTTCACCCATTTCAACAGCATCATCCCAGGCTTTGCAGGCAGCAGTTAACAGGTAATCAGGACAATATTGTGCTTTTATACCTTGTGGCTTAAGGCTTAATTTTTCATAACTGTCTGCATCGTAAGCGGCTAAACGGTGATTACGAATAACACGCAGCATATCTTCTTTATTCTCCTCGTAACGAACAAATGGACCCTGGTATTTCGCTATTTCCGCACTAGTGCTATAAGCAACACCTGTCATGATAGCTGAAATAGCCCCCGCAATACCACGAGCTTCCTCGCTGTCGTAAGCAATACCGCTAACCATTAGTACACTTCCCAGGTTGGCAAAGCCAAGACCCAGGGTTCTGTATTCATAAGAAAGCTGTGCCACTTCTTTACTTGGAAATTGCGCCATTAAAACAGAAACTTCCAAAACCACTGTCCATAAGCGGCAGGTATATTCAAAACCTTCTACATCAAACTGGTTAGTATCGTCGTCATGAAACTTCCTGAGGTTAACTGAAGCCAGGTTACAGGCTGTGTTGTCGAGGAACATATACTCAGAGCATGGATTAGAAGCCCTGATCTCTCCGCCTTTAGGACAAGTGTGCCATTCGTTAATGGTGGTGTTGTATTGTGTACCAGGATCAGCGCATCTCCAGGCAGCATAAGAAATTTTGTTCCACAATTCTTTTGAAGAGATCTTCCTCATTACCCGGCCATCTGTTCTTGCTTTCAGTTCCCAGTCTTCACCTTTCTCCAGCTTCTCAAAGAATTCGTTTGGAATACGAACCGAGTTATTAGAGTTTTGGCCCGAGACGGTGCGATAAGCCTCTCCTTCGTAGTCACTGGCATAACCGGCAGCTATTAAAGCCCCTACTTTCTTTTCCTCTTCAACTTTCCAATCAATAAAATTCACAATTTCAGGATGGTCAAGATCCAAACAGACCATTTTTGCGGCGCGACGTGTTGTTCCACCACTTTTAATTGCTCCTGCTGCCCTGTCACCTATCTTCAAAAAACTCATCAAACCACTTGATGTACCGCCACCACTTAGCTTCTCTCCCTCAGCCCGAATATTAGAGAAGTTAGATCCAACACCCGACCCATATTTAAAAATTCTTGCTTCACGTACCCACAGATCCATTATACCGCCGTCACCCACCAAATCATCATCAACACTTAAAATGAAACATGCATGAGGCTGAGGCCTTTCGTATGCCGATGTCGATTTTTTTAGTACCCCATCGTTCTGATCCACAAAATAATGCCCTTGTGGTTTTCCGGTAATTCCATAACTCTCATACAAACCGGTGTTGAACCACTGCGGACTGTTCGGTACGCATGCCTGGTTTAAAATACTATATACCAGCTCTTCATAAAAAACCTGTGCATCTTCCGGACTATTAAAGTAGCTATATTTTTCGCCCCACACTCTCCAGCAGTTGGCCATGCGATGAGCAACCTGCTTTGCCGATGTTTCTCTTCCAAGACTTCCGTCAGCTTGCGGTACACCAGCTTTACGGAAATACTTTTGTGCAATGATATCAGTCGCGATCTGGCTCCATTGTGCAGGAACCTCGCAATTTTTCATTTCAAAAACAACTTCACCCGATGGATTGCGGATGATACTGGTTCGATAGTCGTAAGTGAACATATCGAATGGAGATACGCCTTCTTTGGTAAAGCGACGAGGGAACTGCAGTCCCTTAGTGGTTTGTTTTACGGCCATGAGCAAAAAATTTATGTTGAGTTGTGAAGGAATTAAAATCAGCCCTAAATCTTATAGGGGAAGACGAAAATATCAGGCTTTTTCGAAAAAAAGGAGTCTATAATATCCCCTTACTGTTAATAACTACTCCAAATTCAAACCTGTATTGAGTTGTATGATTTTCTCACATTCTTGTGTAAAAGAAACCAGAGAAAGTTCTGCAGAAATGTTAGAAAATAAAAAAAGAATACCTTGGATATTCGCATTTCATTCCTTAGAACCAGAAAAAAACAACCCCGAAGGTTCCAGCTTCTTGGGCGTTATGTATCATATAATTTAACATGGTGAAGATGGTAATCACCAATTTTACTATCCTAAGGCATTTTATTGCAAGCCCAGTTTGTCATCGCTGGGCTTTTTGTTACAGCTACACATATAGATCCTCCTTAAAAGTTTCAGCAATCGCAATAAATGTAGGGTAACGAAAATATCTTTCTTTTTGCTTTACTGCAAAAGAGTTAACGCGCACCATGTGCACAATTGCTGTTAGTAGTTTTATAACCTTTACGGATACTTATTCTTTAGGATAAAAACGGCAGATTGATAAAAAATTATGAGCCCGATTGTTCGTTTAATGCAAATGCTTCACACATCACTGGTCTCTTGTAAATAAATAATGTATATTAGAGCACAGGAAAATTACCGCCCTGCTGTAACCCCCACTTTTGCTTGCAATGCGTATAATAATATAACTGGTTAGCCGTTTTTTATCAAACATTAAACCGCAAACCATAAAAACATTTAATCACATGTTGCAATAATTCAAGCTTTTATATTTTATTTATTAGAAAAATAATAGGATAATTACGCCAAAAAAAGCTGGCACTTAATTAGTATAAGGTAATTTGCAATACTATTAGGTTAAAAACTCACGTAAAATGGTAATTAGACGCGTTATTTTACTTTTTATGAGCATCTAATGATTGAAATAATCTGTCATTAAATAAAAAAATTTAGCATTTTTGCAAGAAACCGATAATCAGTTGCATGAAGAATAAGCTTTACCAGAATTTTGTAAAAAATAAACAGCAAGGCAAAAAATCTCTTGCTGTGTTGATCGATCCTGATAAGGTTGATGCTTATAAAATAGAACAATTAATTACTCTTGCAACAAATGCTAAGGTTGATTACTTACTTGTTGGAGGCAGCCTGATTATTTCAAGTAACCTTGACGAGTGCATTCAGCAAATCAAATCTTCATGCGATATTCCTGTAATCCTGTTTCCGGGAAGCCCTGCACAGGTAAGTAAATATGCTGATGCTTTATTATATCTTTCTTTGGTATCAGGCCGCAATGCCGAACTTCTTATTGGTCAGCATGTAGTTAGTGCCCCCTTTGTTCGCAAAAGCGGTCTTGAAATTATGCCAACCGGTTATATGTTAATCGACGGCGGCGCTCCCACAACAGTTTCGTATATTTCAAATGCAACGCCGATTCCATCCGATAAAAATGAAATTGCGTTATGTACAGCACTTGCAAGTGAAATGTTGGGAATGAAACTGATTTACATGGATGCAGGCAGCGGTGCAAAAAGAGCGATTACAGAAAGTATGATCCAGATGGTTTCAAGCCAAATCGAAGTTCCCCTGATCATTGGTGGAGGTATTACAGATCCTGAAAAGGCCTATTTAAATTGTAAGGCAGGTGCTGATGTAATTGTTGTAGGAAATGCCATTGAAAAAGATCCTGCTTTAATAAAAGAAATGGCAACAGCAATTCATAGTCTCGCGGTTACCGCTTAGCACTTTTTGGGTGACGAGCATTATTAATTCATAGCAACATCGTTGCCACGCTCGCTTGTACTATAAGGCATTATTCAGCCTGGCAGTTTTACCCTCAGTTTGTTGTAGGGTTGCACCTTTAACTGTAAATGCATTTTAATGCCTTATGGGAGTTCACTTAGTAAGTAGACCTCAAACAGTTTAAATTAAAGACGTTTACCATTTAAACTTGTTTCGTCGGCGGAAGCTCAAATAGCAGACGTTTTTAATGTAGTAAAACGGTGAACGATATCAATGTTCCTTTTTAACTCTTGTAGGTGTATCCTTTCCACTAACAATAGTTTTTGCACTTAATACAACTGATTGTATTATTTGCGTCATGTTACTCAAATCAAGTGTGCTTATCTCATCAGACGGTTTGTGGTAGTTCGGTTCGCTATCCATCTTCGAAGTTGAAATGGTGTGTGCCGGAACCCCTAGTTGCGCCAAGGTAGCATTGTCCGAACGGTAAAACAAATTCTGCTCGGGGTAAGGATCAGGGTAGAATTGAAAAGCTGTTCCCTCTAAATTCTTTTGTAGAATGCTGCCCATATCTGTTTTTTCAAAGCCTGTGATATAGGCCGAATTCTTGCCCCATTTACTTTCGGTGCCTATCATTTCAATATTAAACATCGCAACTACCTTCGCGGGATTGAGTTGTTGCGAAAAGAATTGAGAACCAAATCCTCCTATCTCTTCCGCAGTAAAAGCAGAAAAAATTAAAGTCCGTTCATTATTGTTAGCGGCTTTATAGTATTTGGCAATTTGTATAATTGCAGTAATACCTGAAGCATCGTCGTTGGCACCATTGAAAATGGAGTCGTTACCAACGGGCTTACCAATACCTATATGATCGTAATGTCCTGAAAAAATTACGAACTCTTCCTTTTTGTTTTTGCCCGGCAATACCGCAACTACGTTGGTTGCTTTTTCTTCCTTTATCTCGTGTTTAACCACAATCTCAAAATTGCTTGTGTCAACATTCCCTAATATGAAAACCACACTTTTTTCTGATTTAGGAAGGTATTCTTTAAAGGCAGGTAAGCGGCCAAAGGATCTGGCAAACTTATTATCAACAAATACAAGCAGGTTTTCTTTCAGTTTAATAAAATCCAAAACTTCCGCGAAATTGTCACCTTCTTTAATAAACACTTTCTTAAACCCTGATTCGGATGTCACTTTTAGGTTGGGAAGACCGGTAAAGGTAGTTACTGTTTTTGGGTCTGCAGTATTTCCGTTGAAGGAAGCGGATGTGCTTAAAAGTGTGGGCTTAACAACAATAAAGTTCTGGCTATAACTTTGTAAGCCTTGCGCGTATTCGAGGCCTATCTTTTTAAATTCGCTACCTATAAATTCGGCAGCCTTTTGATTACCGGCAGTAAACGCTTTTCTTCCCTGCATATTATCGGCTGATAACATGCTTTCTATTCTTTTTACATCATCTACACTTACAATCGTATTTATTGACTGGCAATAGCCGCTTATTGTTATTGCTAACAATAACAAAGTGAGAGAAAGTTTCTTCATAAACACGAAGATAATTATAAGCTCATCATTTCCTTAAACTTAACAGTCTGCCTGCGGCTGACCTCGATTTTTTCCCCTCCTTTCAGTTCAAGTAACAAGCCGCCATTAAAGTAGGGTTCAATTTTCTCGATCCAACGCATATTAATGATGTGCTTACGGTTTGCTCTAAAGAATACTTTGTCGTCTAATCTTTCTTCGAGGGAGTTGAGCGACTTTAAGATGAGTGGTTTGTTGACACCAAAGAAAACTTTGGCATAATTACCAACGCTTTCAAATAACCGGATTTCATTCAGTTTAACAAACCAGCATCTTTCACCGTCTTTTACAAACACCTGGTCCTCGTCGCTTAACAACCCGGTTCGTTGAACAACACCGGTACCGTTAGTAGACAGAGTTTCGCGGTTTTCGTCCTGGCTAACCTTTTGGATAGCATCTGCTAAACGTTTTGGTTCTATAGGTTTAAGGAGATAATCGAGAGCGTTTACTTCAAATGCCTTTAAGGCAAATTCATCGTATGCTGTAGTAAATATAACTTTGGGTGCCCGATCCAGTTCTTCAAGAAGGTCAAACCCGGTCTTTCCCGGCATCTGGATGTCGAGAAAAATAAGATCTGGATTATGTTGCTCTATCTTGGCAATGCCTTCCTGTACATTTGCTGCTTCATCAATTACCTCTATATCGTTATGTTCCTGCAATAATTTCTTCAATTCATTACGGGCTAATCTTTCGTCATCAATGATAATAGTTCTCACAGACATGGTATCAGGGTTTAAGTGTGCGTTTAATAGGAGTTATTATAAATAAGAAAAGCGGTAAACATTTTTCCTTCAAGATCAACGGGGATAAAATGTACAAGAGTGCGACGCAACAGAAGCTAAATTAAACCACAAAAGACCGGAACAAAAATAATTCTTACAATATTAATTGGTAATTGCCGGCATTTTTATTATTGCCTCTACCATATTATTGCTGTTATTTTTGATTTCGAAATGGGCTTTCTCTCCGTACATATACATGAGCCGGCTTTGCGTGCTGTAGATTCCAAAACCATTGGGGTTAAAATCGCCATTGATATGACCAGTATTTTGAACGATTAATTGGTGATGATCGTCTTTAAAGTCAGAGATAATCTTTATAATGCCGCCTTCTGTTTTCTTACTGATGCCATGCTTAATAGCATTTTCCACAAGCGTTTGTAACATCATGGGCGGAACAGGTTGACCGAGTGTGTCTTCGTCGATGTCGTATTCAACATTCAGCCGGTCTTCGAACCTGATGTGTTCTAAAGCAAGATAATCTTTTACAATATTCAATTCTTTCGACAAGGGAGTGGTTTCAACTTTTTCGGCCTGCATACTGCTGCGTAAAAGGTTACTTAATTCAGTAATTGCAGTACGGGCTCGTTGCGGGTTTTCATCTACCAGGGCCCGAATACTATTTAAGGCATTAAAAATAAAATGAGGATTTATATGCGCCTTAATGGTTTTTAACTCCAGTTCTTTCACCACGCTTTGCAGTTTCACTTTATCGAGCTGCTCCTGCTGGCTTTTCATGACGTAATGAAACGTAAAGTAAATAAGGTTCCAGATTATTAAGAAAAGGAAGCTGCCGAAAGATGCACGAAGTGTTTTATTAATGAAGCTGTATTGACGGAAAGTGTCGCTGGTAAAATTGAGGGTATCTTCAAGATAAATACTGGCAAAAGCAAATAGAAACGATGCTCCGACAGTTGTTAAAAACATAAAGGTAATCTGGTTGTCCAACCTCATCTTCAGGATGCCCATGCGCTGTATGAAATCGCGCATTAGATGAGTGATAACTATTCCAATTACGGCATCCAATAAAAGAACTTTGAAAAAATCGGGTTGCTCTTTAGTACGAAGTGTCAGGTAAAAAAAGGTGTATACTATGATATATGTACTCCAACCACCGATTTGGCAAAGCCAGTATTTTGAGATTGTTTTATTCATACTTTACCAAAAGTAGATAGAATAAGTGTATTTATATACATATTCTGACCAGTGGCAAATAAGGAGGTTAATTGGTTAAAGAATTGGTTTTCAGGAAAAATTTAACTCCTTTCAAACTTTACGTTATGCAAAACTGTTATGTTTAAGCGTTACTATACCGTTCCGCTTCTATTAATCCCTTAATTTTACAAAAAAGACAGGATGGAAATTACTCCGGGAAACTTATTGAAAGGAATTGATAGTCCCGCTGATTTAAAAAAGTTGAGCCGCGAGCAATTACACAAGGTTTGTGATGAACTGAGACAGTACATTATCGATGTTGTTAGTGTTCACGGAGGTCATTTTGCAGCGAGTTTGGGAGTAGTAGAGCTTTCTGTTGCGTTGCATTATATTTATAATACCCCCTACGATCAATTGGTTTGGGATGTTGGCCACCAGGCATACGGGCACAAAATATTAACCGGAAGGCGCGATAACTTTTTCACTAACAGGAAATACAACGGCCTTAGCGGTTTCCCCAAAAGAAGCGAAAGCGAATACGATACTTTTGGCGTAGGGCACTCTTCAACCTCTATTTCTGCCGCCTTGGGGATGGCGATGGCTGCAAAATATAAAGGCGAAAAGGACAGAAAATCTGTAGCAATCATCGGCGACGGTGCTATGACAGCCGGAATGGCTTTCGAAGCAATGAACCATGCAGGAGTTGCAGACAGTGACGTCTTAATAATTTTGAATGACAACTGCATGAGCATCGACCCCAATGTTGGAGCTCTTAAAGAATACCTTACCGACATTACCCTCTCTCCTACTTATAATAAATTCAAAGACGACGTTTGGAAAGCTTTGGGGAAATTGCCTGTGGGTAAAGGCTTTACCCGTTCAATGGCCCATAAAGTAGCTGAAAGCCTGAAAGGAATGGTGAGCAGCAGCGCCAATTTATTCGAAGCTTTGAAACTGCGGTATTTCGGCCCTATAGATGGCCATAATATTACAAAATTGGTTGACACGCTAAAAGATCTGAGAGAAATTCCAGGTCCAAAAATTCTTCATATTGTAACGGTAAAAGGTAAAGGTTACTCACTTGCCGAAAAAGATCAAACAAAATGGCATGCGCCGGGATTGTTTGATAAAATAACCGGGGAAATTGTAAAAAAGAAATTCGATGTACCTCAGCCGCCAAAATACCAGGATGTATTTGGACTGAGTATAATAGAACTGGCAGAGCAAAATGATAAGATAATGGGTGTAACTCCTGCAATGCCCAGCGGTAGTTCTCTAAAATTTATGATGGAAAAAATGCCGCAACGCTCTTTTGATGTTGGCATTTGTGAACAGCACGCAGTTACATTAAGTGCCGGCCTCGCTACACAGGGATTAAGGGTGTTCTGTAATATATATTCTTCATTCATGCAGCGGTCATTCGACCAGGTGGTTCATGATGTTGCCATTCAAAAATTGCCGGTAGTTCTTTGTTTAGATCGTGCGGGACTGGTGGGTGAAGATGGTCCTACGCATCATGGAGCTTACGATATTCCATATATGCGCTGCATTCCAAATATGGTGGTTAGTGCTCCCATGAATGAGTCAGAGCTGAGAAATTTGATGTATACGGCCCAATTGGAAAGCAATACATCACCTTTTGTGATTCGTTATCCACGTGGAGAAGGTGTGTTAACGAACTGGAAAACGCCGTTTGAAGAAATCATCATTGGCAAAGGCCGGAAATTAAAAGATGGCGAAGATGTTGCGATATTAACGTTCGGTCATCCGGGTAATTTTGCAACTGCCGCCATCAGGGAGTTAAAAACACAGGGATTGAATCCTGCTCATTATGACATGCGTTTTGCTAAACCTTTGGACGAAGAATTACTGCACGAGGTTTTTGCAAAGTTTGATAAACTAGTAACCGTAGAAGACGGGACTATTGTTGGTGGCTTTGGAAGTGCTGTTCTTGAATTTATGTCTGCAAATGGCTATAAAGCACGGGTAAAAATGCTGGGAATTCCAGACCGCATTGTTGAACACGGCACACCAAAAGAACTTTATCGTGAATGTGGTTATGATCCACAAGGAATTGCCGAAGCGGTAAGATCAATGGCGAAAGATAAAATTAAAGTATCGAGCTTTATAGGCGGATAAATGTACGTATAGATTTTTTATTAAAGCTGTCCTTAAAAAAGGGCAGCTTTTTTTATTGAAAAACTTTCTTCTGCGTCCTATAGCTTTAGTTTTGTGTGGACCAAACCTTAAGTCATCGATTTCGCTTCTGTTGCGTCGCACTCTTCAACTTTCTGTAGTCTAAGGAACGCTTTTTTACATTGCAACAAGTATTGTATGAAGGTTAGTAACTTAGCATTTATTGCCCTCGTTGGCTTACCTGCTTAGCTAGCCTCATGTTTCTGTTCGTTGCAAAATTTAAAAGTGTAAATAAAAAACCTCCTTTTTTTGACTAAACCAAGGTTCTCTAACAACATAGGGAGTGGCTGTACGGCATTAGGAAAATATGTAGTTGGTTATCGATATACCGGAAGGTTTGGAGCAGCTTATAAATTAAGGGGTCTTCCGACAACCAAAAATAATGCCTTTAACAGGGCATAGTTTTACAGGGTTATGGGCAAGTTCCGACATTGAAACCTATTCTATTCCTGCATGTAACAGCTTTAGTTGCGCGATGGTCTCCTATAAATTTTTGAATAAGCCTCAAAAAATTATTGATGCTTCAGAAAGACCAATTGATATGGGTATTTAATTGAAAATTGGCTGTTATCCGTTAATTTAAACTGGGGTCAAAACCGGCCGGAGTTTCAAAAGTTTCAGGACTTTCTTCCCTGTTTTCGTTCCATTCTACGATAAAGTTGTTTCTACCTTCTCCTACCATTATGCTCATATAATGAAGTTGGATTAATTCAAGCATCGATAAGAAAAGAAAAATCGCATGAATCCTGTCATTACATTCTTTGAAGACTTTCTCAAATGAAACCGTTTTCTCCCTGCTTGTTAAGTGCAGAACAAAGGTTCGCGTATCCTCCATCGTGTAATTATACCTCACAACCGTATGAACGGGTTTATTTTGTCGGTCATGTACTTTTTGCATTACTTTTTCAAAAGACTTCATCAATTTGAATAAAGTAATGTTTTGTATTTCGGTTCCTTCGCCGGCCGATTCACCTATTGAATTTAATTCTTTGTGAAGATTTCCGCGCTTTAACATCAACAGTCGGGTTGCCTCCATTTCGGCCATTTCTGCCGCTGCCTGTTTAAATCTTTTGTATTCAAGAATTTTATCGATCAACTCCTGCCGCGGATCTATTTCATTGCCTTGTGCATCAATTTCCTTTCTCGGCAACAATAGTTTTGCCTTAATGCGCATTAAAGTTGAAATAAACAGGATAAACTCGCTACTCAGTTCAATATTTAATGACTCCTGTGCCTGGATATAAGCCAAAAATTCTTTGGTGATCCGGTTTATAGGAATATTGTAGATGTCCAGTTCATCCCTCTCTATAAAAAATAACAACAGATCAAACGGACCTTCAAATTGAGGAAGTTTTATTTGATATGTTTCGGTGTTTGCCATTTAGAATTTTTATAAACGCTTGTAAAACTACAGGAGCGGGATACAAAAGTATCGTTAAGAGTTCAGGAAATAACTTAGGACAGATGTTCAGAATGAACAAGAAATGCACATGTGGATTACTTATTAGAAAGTTTATTTGCTTTAAATGGAGTTAGTAGTTTGACAATGATTTAATCAGGGAAATGTGTGCCAAGTTGTATAAAAGAAAAATCCCGGCTTGTGGGCCGGGACGGTGAAAAAGCTATTTAACAAATTAAATTGCCATTACATCTTTTTCTTTCGCAGCGAGATGCTTTTCAACCAGTGTTATGTACCGGTCTGTAATATCCTGCACTTCTTTTTCAGAATCTTTTGCCAGGTCTTCGCTTAGCCCTTCTTTTTGCAATCTTTTTATTTCTTCTATTGCTTCCCTCCTGATATTACGTATAGCAACTTTTGACTGCTCTGCTTCTGCAGCAGATTTCTTAACCAGTTCACGCCGTCTTTCTTCCGTTAGCGGAGGTAAAAAAAGCCGGATATTTACTCCGTCGTTTTGCGGGTTTAGGCCAATGTTTGCTGCAATAATTGCTCTTTCGATTGTTTGAAGTGTCTTTTTTTCCCAGGGTTGGATGCTGATAGTACGGGCATCCATAATATTTATGTTGGCAACCTGGTTGATAGGAGTTGGTGTACCATAATAATCGACCATAATGCCGTCTAACATATTTGGGTTCGCTTTACCTGCACGAATCTTTACCAATTCAACCTCAAGAAATCCAATTGCTTTTTTCATAGATGCTTCTGCATCTTCTATGATCATCTCCAGTTCTTCTGACATTTTTGGCTAATTTTCAAGGCAAAACTAAGGATTACCATGATATTTTAAACATTAAAACAGGTGTATAAAAACAACAGGTTGTGCTTTTATAGTTTACTCTTCTTCTACTACTGCCCCTTTTTTGTCAAACAATGAGACGAGCTTCACCTTATCTTCCGGAACTATACCTTTCCCATCGCCTTTAACCACTCTCAGGTTATATTTTGCCTTTTTATAATTTAATAGAAATATAATAGCGAAAAACAAAGCTATTTCACATGCAATTAATAAACCGGTTCCTAGCTGTTGAAATAAAAAAGTGAATGCAGAGATGAGAATGGTGGTAAGTACGCAAATAATCGTTACACTTTTGTGGCTGAAGCCACGGTTGAGTAACAGATGATGAATATGATTCCTGTCAGGACTAAAAGGAGACCGCCCGTTTTTTATTCTTATCGAAAAAACCCGCAAAGTATCCATTAACGGCAACAACAATATACCAAAACCTACCGCCGGTGCGGCTGAAATGGGGTAATTGGAATAAGTACCCGCTGTTTGAATAAATTTTATAACTAATATGCTATTGACTAATCCAACTATAAGAGAACCGGTGTCACCCATAAAGATTTTTGCCGGGTGAAAATTAAACATTAAAAAGGCTACCAGGCTGCCGGCAAAGCTAAAAGCCAGTACAGCGTAAGAAATGTCGTGGTTAATGAGAAAGTATACTCCGAATACAAGGGCACTAATTAATCCAATACTACCTGCAAGACCATCAACACCATCGATTAAATTAAAGGCATTAATAATAACAACTATGGAAAAAATTGTAAGCAAATAACTGAAAGCAGTGTTCAATTCGTGAAATCCCAGTAGGCCATCCATATTAGTAATAATAAGTTCGGCTTTGAATACCAGAATTCCGGCAGCAGCCAGTTGACCTAATAGCTTCTTTGTGGCAGAAGTCACTAAAATATCATCTTTGATACCAACAAAGAATATAAGCAGAAAAGCAGCAATGTAATATTGAAATTCAGGAGCCTCGGCCGTAAAATTCACAGTTAGCAAAATGCTGATGATAAAGCCGACAAACATACCTACACCGCCTAACGAAGGAACCGGCTGTTTGTGAAGCTTACGCTTATCATCGGGCTCATCATACAACTTCTTCACCTTCGCTACACCTAAAATTACAGGCATAACCAATAGGGTTACCAAAAAAGCTATTATACTACCGATAATAATTTTTTCCATTCAGAGGACAATTTGGTATTGGTAACATTTGAAGCGAGAAACAAATTAAAACCTTTTATGCCGCAATAAGAAATCGTCGTCTATGTTTTTAGATTAAAAAAGCATTAACAGTTTTTTTAATAAGGTATGCATAGGACAACCATAAAGTTGTTGTAGCTGCACGGTAAGGCAAGTTTAAACGTCGGCAAATAATTTCTATTAACGATGCCTTATTTCGCCCGTGTTGTTTGCAATAATTTAAAAGGTTTTATGAAGAGGCCGAAAAAAGCGCGATAGACAAACGGAGCGTCGCAACTATACTGCTATGAAAGGCAAAAGCTGGTGACAAAAAAGCCACGCCTAACTTTTTAGAGAGAACAATTGTTGACTTGCTTTACGCGAAGGGATCCAGGCAGCCAATAAAGAAATGAACAAAATGGTGGAAATAACAAGTAGAAAATCGGTAGCGACTATTTTTACAGGGTAATAATCTATGATAAAACTTCCCCCTGCCAGTTTGACGAGCTTATAATTAATTTGCAGTAAACAAATAATTACGGCGACAATAATCCCCAAACCGCCGCCTACTGCAGCGAGTACAAAGCCTTCACTTAAAAAAATGTTTTGAATTAAACGCTCATGTGCACCCAGGGCTTTTAAAACCGCTATATCTTTTTGCTTTTCGAGCACTAACATGGTCAAAGCACCAATCATGTTGAAAGCGGCAACTACGAGAATTAATGAAAGTATGCCATAAATCACCCACTTTTCTACCTGCATAACTGAATACAGACTCTGGTTTTGCTGGTAGCGGGTCTCTACTTTATAATTATTACCGAGCAGGTTCTGTATTCTTTCTTTTATATCGTCTGTTTGCGTTTCGTCGGTAATTTTCACTTCAACTGCACTATAATCATCAACATTAAGATCTAACATGTACTTCACAAAAGCAATATTGGTGATTGCATATTTGTTATCGAAATCCTGTTGCAAAACGAAACTACCACTAACATTGGCATTGTACGAATTAAGGGCATCTAAACCTGAAAAATTGGATGCTTTTAAATTTGGAAGATAAACGGTTAGGGGCGAAAGGTTCATGCCCGGCTCAACACCTACTGCATTGGCAATGCCTGCCCCCAAAAAAAGTAACGGGGCGTCAACAGTTCCCGGATCAAATTTGCCTTTAAAGATATGCTCGGTTTTAGCTAAACCGCTAACCTGCGTGTAAGCTTCGTCAACCCCTTTCAGGTAAATGATACTTTGGTATTCATCATTTACCAATACAGCCTTTTCTTCCGCAATCGTACTTATTTGCTTTACACCGTTAATACCTTTTATTTGTTGTAACTGGGCGGGTGTGAGTGTGAGAAACTTGCTTTTGGCTGGAGCAATCCTTATGTCTGTATAAAAATCGGCATACAAACCCTTAACCAGGTCCTCAAAACCATTAAATACACTTAATACGAGAATTAATGCGGCAGCACCTACCGCAATTGCAAGGATGCTGATCCATGCAATTATGTTAATAGCATTTGTGGTCTTTTTTCCTTTAAAATATCTCCAGGCAAATAAAATGGTCATTTATAGAACTGTTTCCGCAAGGGAAAGTGCTTCAATTAATTTTGTTGATTTTCTTTACCACCTTCACCCTCATTAATTTGCTTAAAAATGTCTTCCATTTTAAAAACGTAATCTAAAGTGTCATCGAGATAAAAGGTAAGTACGGGTATACGACGTAATTGCTTTTTTACCCTGTCGCTCAATTCCTTTTTTACTTCCCATGCCTGCGCCTGTATTTTTTTCATTGCAGCGCCGGCATCTGTTACTTTAAAAAAGCTGACATAGATTCTTGCTTCCAAAAGGTCCGGAGTAACTTTTACCGACGATATTGAAACCATTCCCCCATCAATCATATTCAATCCAAGCCGCATAAAGATATCGTTTAACTCTTGTTGAATTACTGCGGCTACCTGCTTTTGTCTTTTTCCTTCTTCCATCTATTGTACTATTTATCCTTGTAAAATTAGTTACTTTGTAATGATTTGACCGATTTAAAACACTAATGAAAAAATACTCGCGACTTTTTAAATATCTCAGTTTTTATAAGCCACACATTGTTTTATACTTTTTATTCACTGTATTCTCTATTGTATTCTCACTGGTATCGATTGGCACACTACCATTATTCCTGCGTTTGATTTTTACAACTGAAAAACTGGTTCTGAAAAAACCTGCAGTGATACACGATTCGGCTGATCTGATGAATTATATTAATTACCACATTAGTAATATTATCGTTTCTAATGGCGCTCAGGGGCCTCTTTTAGCACTCGGATTAATTTGCCTGGTGATAATAATCGCGGTTCTGTTGAAAAACCTTTTTCTCTACCTGTCATTTTATGTCCTGGCACCAATCAAAAATTCGATTATGACCCGGCTTAGGTCTGAGATGTATAATAAGCTACTGCAACTACCTATTGGTTTTTTTACAGAACAACGAAAGGGTGATGTTATGAGCCGGATGACAAATGATATTGGAGAACTGGAAGGATCGGTGGTTGGAACGCTGGAAGGTCTTATAAAGGATCCTTTAAATATTATCATCATTCTTGGCACCCTCATTTTTATCAGTCCCCAACTTTCATTATTTCTCTTAATTCTTCTGCCGTTGACCGGTTTAATTATTGGCCGGGTAAGCCGGTCATTAAAAAAACAATCGAATACCGCCGCTCTTATGCTTGGCGAGGCTTTATCAGTGCTGGATGAAACACTCGGCGGGTTGCGGGTTATCAAGGCATTTAATGCAGAAAAGCTATTACAGAACAGGTTCAATACAACCAACAACGACTTATTCCACCTGCGAAACAAGATGCAGTTTCGTCGTGACCTCGCTTCGCCTCTCAGCGAGTTATTAGGTGTAATGGTATTATGCGGTATTCTATATTTTGGCGGTCGGCTGGTTTTGGGCGGCGATGCGGGACTTGAAGCGGGAGCCTTTATTATGTATGTAGGCATTTTTACGCAGATAATCAATCCGGCCAAAGCTCTCTCTTCGTCGTTTTACAACATGCAGAAAGGAACTGCCGCTATTGCACGCATAGAAGAAATCTTAAATGCTCCTGTAAAGGTTGATGAAAATGAAAATGGTTTGAAACTTACGGTTTTTAATAAGTCGATAGAGTTCAGGAATGTCAGCTTTTCGTACGAAGATCACGTGATCTTAAAAAATATTAACCTCACTATAGAGAAAGGAAAAACTGTTGCTTTGGTAGGCTCTTCCGGTGCAGGCAAAAGCACGTTGGCCGATCTTATTCCACGGTTTCACGATGTCACTTCCGGCGAATTGTTGATTGACGGGAAGAATATTAAAGAATATTCGTTGTTCTCGGTAAGGAAACAAATGGGCATTGTAACCCAGGAGCCCATATTATTTAATGACACTATCGGGCGGAATATAGCCTTAGGAATGGAAAATGCGTCGGAAGAGCAAATAGAGCATGCTGCAAAGATTGCAAATGCACACAATTTCATCGAACAAAAAGAAGGTGGCTATCATTCTAACATTGGAGACCGGGGCGGCAAATTGAGTGGGGGCGAAAGGCAAAGGCTTACCATTGCCCGCGCGGTATTAAAGAATCCACCCGTTTTAATTTTAGATGAAGCCACTTCTGCACTGGATACCGAAAGTGAACGGCTCGTTCAGGATGCTATTAATCGCATGATGCAGAACCGTACTTCCATCGTAATTGCTCACCGGCTAAGTACGATCCGTCATGCGGACGAAATTGTTGTTATGCAAAAAGGCGAAATAGCTGAACGTGGAACGCACGACAAGCTGCTGGCACAGGGAGGAATTTACAAACGGCTGGTAGACATGCAGGAGGTAAAATAGGGATTGCTGATTGAGGAATTTCAGGATTTCGAGATGTAAAGACTTGACTTCCGGCACTTTGAACATTTTGGAAATCCTGCGATATCAGCATTTGGAGATTTTGAATTTTATATTTCTTTTGCCACTCACATTTTCGATTGTTTTCCTTTTTTGTTCCGGGCATTTGTGCCCTGGTTAAACATCGTTGCGTCGCAGTACGTTCATCTTGTAGATATTCTGTTCTGCTTTTGCTTTTGCTTTAATTTCAATTGCTCAAAATTAAACTTTAGTAGAAGTGTGCGACGCAACCCGTGCACATGTAAGTGCTGCTGCCGACTACCAAAAACTTATTCATACTCAATACAAATAAGAAAAAAAGGGAAGCTTTTGGCTCCCCTTTTTGATCAATTATATTAAGTCTGGCTATTTTGTAATTCCCAACTTTGCTTCCATGCTTAAAGTGGCATGTGGCACCGCACGAAGACGCGCTTTATCTATTAATTTGCCCGTTACCCGACAAATTCCGTAAGTCTTATTTTCTATACGCATGATTGCCTTTTCGAGATGGTCAATAAACGTGATCTGGCGACTCGCCATCTGGCTTAATTGCTCTCTTTCCATGCTCATTCCGCCATCTTCCATTGTCATGTAACGGTTGTCGGTTTCATCACCACCCATTTCGTCGCGACGGGTAATAAGGCCCTGAAGGTAAGCTAGTTCTTTTTTTGCTGCGTCTAACTTTTTACCGATAAGATCCCTGAATTCCTGCAGTTCGCTGTCGCTATACCGCATAGTTGGGGCGTTAGGAGTAGTTGCCGGAGTGTCTAAAACGCTCTTTAAAAAATCAGGCTCATAATCTACCTTTTTGTCGGTTGAGGTTTTAGGTATTACAACAGGTTTAGCTTTTTCACTTTCACCTTCAGACTTAGATGCCTTAGCAGAAGCTTTTTTAGCTTCTTTTTCTACCGGCGCATTCGCCTTGGATTTTTTTTCAGTAGTTGCTTCTTTTTTTGGCGCGACTACTTTGCTGTCATTTTTATCGGCTGATAATGTTTTTTTCACTTGTTATATGAATTTTTTTCAACCAGCTCAACTACTTTTACCGTAGCATTGCCGTTTGTGGTTAGTAAGTTAGCTGCAGCCACTTCTATTTAAGCTGTTGCAACATTTGTTTCTTTATTATCCTCTTTCGTTGCTGTTAGTTTTATTTGAGACTTGAATTGCTGTTTTGAAGTTGCTTCCCTTGGGAGAAAAAACATATTCGAAAGCCAAAAAGTATCGATAAGGTCGGGAAATAAAGCTTTAACTTCTCTACCCGGTTAACCGGCAAACAGTTATACTTTTTTAATGACACTTACTTTTAATGGGATCTCGTTAACTTCAATATCAGTGCCATCAGCTATTTCCGGCACAAAAACAATCGTATCTGCTAAAATTTCCGCGCAAATATAGTTTTTATATTCATTTATTGAATTCACCAACCTTTCATTTTCCTCTATATTAATGTTAATTCGGTCTGTAATTTCAAACCCGCTGTCTTTTCTAAGATTCTGGATGCGATTTACAAACTCTCTTGCTTCACCCTCTTTACGAAGTTCACCTGTAATTGTAATGTCGAGCGCGACGGTAAGGCTACCTTTGCTCGCAACACTCCAGCCGGGAATGTCTTCTGCAGATATTTCTACTTCTTCTAATTGCAAGATAAGCGGTTCGCCATCTACATTCAAAATATATTTTCCGTCCTTTTCAATGGCGGAAATATCGTTTTGAGTGAACTTTCCTAACGCTGCGGATACGGCTTTCATTTTAGGCCCCAGCTTTTTACCAAGGGCAATAAAGTTTGGTTTTATCTTCTTATTGATAAACCCTTCTGTCTCAATGAGGTATTCAATCTCTTTTACATTCACCTCGCTTTTTACCAGGTCCTCGATTTTTGAAAGCTGTTCTTTCATTGCAGGATTCAATACGGGGATCAGCACCTTTTGCAAAGGCTGGCGAACTTTTATGTTCACTTTCTTGCGAATGCTCAGGATGAGTGAAGAAGCATCCTGCGCTAATTGCATTCTTTCTTCGAGGGAAGTATCAATAGCCGATTCGTTTACTTTAGGAAAATCTATATGATGTACACTCCCGGTGTTGAAACGGCCCGTAACCGCATCTAGGTTTTGAAATACGGCGTCGGCAAAAAATGGTGAAATAGGCGCCACCAGTCTTACAATTGTTTCGAGGCACTCATAGAGAGTTTGGTAGGCTGAGATCTTATCCTGTTCATATTCACCTTTCCAGAATCGGCGGCGACATAAGCGTACATACCAGTTACTAAGGTGGCCGTCCACAAAATCCTCAATGGCACGTCCAGCCTGGGTAGGCTCGTAGTCGTCCATGCTCTCGGTTACCGTCTTCACCAATGTATTCAGCGATGATATGATCCATCGATCGATTTCAGGACGTTGGGTTAATGGAATATATTCTTCTTTAAATGCAAAACCGTCGAGGTTACTATACAGCGCAAAGAACTGGTAAGTATTATATAAGGTACCAAAAAACTTGCGTTGCACTTCCTGGATGCCGCCGATGTCGAACTTCAGGTTATCCCAAGGACTGGCATTTGTAATTAAGTACCAGCGGGTTGCATCAGCACCGAATTTATCAATTGTTTGAAACGGATCGACTACGTTTCCCAACCGCTTGCTCATTTTGTTCCCGTTCTTATCCAAAACAAGACCGTTGGAAACAACAGTTTTGTAAGCAACACTGTCGAAAAGTAAAACAGCTAAAGAGTGTAGCGTATAAAACCAACCGCGGGTTTGGTCTACACCTTCACAGATAAAATCTGCTGGGAAGGCTTTCCCTTCGTCGATCATGTCTTTATTTTCAAAAGGGTAATGCCATTGTGCGTAAGGCATTGCGCCGCTATCGAACCAAACGTCTACAAGGTCTGGCACACGCTTCATTGGTTTACCGCTTTCGCTTACGAGAACGATTTCGTCAACGTAAGGTTTATGTAAATCAAGGATTCCTTCATGCAGGTAGTTTTTATTCACCTCACCACCCAAAACTTCACTTGCCTTACGGATGCCTGCGTTTAATTCTTCAATGCTGCCTATACACAGTTCTTCACTTCCGTCTTCAGTTCTCCAGATGGGTAACGGCGTACCCCAGTACCGGCTACGACTCAAGTTCCAGTCCACCATGTTCTCCAGCCAGTTCCCAAAACGCCCTTCACCGGTTGATTTTGGTTTCCAGTTGATCGTTTTGTTTAATTCCACCATCCTGTCTTTTAAAGCGGTAGTTTTTATGAACCACGCATCCAAGGGATAGTAAAGAATTGGTTTATCTGTTCTCCAGCAATGAGGGTAGGTGTGTTCGTATTTCTCCACCTTAAAAGCCCTGTTTTCTTTTTTCAGCTTAACACAGATATCTACGTTTACGTCTTCGTAGGCCTTATCGTCTTTATAATTCTTAACAAACCGGTTACTAAATTCGCCCAGGCCGTCTACAAACTTTCCTTCACGGTCCACCATAGTAAGGATACCGATATTGTATTTTCTCCCAACCTTGTAGTCATCGGCACCAAATGCCGGGGCGGTATGAACGATACCGGTACCATCTTCGGTTGTAACAAAGTCGCCAGGAATTACGCGGAAAGGTTTAGGCGCTTCATCGGTTAAAGGCAAAATATTTTTAGCACTGTTTGCTTCATAAGCAAGCAGTTGTTCATATTCAGTTCCTTCTATTTCTGACCCATTAAATTCTTCGAGGATTTGCCATGGTAACAGTTTTTCACCTTCCTTATAGTTGTCAAAACCTGCGTTTTCACCTTCCGGCTTAAAATATTTACCTATTAAAGCTTTTGCCAGGACAACGTTAACGGGAAGGTGGGTGTAAGGATTGAATGTTTTTACGAGAACATAATCAATGGTAGGTCCTACCGTCAATCCAAGGTTTGAAGGAAGCGTCCATGGAGTTGTTGTCCACGCCAGGAAGTAAACTTCATCGTTGCCTGCTGCATCAAAGAGAAATTGAGATTTTTCACTTTTAAGTGCCTTAAACATCGCAACAGCTGAAGTATCTTTTACATTTTTATACGTTCCCGGCTGGTTCAATTCGTGTGAACTTAAACCGGTACCTGCGCCGGGACTATAAGGCTGAATACTTACACTTTCATACAGTAATCCCTTATCGTATAATTTTTTCAGTAACCACCAAAGGGTTTCAACATATTTATTCTCGAAAGTGATATACGGGTTATGTAGATCGACCCAATACCCCATCTGGCGGGTTATATCATCCCACTTGTCTTTGTATTTAAGAACTTCCCGGCGGCAGGTTTCGTTGTATTCAGCAACCGAGATCTTTTTACCAATATCTTCTTTTGTAATGCCTAACATTTTTTCAACGCCCAATTCCACTGGCAAGCCATGAGTATCCCAACCGCCTTTGCGTTTCACCTGGAAACCCTTCATTGTTTTATAACGGCAAACCAGGTCCTTTAAAGTTCTGGAAATAACGTGGTGAATACCGGGCATACCGTTGGCACTTGGAGGGCCTTCATAAAAAACAAAAGGGGGCGCTCCATCTCTTAATTCTACACTTTTTTCGAAGGCATTGTTCTCTTCCCACTTTCTTAAAATTTCTTTTTCTATTGTTGGAAGGTTTAACCCGGTAAATTCTCTGTATTTCGCACTCATAATCTTATAAACTGCTCAAATGATTGTAAAAAGGTGTGCAAAGGTAATAAAGTAAATATAGATGTTAACCAAAGGAATGATAAAGGACGGAAACACAGACGAACGTTAAAGCATTGTCTTTTCTGGTACAATGTCCGGCGATTTGCATTGACAAATGGCTGCATTATTCTTTAACATTTAATGGCCGAGGTTCAATACTTAATACATGTTTTCCACGAAAAAGCAGAATAGAACCTGGCGGTACAAGTGAGTGACACAACGATGAAGAATAAAGGTGCTAGAGTTTGCTAACAAAAGAAAACCGGCTTAAGTAAACAAAATTGAATGGCTGGTATTAATTATTGAACATTGAAAGTTGAGCATTGAACATTTCCTCTTAAATCACTGATATTGGTATTAAGTCTGTTAACTGGTTCTGCCAGACACTATCTTTAATAAAAAAGGCAGGAAAACCTGCCCTTATCTTACTGATTTTTTTTATTGCTTAAACTCGATGGAGGCAATTTTTGTTTTACTGCTGCATTTGTAAACAGTGCCGGGTTAACTTTAGCAGGATCGCCCTGGTAAACCCAGGTAACATTGGTCACATATTTATTAAAGGCTGCCGTTACATCTTTTGGAGTTACGCTTTTTAAATCTTCATTTAACGTTATTGCACGTTTCCAGTTATTATGTAAAACTTCATTTGATGCCAGCGCCTGGGCCTGCGCAGCATTTGTTTCCTGCCGGTAATATTGCTGGGTGATATAAGTGGTTTTCATATTCTTCACTTCTTCTTCTGTGAAGCCTTTGCGGGTTTTATCTACTAGTTTGTTTAAAACCTGTATGTATTTATTAGGCTCTGTTGTTGTAACCGCTATGTTAGCGGAAGGAGTTAAACCACCGTCGAAATAAGACTGTGGTGCGTATGACAAACCGTTGTTTGTTCTTACTTCCAGGAAATGACGTTCGGCAAAAATTCGCATAGCTAATACAAAAGCATTAAAATCTTTTGTTCCGGGAGCCGGGCCATTTGCTACGGCATGGATATAATTTGTTGCCAGTTCTTTTTTCTCCGCTTTAAAGGTATTTGCTTTTGCAGCAAAACTTTCTTTTTTAAATACAAATGGCTGTCCCTGTGGTATAGCTGATAAAAGATTATGGATTTTCTGTTCGATTTCCTGCCTTTCAAGATTTGCAACAACAACAAACAGCATTCTTGACTTTGTTGCTATTGATTTATAATAATTTTTCACTTCGGCAGTAGTAAGGCCTTGTACCGAAGCTTCTGTACCATCGGGATCTTTTGCATAATTCATACCGGCAAAGGCAGTAGCCTTTGCCAGTTTTTCTATTGCATAATCAGGCTGCGATTCCATCTCTTTTATGCTGTTTATCGCGTCCTGTTTTATACGCCTAAATTCCTTTTCGTCGAATTTTGGTTTAGTAATGGCATCCTGGTATAATGGCCAAACCGTATTGAGGTCTTCCTTTATGCAATTGAGATTAAAGGTTGAGAAATCCATTCCCGCATTACCATACACCTGGCCACTTACTTTATCCAGCTTATCTTTAAAGCTGTTTTTATCGTCATTCTCAGTTCCACATTCTGTCAGCGCTCGTATTGCAAGATTCTCTATACCTGCTTTTGATGCAGGATAATTTTGTACCCCTCCCCTGAAAACGGTTTGAATTTGAACAATCTCATTGTTAACGGGTTGCACAATTACTTTTACGCCATCAACAAACATTTCATATGGTTCTTTCTTTTGAGCATAAGACTGACTGGTAAAGAGTACAACAAAGAGTATTATAAAGATTGATTTATATCGTTTACTATTCATAATATTTTGTTTGAGCAGATTAAAAAGAAGTTGCTTTAAAAAATGTTTCGGCTTTTGCCTCTTTATTCATTGCCGGGTTTATTATCATTCCAGCTACATGCGGCTTATCTTTTATGTATGTTTTTACAAACTTCTGGATGTCATCTTTTGTTACTTTTTGAAGATTACTCTGATAATCAGTAAAGTAGTCGATAGAGGTGCTGCACCACCAAAAACTCAAATTGATGCCGAGAGTAGAAGGCTTTTCCTGCTGTCTGACAAAGTTTCTTCGCAAAACCTGTTTAGCTACGTTCAACTGTTCATCGGTAAAATAATCATTGTTTGCCCACATCTTTACCTGGTTCATTATTTCTGCATAACATTCTTTTAATTTTTGTGGGTTTGGTAATACAGTAATTGCAATCGGTCCTGTATATTTTGATGTCTGGTAATATTCGTAAGCATACGTGGCCAGGCCTTTGTCTATAAGCGCCTGTTGCCATTTTGAAGAGTTTAATTGGAGTACTGCCGAAAAAACATCTGCGGCTACAGTTGCTGCGGAGTCTTTGCGGTAATCAGGGCCATGCCAGTAAATATTGAGATAAGGCGTTTGAGCAATAGAAGACTCTTTCACAAAATACTGGCTGGCAGTTAAAGGGGGGAATTCAGGAATTGGGTATTTTTCAAAAATATTAAACCCGCTGCTAACCCAACCACCCAAAGTTTGCTTAGCACGGCTAAAAACCTCTTCATGGTTTACATCCCCCGACACGGTTAACAAGGAATTATCGGGATAATAATATTTGTTTTTGATGACCATCATTTTTTCGGGAGTGGCCGTATTAATGATATTATGGTCGCCTATGGGATTTTTCCTTGTAAACAGGTCTCCCCACAATCTTTTTCCGCATTCATACTGCAATTGAAAACCCGGATCGCTTTCTGAACGCTGAAATTCCCCGTCGACAACCGGCCTTTCTTTTTGCATATCCTCTGTACGGTAAATGGGAAAACGAATGGCCGAGTTCATGAAATTGAGGCCAGCCTGTAAACTGTCTTTATGAAAAGTAAAAAAGTAATTTACTCGTTCTTCGCCGGTTGTACCGTTCCAGATCGCTCCCAACTCCTGGGTACGTTTTAAAAATTTTTCCTGGTTGGGATAGTCTTTGTTTGCCTTAAAGAACATGTGTTCGAAAAGATGAGAAAGACCGCTATACTCCGGACCTTCGGTATATGCGCCATTTTTAACTGCTATTTCAATAGTTGCCAGCGGTACTTTAGGATTTTCGATAACCACTATTTCAAGGCCGTTGTCTAACTTTTGAAAAAAGTAGTTTCGTGGTAGACGAACCTGCGCGGAAGCAGTCAAAGCTACAGTTACACATAACAGAACAGGCAGAAAACACTTCATAGCTTGTTATTTAAGTTTAAGAATTGAATGAGTGCTATAAATATAAAAAAATAATTCACCCGGCAATTTTATATTGACCAACGGTAATTCCATTTCCCGGCCGCCTTTAAACATTTGCGGGGCTACTATAGTATCGACCACGATAGCTTAAACATTTACAAGTTGTAAAATACTGAACATCAGCTATCGACACATAAATACCTCATGCGGTCACACAGCTTATCAAACAAAACTTAATAAATGCAAAATAGTTGTATAAAATGATGAACGGATTGCGACGCAAGGATGAACAACCGGAGAGGTAACGCCGGTACCAAAAACATGTATAACAACACCTTCCCGGTTCCACAGTTACGCGTGTAAATTTTACTTTTTCAGATCAAAGATGATAAGAATAGTTTTTGGGTTCCCAGCATAAAACCTGCCGGAACTTTTGTTGCGTCGCACACTTGTGCACCTTCAACCAAGGGAGCAAGCGTGTTGGGCTATTCCAACTTTTAATATAGAAACCAGTCCGGAATTAACGGCGCTTTATAATCAATAACCCGTCGGAAAAGCTACCAGGTGTATGTACTTTCATGGACGGGTCACTGCCAACTAATTTTACTTTTGCCTTAATGCGAACCGATAATAATTTTTACCTGCTCGTTTCATTTTTGCTCTTAGCGCGAAGTATATAAACACCGTTTTTACCTTCCCTGACATCGTATCGATTGGTGAGGGAAGGTAAAAACCTTTTAACAATCCTTCCACTCATACCAGCTAGTTGCAAAGCCCGTAAAGGAATATCACTTTGAACATAAATTTTAGTGACTGCAGGGTTTGGAAAAACAGCGATATTTACCGCCTTATTCCTGTGGAGTTGTACGATATTGCTGAATGCAAAACCGTTGTCTTTATTTGTTTGCTTTAACCGATACCATGCTTTTAGAGGAGCATTCCTATCAGTAAAATCGTAGAATAGCGAGTGTTACTGTTTCAATTAATCGCTTTGCTTATAACAAAACTTATTGAAGTGAAGTGTCTGCCGTTTTTGGCTTCTTTCAATAGAAAAACCGCGGTTGTTTTGCTCGATAACAGTAATCCAGTTAAGGGTGCGTTGCATTTGCTTCTTTTACGCCCCGAATTTACCACCCACCACATCAACAAACGGTTTCCATTTAAGTGACCGCGAGAAGAAACTATTAAAGCTAATGGTAGACGGGCTTGATTATAAGAACATCGCAGAGAAATTGTACGTAAGCCCGCACACGTTACGAAACCATATTTCGAACATTTATAATAAGCTGCACGTAACGCGTAAAGCACAGGCAATTAAACCGGCAACCAAGAATAATATTGTGTGAGGAGGAAGTGCAAAGGTGAATGGGCAAAGGTGAAACGTGAAAATAGAAACGCTGCTTCTTTTTTCAGGTTTCACGTTTCACCCCATTAATTTCTCACTGGTTTCCCACTCTTCAGTACACTTTGAATTCTTTCCAAAGTCTTTCTTTCGCCGCATAAACTAAGGAAAGCTTCTCTTTCAAGATCTAATAAATATTGTTCGCTTACCAAAGTTGGTTCACTTAAATCACCACCACACATAACATAAGCAAGTTTGCGGGCAACTTTTGCATCGTGCTCCGTAGCATAATTCGCCCTCCACATTCCATTGATACCCGCATACAAAGCACCTAACGCCGAACGTCCCAAGACCTTGATATCTTTTCGCTGAACCGGGGTTACATAACCCTGGTCATACAATTCGACTACACTCTTTTTGGCTTCAAAAATCCTACGTCCGTGGTTCATTACAATTTCATCAAGGCCCTTTCTAAACACGCCTATTTCATATCCTTCAAAACCGCTCGTTGCAACTTTTGCAGTGGCTATATTAAAAAATCTTGCTTTTAAAGTGTTGGTTTCCGGTTCATCTTCATGCATTTCGTCTGCTGCCCTAAGCACAAATTCTTTGGTACCGCCGCCGCCAGGAATAATGCCGACGCCTAACTCCACCAGCCCAATATAGGTTTCAGGTGAAGCACAAACTTTATCTGCGTGTAGGTTCATTTCACAGCCGCCGCCAAGCGTTAATCCATGTGGTGCTATAACTACTGGTACCGATGAATACCTCACCCGCATCATCGTATTTTGGAACATCCTTACGGCAAAATCAAGTTCGTCAAATTCCTGTTCTATGGCAAACATGAAGATCATCCCTACATTTGCCCCGGCGCTGAAGTTTGCTCCATCGTTGGCAATTACCAGTCCCTTGCTTCTCTCTTCAGCCAGCCCAATTGCTTTGTTGACACCTTCCAGCACTTCACTTCCGATGCTGTTCATTTTTGTTTTCCATTCAAGGCCATAGACATCATTTCCAATGTCATAAACAGTACAGGCGCTGTTCTTCCAAACGGTCTTTTCTTTATAATTATTGAGTATTATAAAAGCTTCACCACCGGGGATAGGTTTATATGTTTTTGAAGTTACATCATAATATAAGCGCTTTCCATTCTCAACTTTGTAAAAGGAAGTGGCTCCAGTTGCCAGCATTTCATTCACCCAGGTTGCTGTTTTGTATCCTGCGGCCTTCATGGCATCCAAGGTTTTCGGCACACCCAACAAGTCCCATGTTTCAAATGCACCAATCTCCCATCCAAAGCCTGCCATCATTGCGTCATCTATTCTGTATACCTCATCACTAATTTCCGGAATGCGGTGAGAAATGTAACTGAACAAATTGTAATGAAACTGCCTGTAAAATTCTCCTGCTTTATCCTGCCCTGCAGTCAGCATTTTTATCCTGGTCTTCAAATCTTCAATAGGCTTTGCAGCTTCAACACTTGCAAACTTTGGTTTTTGCCGCAGCCCATATTCCAAAGTCTGCAGGTTCAATACATGAATGTCTTTTTCACCTTTCTCATTCCTGGTCTCCATTTTCTTAAAAAATCCCTGGCCCGTCTTATCTCCCAGCCAGTTGTTTCCTGTTATCTTTTCCAGCCAGGAAGGGATCTTAAATATATCGATAGCTTCATCGGTTTTACAATGATCCGCAACGCCTTTTGCCACCTTAACCAACGTATCAATACCCACCACATCGGCAGTGCGGAAAGTTGCTGATTTTGGACGGCCTATAATTGGTCCTGTTAATGCGTCTACTTCGTCTATTGTCATGGCCATTTTATCAATTAAACGGAATATTGACATTATACTAAATACTCCAATCCTGTTTGCAATAAATGCCGGTGTGTCTTTAGCAAGAACAGTCGTTTTTCCAAGGAATACATCACCGTAACTCATTAGAAACTCAACAACTGCGGGATCGGTATATGGAGTAGGAATAATTTCTAGCAACCTCAAATAACGCGGCGGATTAAAAAAGTGGGTACCGCAAAAATGTTTTTTAAAATCATCGCTTCGGCCTTCCGCCATCATATGAATAGGAATACCAGAAGTGTTGCTCGTTACCAAGGTTCCCGGCTTTCTAAACTTCTCTACTTCATTAAAAACTGATTGCTTTATGTCCAGCCTTTCCACAACAACCTCAATTACCCAATCATAACCCGCGATGTCTTTCATGTTATCAGTAAAGTTGCCGGTGGTAATACGCTTAGCAACATCTTTTGTATAAACAGGAGAAGGATTACTTTTAAGAGCAGCAGCTAAAGCATCATTTACAATTCGATTCTTTACGGCCGGATGTTCAATACTTACACCTTTGGCCTGTTCCGCAGCAGTTAATTCTTTTGGGGCTATATCCATTAGTAATACCTGTAAGCCAACACCTGCGAAATGACAGGCGATACGGCTTCCCATTACACCGCTACCTAGAACTGCTACTTTTTTAATCGTTCTTTTCATATAATGTTTTTTTCTCAGCAAGTATTTGTGATGCTTGGGAGTAAATCTCAACAATCAAAAATTAGTTAGCTAAACAACTATTATTATCGAAGATACTGTTTTTACAAAATCAATGGTAATTGAAACGCTTTTAATTTTCGCCGAATACGCGAATAAACTGATACCGATAAGCAGTCAATATTGTGAATGCAAGCTCAAAAGCACCGCACCACAATAGTACCGTGGAGAATTGATATAAAATGTTCCCTACACACTATTTTAGGCGTTTTTCATAGTCCACCCGGATTGAGGTTTTTTTGGTTTTTGATACCAACTTCAGCACAGACAGGCACCATCGTTGCCAAGCTCAGTTCAACTCTTGGTTATAAATTGAACTGAGTGTAGCAGTTTACCGTGAGTAAAGCCGAAGGGTTGCAATCACTTTATCAAAAAACCACTGTTCAGCAAGCTTAGTTGAAACATGTGGTTTTCTCATTGAACATTGGAAATTGGTATTGGAAAATTGTGCGTTTAAATATGCGTAAAGTATTCTTAACGTTCAATAGCCAATTTTCAATAGTAGATGCTAAAAGAAGACTTAAGTACTACCAGTAAAAGTGAGTGACACTAGCTGTCCCGTTCACGGAACAATGTCGAAAAAAGTTAAAAAGCCCGCTCCATAAACTTTACTAAACTCCGAATTCCTCAGTTTTATGGGGAAAGAAAAAACCAGAACATTAAAACGTACTTGCGGGGGGACTCGAGGGTGGAGAAGCTATTCGGAGAAGGAATTAAGAGTATCTACCCGTTATGATAAAGCATTAAAAAAGCCGTGGAAAAATCCGCGGCTTTTTAATTAAGTGTTGCTGTTAGCTTACGCCACTTCCCGCATCTATCTTTTGCTCGGGGTTTATAAAATGTAATTTTCCTGAAGCATCTTCAGCCATCAGGATCATGCCATTACTTTCTATTCCCCTCATTTTTCGTGGTGCAAGGTTTACAACTACCGTTACCTGCTTCCCAACAATTTCTTCAGGTTGAAAATGTAACGCGATCCCCGAAACTATCGTTCTTGTTTCAAAACCTAAATCTATTTGCAACTTTAAAAGCTTATCTGCTTTCTGCACTTTTTCTGCACTAACAATGGTCCCAACTTTCAGGTCGATCTTTGCAAAGTCGTCGAAAACGATTTCGGGTTTTGTTTTAGTTACCGGTTCCCCGTTACCTGTTTCCTGTTGAACTACATTTGATGTTGTTTCCGCGCTAACGGTAACCGGCAACTGGGAACTGGCATCTTGCTTCTTTTCTTCTTCCACTTTTTGTGTTTTTGCTTTTAATTTTTCTAATTGTGCAGTGATCTCAGAATCTTCTATTTTTCTGAATAATATTTGTGGTTCGCGAAGGCTGTACCCTACACTCAACAACTTAGGCTTCCCTGCATTTTCCCAATCCAGCATCTTGTCAACCACCTTCATCATGTAGCATAATCTCTTTGCCGTAAAAGGAAGAAACGGGTTCATGAGAATAGCAAGGTTTGCAGTTAACTGTAAGCAAACGTGCATGCAATTATCAATTTTTTCCTGAGCTTCCGTTGTCGGTTGTCCGTTGTCTGTCGTTTGCCTCGCAACTATCCACGGTTGCTTATCCTGCATGTATTTGTTTCCTTTCCGGGCAAGATCAATTACTTCGTATTGAGCATCCCTAAACTTATAGGTCTCAATAAGATTTTCGATTTTCGATTTTGAATTTTCAATTTCCGCGAACATCGCCTTATCGGCATCATCAATGACATCAGCATGCAAAGGCGGTACTTTCCCTTTACACAACTTATGCATTAGTACAAAAGTTCGGTTAACAAAGTTTCCTAAAATACTTCCCAATTCGCTATTATTTGCATCCTGGAAACCTTTCCAGGTAAACTCGCTGTCCTTTGTTTCAGGAGAAATGGTGGTAAGGTAGTAACGTAACACATCAGCCATGCTTTCACCATTCTCTTTCTTGATCCAGTCGTTGATATATTCGTCCATTTCAATGCTCCAGCCGCGGCTGGTGCTCATTTTATCACCTTCCAAATTCATAAACTCGTTTGCAGGAACATTTTCAGGTAATATATCACCGTGCAATCTCAACATCACCGGGAAAATAATGCAATGAAAAACAATGTTATCCTTACCAATGAAATGAACAAGTTTGGTGTCTTTATCCTGCCAGTACGGCTTCCAGTCTTTGCCATTGTCTAATGCCCATTGCCGGGTAGCACTTATATAACCAATGGGCGCATCAAACCAAACGTATAATACTTTCCCTTCGGCTTCGGGAAGCGGAACTTTAATTCCCCAGTCGAGGTCGCGGGTTACTGCTCTTGGTTGCAGGCCTGCATCCAACCAGCTTTTGCATTGGCCCAACACGTTTGCTTTCCAGTCATCTTTGTGTTCCTGCAAGATCCATTCACGCAAAAAATCTTCATGCTTGTTTAATGGTAAATACCAGTGTGTAGTTGCCTTTTTTACAGGAGCATTCCCGCTTAAAGTACTACGGGGATTGATTAACATTTCCGGACTTAACGAAGTACCGCATTTCTCGCACTGGTCGCCAAAAGCATTGGTGTAACCACAAACGGGGCAAGTGCCAACAATGTAACGGTCTGCTAAAAATGACTTGGCTTCTTCGTCGTAAAACTGCTCGGTTTCCTTTTCTTCAAGGTCTCCCTTTTCATTTAAAGCGGTGAAAAATTCCTGCGTCGTTTCGTGATGAATAGGCGCAGAGGTACGATGATAAATGTCGAAACTAATTCCCAGGTCGTTAAAGTTCGATTTGATTATTTCATGGTACTTATCCACAATGGCTTTTGGCGTTGTGCCTTCTTTCATTGCCTGTATAGTAATGGCAGCGCCATGTTCATCGCTTCCGCAAACGTATAATACATCACGCTTTTGTGCCCTCAAATACCTTACATAAGTATCTGCAGGAATATAAGCGCCGGCAAGGTGACCAATATGTTTCAACCCGTTTGCATAGGGCAAAGCCGATGTAATTGTATATCTTTTAGGTAAATTCATTATGTACTTAGCTTTTATTCTCTACTCATCATCGTTGTGTCACTCACTTGTACTGCAAAGCACTGGGGAGCAAATCAAAAAACAAGTAAAGGGCTGCAAAAATAACTAATAAGGCGGGATGCGGGAAATGAAGTTCTTATTGGAGGTTTTCGGGAGGTGGTATTTGGAGGTCTTTACAAATTTTTCGAACAAGATTATTTTTTACTGCTTTGTGTCCAGGAACTGCATAAATTTTCTTGTTAATTTCATTTTGGAAAATTGAATGATTCCCACCTCTCTAATTAACCTGCAACTACAGTTATTCAAATAACGGGGGAAATTGCTTGTTTTTATTAAACCAAATTAAGGCTTTCCCTGATTACTTTTTTATCTTGCTGATCTTGTCTCGAAAGCATACTGAGTGTTTCCAATATCACCTCAAGCGCCTCTGCAAGGTCTGCTTTTGCTTCTTCCCGTGTTTCTCCCTGCGAATTTACCCCCGCAATTTCTTCAAATAAGAAATGTAACCTCCTTCCGGCGCCTCCTCAAATACTGCTGTTAATTTCAATGACACTTTCATGCAAATTATTTCTTTTAATGAAATTACTTTAGGTAACGAAAGGTGAGGTAAAATCAATTTTAACAGCTAAAACCCCCAAAAGGCAGGTAACACTATAGTAAGAACCAGTTGAAAAAGCTCCTCCGTGCACTGCAGATGAACGGATTGCGACGCAACGATGACGCCATAAAATGCACATGCTGGTACCAAAAGAATTCATACATCTTGTATAAGAACCGCTCATAAATCTACTTCTGTCTCCCAGCCAAAAACTGTTGGCTACGTAAATACATTCCCTAATTTTAATATCTATATTACTGCTGTATGAACAGGAAAAGTTTTTTAAAATCTGTAGTTTCTACCGGTGTAGGCTCGCTTATTCTTAACAAGGGATTTGCATCTCCAACGAATGAAGTAGGAGGTGCGGCTCCTGTCATTATTCCACCTTATTTAAAAGCAGGGGATACTATTGGCATCACCTGCCCGGCCGGTGCTGTAGACCTTGCAACAATGGAGTGTTGCTGTTATGCCCTTGAAAAATGGGGGCTAAATGTAAAATTGGGTAAAACTGTCGGAAAACGTTGGCAGCGCTTTGCCGGAACAGACCAGGAAAGGCTGGAAGACTTCCAGGAACTACTTGATGATGAAACAGTAAAAGCGATCATTTTTGGCAAAGGGGGCTACGGAACCATGCGTATAATTGATAAGATTAATTGGGATAAATTTAAAAAGCAACCGAAATGGCTGGTGGGCTACAGCGACCTTACAGTTGTTCACCTGCATGTACATTCGAATTTAAATATTTGCACGATCCACGGAAATATGAGCAACGGTTTTAGCGATGACCCTTATGATGCTGCGGCCCTTAGCCTTTACCAGGTTCTGTTCGGAGATAAGACGGAATATAGTCTGAAGAGTTTTGAAATGAACCGGACAGGCAGCGCAAGCGGAATACTCGTTGGAGGAAACCTGACATTGGTTAATGCATGCACTGCAAGCAAAAGCGATATAAATACGAACGGCAAAATACTGCTTATAGAAGACGTACGCGAATTTAAATATAACATCGACCGGATGATGATGAGCCTTAAAAGATCGGGGAAACTGGATAAGTTAGCCGGCCTGGTCGTTGGAGAATTTACTGCGAGCCGCAATGACGAGGAAGACACTTTCGACATGAGGATTGAAGATATCATTTATGATAAGGTGAAGGAGTACGACTATCCGGTGTGTTTCCATTTTCCTGCAGGGCATATTGCTGACAACCGTGCACTGAAAATAGGAATGAACTATGAATTACGTGTTGGGAGAGAAATGGCAACCCTGGAGGAAACTGTAATGGAAACTCCATCCGGGTCAGTTGTTACTGGTTCAAATATCTCTGTTAATTAACGGTGGACAAACTGCCCGTTTTTTATAACTACGTCTCCCGTTTATTTACCTATAAGTTTTGTTGTATTATTGCCCCATGGCAATAATTCCTCCTTATTTAGTAAAAGGCGATACAATAGGTATTGTATGTCCTGCGGGTTATATGCCCTTTGAAGAGGCACAAACCTGTATTTCAGTGTTGCAGGAATGGGGTTATAAAGTAAAGACCGGGTTTACGCTGGGCAATCAACTTAATTATTTTTCAGGCACCGATGATGAGCGACTTTCGGATTTGCAACAGATGCTCGATGACGAGTCGATACAAGCTATTTTATTTGGCCGCGGCGGCTATGGAGTGGGAAGAATAATAGACAGGCTGAATTTCAAAAAATTTAAAAAAAGACCAAAGTGGCTGATTGGCTACAGTGATATTACGGTTTTACACTCGCACATATTTAGCCGTTATAAAATTGCTTCACTTCATTCGCCTATGGCGGCAGCTTTTAATGATGATGAGTTTAAAAATGAATACATTCAATCACTACGGAAAGCATTTGCAGGCAAAAAGGCAAAATATTCCTGCAACGCCCATAATTATAATAACCCGGGAACAGTTACAGGAGAGTTAGTTGGAGGTAACTTATCATTGCTGGCACATTTGGTAGGAACGCCCTCTGATATCAATACAAAAGGTAAAATTTTATTTATCGAGGATATTGGAGAATATATTTACAACACCGACAGAATGTTGTACCAGTTAAAACGCAGCGGAAAACTCGATCGACTTGCAGCCTTAATTATTGGCAGTTTCACCAACGCAAAAGACACTGTTATTCCTTTTGGCCAAGATGTTTACGATGTTATTCATGATGTAGTAAAAGACTTTAAATTCCCGGTTTGCTTTGCTTTCCCCGTGGGCCATACGAGGGAAAATTATCCTTTAAAAATTGGCGTTGAGTATAAGCTGAATGTAGGGAAGAACAAAGTTACTTTGCACGAAAATTAAAAACATCTCCCTATAGATTATCGGCGTTCTATAACTTTTAAGTATGACTTTCGTTCAACTCGAATATGTTGTTGCTTTAGATAATTACCGTCACTTTGCAGTTGCGGCAGAGCACTGTTATGTTACACAGCCAACTTTAAGTATGCAGATCCAAAAGCTGGAAAGCGAGCTTGGCATCCAGATTTTTGACCGAACGAAACACCCCGTTGAGCCTACAGAAATGGGCGAACAACTTATTGCGCAAGCAAAGAAAATACTGAAGGAAAAAAGCCGGATGGACGACCTCGTACATACGCAAAAAGGCATACTTACCGGAGAACTAAAAATCGGGATAATCCCAACGTTAGCGCCTTACCTGTTACCGTTGTTCATTCAATCTTTTACCCGCAACCATCCGCAGGTAAAACTGGTAGTAAGCGAAATGACTACTGAGGTTATTATGTCGAAACTTCGGGAAAGCAGGATTGATGTAGGCATTTTGGTAACACCTTTAAACGACCAGGCAATTAAAGAACATGTGTTGTTTTACGAAGAACTGGTGGCATATGTTTCCGACAAGAACAAAGCATACAAGAAAACTTATGTTTTGCCGCAAGACATAGATCCTGGTAAACTTTGGTTGCTGGAGGAAGGGCATTGCTTCCGTTCGCAGATCCTGAATTTATGCGAATTGCGAAAAGCGAGCCGTGAAGGCGAGCATTTTGAATACGAAGCCGGCAGTTTTGAAACCCTTCGTCGCATTGTAGAACTGAATGATGGAATAACCGTCCTTCCTGAACTTGCAACTTTTGATTTAAACGAAAACCAGGCACAACTGATTCGACATTTTCAAAGCCCCGCGCCAATGCGTGAAGTAAGTATGGTAATACACCGCGACTTTGTAAAAAAGCGTTTAATAGAAGTATTGAAGAAGGAAATTCTCACTTCGATTCCTGAAAAAGTTCGCCGCAACGAGAAGTCTAATGTTGTTCCTATTTAAAGCTTTTTTTGTGAGCCGGCTTTCGTTTTTCATGGCTTCATCGTTGTGTCACTCACTTGAGCTTTTATATCCTGGTTCTTAAAATTTCAGGTTTGTCGCTGCTTTTCGGAAGCCCGATTTTTGCAATCGTATCTTTCGCTTTTTCTACTTTAACAGGAAAAAGAACAATGTCATCCGACTTGTTCAACCTCTTATCGATGATAACAATCGGTACCTTGGTGCTGTTCAATTCTTCTACGCTTTTCATATTGCAACTTTAGTAGTTTTTTGCTGTACCAGAAATGCAGTATATTCTTTGCCTCGTTCAAACGGTTCCCAACTTTGCGCCACCTGCCCAAATATATCAAAGTCACCTTTAATTTCATCATAGTATTTGGATATGCCTATTTGATAGAGCCTTGTTCTGGCCCTGGTACTGCCTGAAGCATATATCCATGCTTTCGGGTGGTCGCTCATAAAAAGCATAAACAGCTCCTATCACCGTCGCAAGAACTTTTTCACTGGTCGCCATTATTACTTACTGCCAAATCATCAATTGCACCTGTTACCGGATCTTTGTCTCGGAAAGCAAGGTTATAAACTTGGTCTCCGTTAACCAATGTGAACTGAATGCGTTTCCTAATTAATCCTTTTGGTCCCTCACTTATGAATTCGTAACTCAAAAGTTCCTCGCTTGATTTCAGTTGATATTTTTCGAGTTTCATATTCTGCTGAAGATATAGTTTTGAATGTTAGTTGCAAATAGCAATTCGGGATTGCAACCTTCGTTACCGTATTGTTGCTATTGGTAGTTTAGTGCCCCCTGGTTTTACTTAAGCCCCCCTAAAAATAGAATTACAAGAATTGAAAACTTCGACTTTACTTATAATCTTTATCCTCCCGTTACCTCCGTTAATTAAATCCCACTAAATATTTTTCACTTTCTTTGCCGCATGAAGCTTTTCTTTATTCGCATTACAAAGTCGTTGTTCATTAAGCTGCAGTTGCACCGGGTATTTCAACCTTTTGCAGGTTTATTTTTAAACCTGGTTTACATGACCCGGCTTTCCAAATGGGCGTACGAGAACAAGAAAACGGAATACAACGACTTTTTAAGCAAATGGGATTACAACAAACGTTACCCCATGTATAAATGGGTAATCGAAAAGGAAGGCCTTACAGGTCCGGTGAATTATATTGAATTTGGTGTCGCAGCAGGTCAGTCGTTTGATTGGTTTATGGCACAAAATACTGATCACGAAAGCCGGTTTTACGGGTTCGATACGTTCGACGGTTTACCGGAAGATTGGGGACCTTTTAAAAAAGGGTCCTTTACAAATAATAACCAGGTGCCGCTGATTAAAGATTTCAGGGGCAAGTTTTATCAGGGATTGTTTCAACAAACTGTGCCTGAATTTTTAACAGAACTCGATAACAGCCGCAGAAATGTGATTATGATGGATGCCGACCTTTGGTCAGCTACCTTGTATGCACTTACTTCACTCGCCCCGGTCTTAAAAAAAGGCGATATTATTTTCTTCGACGAATTTGTAGTTCCAACGCATGAATTTAAAGCGTTCTCCGATTTTACGCAATCGTTTTACATCAACCTGCAATTGGTAGCCGCGGCCAACAATTATTATTTTGTTGCCTTTAAGGTGGTGTGATTGTGAGTGGTGAGTGGTAAGTTGTGGATCAATGTCTTTACTTAAGGAATTATCGGGTCTGTTGATACAGTTATTTACAACTGGCTACGGCACGTTTTACTGATTATGTTTTGTTTTTCTTTTTTTCTTGCCTAATGACTCCTTGAAGAATAAAAAAGGGCTTTGGTAGGACTTACGAACAAAGAATACAAACCGGCTTCGGTAACATTTATTTCATTTACTTCGGTAATTTTTATTTTTTTTCAGTGGTCTCAGTGATTGCTTTACAGTTCTTAACGCCTTTTCCATAAGGTCGAAAGAAGAAAGATATTGGTAGTTATCGACCCGGTATTTCAAATATAGGTTTGTCCACTAACATGAAAGACAGATCGGGCCTTGATACCTCATTTGTGCAGAACGTAGCATGAAAATAGAATAAGCGTGAAAAACAAATGATTAAGCCACAGTAGCACAACGGCTTAATCATGGAACAATGAAAGGAACGGGCTGTTATC
>JAQBNO010000112.1 GCA_028288485.1 Segetibacter sp.
TCTTAACCAGGTGCTTAGGAACTCCATCAACAGCAGTAATATAAGGAAGGTTGATTTCAGTTTCTGAAGAAGAGCTCAATTCAACTTTAGCTTTTTCAGAAGCCTCTTTTAAACGCTGCCAGCTCATTGGGTCTTTCCTTAAGTCGATATTCTCATCTCCTTTAAACTCTTCGGCTAACCAGTCCATGATCACCTTATCAAAGTCGTCGCCCCCGAGGTGAGTGTCACCATTAGTTGATTTTACTTCAAATACGCCTTCTCCTAATTCAAGAATAGAAATATCGAAAGTACCACCACCAAGGTCGAATACGGCAATTTTTTGGTCGGCGTGTTTTTTATCTAAACCATAAGCCAGTGCAGCAGCAGTAGGCTCATTTATAATACGACGAACATTTAAACCTGCAATTTCACCTGCTTCTTTCGTCGCCTGCCGTTGTGCATCGTTAAAGTAAGCGGGCACGGTAATAACTGCTTCGCTTACTTCTGTTCCAAGATAATCTTCTGCAGTTTTTTTCATTTTCTGCAAAATCATTGCACTAACCTCTTGTGGAGTGTACTGCCGTCCGTCTATGTCAATACGTACGGTATTATTGTCACCTTTTACAACTTTATAGCTCCAATGACCTGTTTCGGTAGTTACTTCGTCAAATTTATGTCCCATGAAACGTTTAACGCTCATGATGGTTTTTGCTGGGTTAGTAATAGCCTGACGCTTAGCTGGATCGCCTACTTTACGTTCACCGTCTTTTATAAAAGCAACGATACTTGGCGTCGTTCTCCTTCCCTCGTCGTTGGCTATAACCACCGGCTCGTTACCTTCCATTACGGCCACGCAACTGTTGGTGGTTCCAAGGTCAATTCCTATAATCTTTCCCATAATTTCTCCTTTAATTTTTATGTTTTGAATGACAACTAACTTTTGTCAATCATTATGCCAAGGGAATGTTAAGTGAAAAAATGGCAGGATACGAAGCTTTACGTAAATAATTGGCGGAATGATACCGAAGAGAAGGACAATTTGTTAGTGCACATTTCACTTTATTGAACATCCTTCCCTGGAACGGGACAGGTAGTGTCATTCACCGCATCCTGCATCACTCCTGGCAGCGTCAGTTTTTATGTATAGAAAGTAGAATGAGTCCACAACTTTTCTTTGAGTAGTAGTAGTAGTAGTAGTAAAAGCAGGCAACCCCTATATAAAACCAGCTGGTGAAACAAACAACACCACTTTACCCAACAAATTCTTCGACGGTTTGCCTATAACGGCTTTGTTGCGAAGGAACGAAAAGTATCAACTACCTTATTGTGCGGTTTCGGCTTTTAAAGCTTCATCAGCTTTTTTTTGCCATTCGTCTGCTTTAGCCGGGTCCTGGCTAACACCCTGTCCTTTTTTATAGCATTCTGCCACTGCAGCCATTCCATCGGCGTCTCCATTATCGGCAGCCTTGCTATACCATTCGAAAGCGCTATCAAAATTTTGTTCTACGCCATCTCCGTTCTCATAGCAAAACGCTACGTTCCACATTCCATGTGCATCACCCGCCTCAGCAATTTTCATGTACCAGTTAAATGCGCTCTCACCGTCTTTTTCGTTAGTATAAAATGCAGCCGAATCATACATTGCTGCAATCACCGCAGAATCCGGGGTGCTGTCAACTGCTTCTATATTGCCAGTGGTCTCCTCTTCCGTATTGTTTTTGTCAGAAGATCTGGAGCTCCAAACAAAAATAATAACAAGCAGTGCAAGTATACCTCCACCTATTAAGCGCTTTTTTTGTTTGCTGTTGGAAGGCGCTGGATTATGAACAGCAGCGTTTTCTGCCGGTTGAAAACCCTGAGAAGGTTTTACAGTATGTTGAGCCAGCTGCTTATCTGGAAATGGCTTACCGTGATAGCTCTCCTCTTTCTCGTTAGAAACGGCACCAATATTACCAGGCGAAGATTGAAAAGTGACCGAATCTTCTCGCAAATCACGGCTTTCACGGAGACTGCTTCCAGGGAGATCTAATGCTGAGAGTAATTGTTTCAAGCCGTCGTCATAATCAGAAGAAAGATCCACATATTGAAGCCGGCTTAACCTGAAGGGCAGTTTAACCTCTTCTTTAATTATAGGATAAACTTTTTTACCTTCTTCCATTGCAAAATACACTTCGTTCAAAACATTATCAGATGCAATGGAAGCTTTTGAAACGATAAAAAACAAAGACTTGCAACTTTCCAGCGCTTTCTCAATTTCAACGTCCCACTTTTCGGCAAGTCGAATATCGAGTTTGTCCAGCCAGACATCTGCCCCGGCTTTTCTCAAATCCGTAGCAAGTTTCTTTGCAAATTCAAGGTCCTTTCGGGAGTAGCTGATAAAGATTTTCTGGTTTTCCATGTTTTGATTATTGTACCGAAAATAAGCAATAAACAATTCATATAATAAAAATCATATAAAATAAGACATGGAAAAATCGTGGCACGTATTATACGAAAAACCCGTTCTAAAAAAAACGTCTTTCAGCACTCCAGACACTTCTTACACAACAATTGTCTTAATGCAAAGTGTGATGCTTGATCTTTTTAACCTTGAATGTAAAATGCTTCTGGCTTAAATAACTGAAAGTAACAACGAACACGGTTGTTATAATCTTTGCAACAGTAGGCTCAATATGCAGTTGCTCAATTAGAATTTTGAGGAACATATAGTTTAGTGCAATGCAGGCCAGGACCATGGAAAAATAACGGATCAACTGCACCCTTCCCCTTACATTACTTTCGCTGAAAACGAGGTAGCGGCTATAATAAAAACCTATGGGGAAAGTGATGCAAAATGCGGCAATCATTGCTGCAATGTGAGGGCTGACAGCAAAATAGCGGAAATGTAATACACCATGCTGGGAGAACTTTTGCTCAAAAATGTGAAACAGGATAATGTCTAATAAAGTGTTGGCACCCCCACATGCAGCATACCGGTAAGTCTGCAGGGGCATAAATCTTTTGAAGATGGGGTAAAAAAAGTCGATAACCTTAACAATCAAATCATTCATTGTCCTTTCTTTCTAATCGAGCGCGAAGATAAGAGTTGTAAATTGTACTTTTGCCGCCCAAACCGTTAAAAGAATGAGTGTTGTTTCGCAGATAAAAATAGTGGCAGCTAAGGCAATTAATGAACTATATAATGTTTCAATGGATGAAACAGGCATATTGGTAAACGCTACAAAGCCCGAATTTGAAGGAGAGTATACCGTTGTATTATTTGCATTTGTAAAGCAGTTAAAAAAATCGCCTGAAGTGCTTGGACAGGAGTTGGGTAAATATTTATTGGAAAAAAATGTAGAATTATTATCGGGGTTTAATGTTATAAAGGGTTTTCTGAATCTTTCAATCGCAAACAACTACTGGGTTCAATTTCTTGAAAAAGAATATTCAAACATTTCTTTCGGAAAATCGGCAGCTAACGGAAGAAAAGTGATGGTAGAATACTCCTCACCAAATACTAACAAGCCGTTGCATCTGGGTCATTTAAGAAATAATTTTTTAGGCTGGAGCACGGCCGAAATTTTAAGATGTTCGGGTAATGAAGTAATCAAAACCTGTATTGTTAACGACCGCGGTATTCATATTTGCAAAAGCATGTTGGCCTGGCAAAAACATGCTAACGGTGCTACTCCAGAAAGTACTGCTGCTAAGGGCGACCATTTCGTCGGCGATTATTATGTAAAGTTTGAAGGTGATTTAAAAGAGCAGGCAGAAGTTGTGATGGAACAATTAATAAGCGGGCAGTTAACAGGCTTTAGTGAAGAGGAACAAAATAAAACAACAGGGCTGCTACAAGCGTTGGAAAAAGCTACATCTGAAGCAAACAAACAAAAGCAAGGTGAAATAAAAGATGAACTGAAGGAAATTGCAAGGAACAACACACCGATAATGAAGGAAGCAAAACAAATGCTTTACAAATGGGAACAAGGCGACGAGGAAGTGCTGGATCTGTGGCGTAAAATGAATGAATGGGTCTACAAAGGCTTTGATGAAACCTATAAAAGAATTGGTAGCGATTTTGAAAAAACATACTACGAAAGCAACACTTATCTATTAGGAAAAGACATAGTTGAAGAAGGTTTACAAAAGGGAGTTTTGTTTAAAAAAGAAGATGGCAGTGTTTGGATCGACCTAACCGACGAAGGCCTTGACCAGAAGCTGCTTTTAAGGAAAGACGGCACATCCGTTTATATAACTCAAGACCTTGGTTTGGCCCAATTAAAGTACAATGAGTATAAGATCGACGAAAGCATCTATGTGATCGCCGATGAGCAGATCTACCATATGAAGGTGCTGAAACTTATACTTCAAAAATTAGCTGCTCCTTATGCAGCAGGTATTACACACTTAATTTATGGAATGGTGGAACTGCCAACCGGCAAGATGAAAAGCCGCGAAGGAACGGTGGTAGATGCAGATGATTTGGTGGACGAAATGATAAGGATTGCGAAAGAAAAAACAGAAGAACTGGGAAAGGTTAAAGACTTCGAAGAAAAAGAACTCGAGGAACTGTATAATACAATTGGATTAGGCGCCTTGAAATTCTTCCTGGTGCGAGTTGACCCGAAAAAACGAATGGTTTTTAATCCTGAAGAAAGCATCGACTTCCATGGCTTTACCGGTCCATTTGTACAGTACACCCATGCCCGTATAAAAAGCATCCTGCGAAAAGAACAACCTAAGAAAACTTCCTATTCGTCGGACCTATTTCGTTTAGAAAAAGACATCCTGGTAAATCTTGAGCAGTTTCCAACGATAATATCAGATGCTGCAAGTGAGCACGACCCTTCAAAGATTGCCATTTATGTTTTCAACCTTGCAAAAACATTCAACTCGTTTTACACAGAACACTCGATAGCAAATGCAGAAACTGAGGAGAAAAAAGAACTGCGCTTACAATTAGCGCAACTTACGGCACAGGTTCTTAAAACAGGAATGGGCTTGTTAGGAATTAATGTTCCGGAAAGAATGTAAGGGCATAGCCTTTATAAAGGTTCTTTATCGACCTATCAATTTTACTGATTAATGCTTCAATTATAGCTAACTACCTTTATTCCAACAAATTAGAATAAAACCGGTTCCTTTATGCCAGTAACCAGGTTCTATCTTTATAACGCATCAGGCAGTTTGTAGCGCAACAATAATTTGAAGTAATACAAATGAGCAGGTGCGAAAGAGAGGATGGTATTTTTTTTGCGGCATAATTTAATCCGGAACTTATTTCTACAATTCTCTCAGCAATACAACCTTTCTAATAATGTTTTGTATTCAATAAAACCAATTGTTCTCACTTTTAAACTATTACCAATTATGCCAGATGAAAATGGAAAACAAAACGCACAAGGCAATGGCAGCCCTTTAAGCGGATCTTTAAGTGCACCGTCGGAAGGATCTGATATTCTAACCACAAGGCAAGGCCATCCCGTTTATGATAATCAAAATATTCGCACGGTGGGTAATCGCGGACCTGCTACTATGGAAAATTACCAGTTCCTCGAAAAAATGTCGCATTTCGACCGCGAACGCATACCCGAAAGAGTTGTACATGCACGAGGCACAGGTGCACATGGTTATTTTGAAGCTTATGGCATGGTAGGAAACGAGCCGGTATCGAAGTATACCCGGGCTAAACTGTTCCAGGAAAAAGGAAAAAGAACCCCGGTTTTCGTTCGCTTCTCTACTGTAGGACACGGTAATCATTCTCCTGAAACACTCAGAGATCCGCGTGGCTTTGCAGTTAAGTTTTATACCGAAGATGGTAACTGGGACCTGGTAGGTAACAACCTGAAAATATTTTTCATCCGCGACGCCATCAAGTTTCCTGACCTGATCCATTCGCAAAAGCCCGATCCTGTTACAAATATTCAAAGCGGTGAACGTATTTTCGACTTTATCTGTAATTCGCCTGAATCTACTCACATGGCCACTTTCTTATTCTCGCCGTGGGGAATTCCTGCTAATTACCGGCACATGCAAGGTTCCGGCGTGAATACGTATAAATGGGTAAACCAGGAAGGTGTAGGCGTGTTGGTAAAATACCATTGGGAGCCCGTTCAGGGAATTAAAAACCTGACCCAGGCCCAGGCGCAGGAGATACAGGGAAAGAACTTTAACCACGCCACACAGGACCTTTACGAAGCGATTGAAAGAGGTGATTTTCCTCAGTGGGAATTGAATGTTCAGATAATGGAAGACGGTGAACATCCTGAACTAGATTTTGATCCTTTGGATGACACGAAGATCTGGCCCAAAGACCAGTTTCCATGGTTGCCTGTTGGTAAAATGACTCTTGACAGGAACCCAACGAATTTCTTTGCTGAAGTTGAGCAATCGGCTTTCGGTACGGGCGTTCTGGTTGACGGCTTAGATTTCTCTGATGATAAAATGTTGCAGGGCCGTACGTTCTCTTACTCAGATACCCAGCGGTACAGGGTCGGGGCAAATTATTTACAATTGCCGATTAATGCTCCTAAAAAACAGGTAGCAACCAATCAAAGAGATGGACAAATGGCGTACAGGCAGGATATCGTTCCCGGATTAAATCCGCACATTAACTATGAGCCGTCAAGCTTAGGTGGGTTAAGAGAATCTCCAAGAGCAGGCAAAGAGCATACGCCTTCTTATTCGGCAAATCTTGTCCGTCAAAAAATCGACCGAACCAACGATTTTAAACAAGCCGGAGAAACTTACAGGAATTTCGAAGACTGGGAAAGAGACGATCTTATTTCAAATCTTGTAAACACGCTGGCCAATGCCAACAAGATTATACAGGATAAAATGATCGAGAACTTTACCAGGGCTGATGCTGACTACGGACGTCGTGTAGCAGAAGGTTTGAAAACTGCAGTTGCAAATAAAGGTATTGTTAGTGCACCGTCAGGAGCAACCAAAACCGAAGAAGCGGTAAAACAAGCCGAGGCAATAGCTACAGAAGCAAAGCCGTATTAGAACCAGGATTTTTTGGATTTGTATAGATATCGATGACATAAAAGGTCTGGCGTTTCGTCGGGCCTTTTATGATTCCACTTACTGATTAAAAGAGCTGTTTGGTAACCAGCTTAAGTTTTTATGGCATCTTTTGTTGTGTCACTCACTTCTGCGGCATATCATTAATCATCTTTTTATTTTAGTGTATACTATCCTAAACTATTCGCTTCTGCGGTGAGAAGCCGTCGAAAGTACAAGTGAGTGACACAACGATGTTGAAAAAAGTGATCAGGCTGGTAACAAAAAAATAAATCGTATCTAACCGGGCAAACCTACCAAAGGCAGCAATACATGAAAAGTTGTTCCTTTACCTTCTTCAGTGTCGAACCAAATGCGGCCGTTTGCTTTTTCAACTATTCCCTTGCACATAGCAAGACCAAGGCCTGTTCCCGATGATTTGGTTGTAAAATTTGGTGTAAAAATTTTTTCCTGCTTTTCTACAGGTATGCCTGATCCCTCATCTGTAATATTGATCTGTAGCTTATTGGCGTTTATGTCTTCGGTAATAGTAATGGGTATAATTTCCTTGCCTTCAGATGCCTCGACAGCATTTTGAAAAAGATTGGTAAAAAGGCGGTTCATTTGCGACCGGTCGGCCTTAATTAAAGCAGGTTCACGGGGACAATCAAGCTTAATATCGAGCTTCGAGTTGGCGCTATACAGGTTAATAAGAGAGCATAATACTTCATTCACATCGAACACTTCAAACTTTACGTTTCCAATGTTGGCAAATTGCGAAAACTCTGATGCTATTTTAGCGAGCTGGTCTATTTGCTCTACCAGTGTAGCAGAAACCTTCTGCGACAATTCCTGCATATTCGGGTTCTTTTCCTGTATTGCCCTTTGCAGGTACTGGATACTCAGCTTCATCGGCGTCAACGGATTCTTTATTTCATGTGCCACCTGTCGCGCCATTTCGCGCCACGCTCCTTCCCTTTCACTTTTCGCCAATGCCTGCGCACTCTCTTCAAGCTTCCTTACCATTTTGTTGTATTCATTCACCAAAGCGCCTATTTCGTCGTTTGTGTTCCAGGTAATTTCTTCATTCGCCTTGCCAAGATTGATATCTTTCATTTTATCACCAATGAGTGTAAATGAATTGGTGATGCGATTGGTGAGTAAAACAGAAATGGCGCCGGCTACAACAAATATGAAAGCATTCAGGTTGATGAGCGTAACAAGGAAATTCGAAATCTCCTGCGTTAGTTCGTTTTGTGTGTTGAGATAAGGAATATTAAGGTATGCATAAGGTTTTCCCGAAGCATCGTTGACGGGAACATAAATACTTAAAAATGAAAAGTGACTTACATTTTCTTTTTGAATTACCCTTATATTTTTGTTGAAATGAAGTTTGTAATAAGCGACCGGTTCCATCATATCGCTTAAGACCCGTTTTTTATAGATATAAGGTTGAGTAGAAACTTTAAGATTGCCATTGAGATCGTAAAAATTAACGTCAACATTATGTATCTCCGAAATTTCTTCAACTGTTCGTTCCAGCTTGTTTTTAGCACCCAGGTCGTAGATCTTCAATGCATCATCAAAAATTTCATGATTTGCTATCTGGCTTTGTATTTCATTCGATAATATAGTTATTGCTTTTACCAGCCGTTCGCGATTCGTTTGGTCGAAACGATTTATATAAAAAGTAACGGTTGCAATGGCAATTACGAGGAAAGAAAAAATGCTGAGAAAGATAATGGTGCCTTGAATTTGGGTACGAAAACTAAAGCGAAGGCCGTGCTTAATCCTGTTAAACCTAAGCTTATACCTGATTAAAAAGTCACCCACCTGGAACATTACGACTATAAAAAGAAAAGAGCTAAATAAATAGGCAAACAACGTAATGGATTCAAAAAACAGGGAATTGTTCTTTACAATAATCACCATCCGGTTATGGCCGGCATTATACCACAACTCGTTAAAATCTCCAATATTCCTTAGCTCAAATTCCTGCCGCGGTACACTAGGTGGCAGACGGGATAAAAAATTATAATCACCATAATTTTTAATGAGCTCGCCCTTGTTATAAATGGCATAAGCATAATTTACGTCCAGGTCTGTTTCTACATCTTTTACCTGTTTAAAAAGTTCGGGATATAAAGCCTCGCTTTTATATTGTTTCGGTTCTGCCACCACAAAAAAGTATCCCTGCACCTGCCCTTCATTATCCTGGATCTTTTTTTCATATAAATAACTGAAAGCATTGGCGTCGTTCTCATAATAATACATGTCAGGGTGCGAGGTTCCCTTGCTCCTGTTTATGATCATGCTGTAGATTACATCATACGAAACTGCATCATCATTGTATAAGGGCTGGTAGTCTTTATCGTAGGTATATAACCGGGTTTCATACTTGTTTAAGTAGCCTGAAAAGTTCTCGTTGATAAGACTGTCTTTGATAAATTTGTTCGTTGTTTCGTTGCCGAAACGATTGAAATTATTTGAAAGGAAGGTATTTGTAATGTTGGTAATGCCTATGCTTAAAGATGTCTCAGCAAAGGGGTCAGCCTGGGTAGCGAGACGGTCGGCCATTTTTTTACGTTGTTCAAATTCAACAAAACGGTTCTGGTAAATGATGAGAGCACTGATACTTCCGGCAAATAAGATTAACCAGATTAAAAAGAATGAAGAACGGAGAATAGGAACAAAAATATCTTCCTTCCTGAACTCCATTAGTAGCATGAACAATAATAACCAAACCAGCACAATCAGGTTACTTGAAGCAGCAGGATCATTGATATGAACAGACAGGTATATTAAGCCAATGATGGCAACACAAAGGTATTTTCCATAAACAGGTACGTCGACAGACTTGTAGATAAACAGTAAGACAATATGGCTGAAATGGAAGAATGAAAGAATAATAAAGCAGAGAATTATAAAGCTCAGCACTGAATAAATGTTGAGACTTAAAAAATTTGTTACATCAAACGAAATTTTCGAATCTACGATCAGGCTCCTGATGATACCGGCAGCAGTAAAAGAAAGAATAATTAAAAAAACACATAATAACGCAGTAACAAACCAGCCCCTGTTTCCTGTTATCTTTTTTACATTTTTAAAATAATTGATACCCGCAATCTTTACGAAACTTATTACCCAGAAAAGCAGGATCATATTGATAAACAGGTCGCCTAAAGAAGGATGAAAGGCGTTTGAAGCGTAAACAGCCGGATCAAACAGATCGAGGTTTCGAAAATTAAAAGGGAACGAAAAAAAATAAGTAAGGAAGCGAAAGAAACCAATAGATGCTACAAGGAACAGGAGACCTCTATCCCATCCCTTTTTGAGAACAATGTCAAATGCCACGACATTAATAAAGATCAATACGAAAATAATGGCAAGCACCCTAAGGGAAAGCGACCACGGCCCTGGGCTCACTTCCGCTACTTTTTTCTTTTCTTTTATCCCGAATAAAGCTCTTCCCTTTCCATTTTTTATATAGAAATCTGCATTCGAATTAACGATGTCGTACCTCTTTTCTATCCTGGCTACGGCGGGGAAATCGGATTGCAAATATTTGTTCTTAAAAAAATAATTCCAATGGACAGGAATAAGTGCCACTGTAACTACCGGCCGGCCTTTCAGCAAAAATGTTCTTTTTATGAACTCAAATTCGCCATTGGGATAAACTGAATAATAAGTGCCGTCCTTTTTGCCGAGATCCTGTTCATCGGGCAGCATTTTGTTGTTATTCCAAAACGTGAGGAGTAAATTTCCTTCGTCGTTCCGTACATAGGTGAACAATCCTAATTCATCGCTTATATAATTTGTTGCTTTATCAAGCCCGCTTCCACCTTTTGTTACTTCAGCGATAAATGAGGTATCAGCAGTAAAATCATCAAAAGCTTTTTCGTTATTCTTCAAATAATCCTCAATCTGTTTCTGAACACGCTGGGGAGATGAAGTGTAGAACCAGTAATTAGAAAATATAAAAGAAAACGTATATAGCCAGGCAGCTATAATAAGGAGATAACCATTTTTGTAAAAACTTTTTTTCAGCGTACTTACCACTGTGATTTTTTACGTTTTATTTCGTTCCACATAGCGTCCATTTCAGCCAACGACATATCTGCAAGACCCTTATCCTGCTTCTGTGCTTCTTCTTCCATCGACGTAAAACGGGAAATGAATTTTTTATTTGTTTTTTCCAAAACACCTTCCGCATCAATGCGCAAAAACCGTGCATAATTAATGAGGCTGAACATCACATCTCCAAACTCTTCCTCGATGTGCGCGGTATCGTTTTCAGCCACAGCTTCATGCAATTCAACAATTTCCTCTTCAACTTTTTTCCATACATCTTCTTTATTCTCCCATTCAAAACCTACCTGTTTTGCTTTCTCCTGGATTCTTGTGGCTTTAACTACAGCCGGTAAAGATTTCGGAACGCCACTTAAAACTGACTTTTTACCTTCCTGCATCTTAATCTGTTCCCAGTTTTTCTTTACATCTTCATCATCGTTCACCGTCACGTCGCCATAGATATGCGGATGTCTTCTGATCAATTTTTCACTGATGCCCTCCATCACTTCTTCCAAGGTGAACTTTTGTTGTTCGGCGCCAATTTTTGCATAGAAGATTATGTGCAATAGTATATCTCCCAACTCCTCCTTTATGCCTTTCCAGTCATTTTCGCTAATAGCATCAGTAAGTTCATAAGTCTCTTCAATAGTTAGCGGCCGTAAAGTTTCTATGGTTTGCTTTCTGTCCCACGGGCACTTTTCTCTTAGTTCATCCATTATATTTACCAGTTTGGTAAAGCTTGCTTCTAACGACATAATAAAATTTTATTCTATAATAATTTACGGAAGACCGTAAGATAAAGATGAATAAAGAACCTGCAAGTAAAAGTGAGTGACACAACCATGAGGAGTATGGTTACTATGCGCGTCCCAAAAAAATTTCCCCGTTACTTATTCTTCTGTACCCATAACAGTTACCCGTTAAATAGTTAATACAGAAAAAAGAAAAAATATGGCAAAAAGAAAGCTGATGACAACAGAAGATAAAAACAATAAAATAATAAACTTCACGATTGTTTTAACACGCGACTGCTGGTAAAAATTCCTTAATGCTTTATAGTTGTACCACGCAATATAAATAGAAACAGCAAATGACGCAAAACCTACCCAGTGAAAATATTGCTTCTCAGCAAGCCGTGAAAGTAACATTTGCAAAAAAATGAAGATGAAAGATGCGCAATACAAATGAACGGAATAGATAACATGATCAACATAGTAATATTGCTTTCTTCGTACATATAGCAGCATCAACAGCAAAGCGAAGATTGGAAGAGAAACGAATAAGATCTGGGGAAATGTATGGAGAAACTTGTCTAACACTTTCTCTAAAACCACTTTTGAATCGTTGCCATATTTTTCAGACATGTCCAGCTTCTTTAAACGGAAGGTTCTTTCAATCCAGCCATCACGTTTATTTCCAGGAAGACTTGCCTGCAAAGAATCATATTCAACCCTGGTGGTATAATTATGAGTCTCATCGTCCTCTAAATCAAATTCCAGCAGATCCTGCTTGTAATAATTCAAATCCTGCAAGTGTGTTGTATCGCCTTTAAGTCTTTCGAGATCACTGTTTAAATAGGCCAGCTGTTTGTTGTAAAGCAGTTGCCTTCGAACGTTTACGCCTTCTGCCTTTACCGCTGAATCTATTTCTGCTCTTTTAGCTTCTATCTTACTTTTGACCTCAGCAAAAGTATCGTTTCGTTTACTGCTTGATTCATTACCCTGTTTAAATACCGAAAAGAAAAACAGGAAAAAGAAGGCGGACGTAAAAACATACATCTTTATCGGGTTGAGGTAACTCATTCTTCTTCCCCTCGCATATTCACGCGACAAAAAACCCGGTTTCAAAAGCAAATACTTTACTGTACTAAAAAACTTACCGTCGAAATGAGTTACATCATAAACAAAGTGAGTAATCAAATGCCAGAAGGTTTCTCTCGGTTCAACATTTTCCTGCCCACACGAATGACAAAACCTTCCATATATAAAAGCACCGCAGTTTAAGCAGTCTTTTTGTTTTCTTTCGGTGTAATGAGACACTTGTTAATTTTGAATAAAAGTTACACGCAAATGTAGGCTTCTAACGCATCGATTAAAAGCAATGTTTTTTCCTTAACATATGAGCCGTTATTTTTGACAGGTTCAAATGTTCCCGATGAAAAACAAATTATTAACAGCCTTTCTCCTTATAGCGTTTAGCCAAACAAACGCGCAGTATTATTATTCTGATATTGTTGGAACGAAACAAACTAACCAGTTATATAAATTACTGCTCGGCTTTCAATACAAGCGTATCAGCGCAACCAGCTACGAGGGCAACGAACCTTCTAAAGATTTTGTGCTGGAACAAAACATAACAAACGACGGAAAGCAGGTTATTACCCGTTCAGCCACTATAGGTAGCAGAGAATCTTTTTTTATCAGCAATTACCAGAACAATAGAATTTCTAAAACGGTGGATAGCGGAAATAACGCGATCAATACAGTCCTCTACGAATACGACAAAACAGGTAAAGTAGTTTCTATCAATTCGACCAGTAAAGATTTTGACGGAACCTTTACCAATACCGAACAACACATTTGGATGTACAACGACAAAGGATTGCCGGAAAAAATGCTGAAGATCAAAAATCAAACCGATACAACTTCGGTAGCTTTCATTTATGATGAAGAAGATAATGTGGCTGAAGAACGCTGGTCAAGGAATAAGCGGAGAACAGAAACGTACTACTATTACTACAATCCCAAAAAACAATTGACCGACATTGTTCGCTACAACCGCAAAGCAAAAACGATGTTGCCCGATTATATGTTTGAATACGATAACCGCGGACATATAACCCAAATGACCCAAACGCAAAACGGCACTGCCAATTACCTTACATGGAAATATGTGTACAACGAAAATGGCATGAAAGAAAAGGAATATGTGTTTAACAAGCAAAAGGAGTTACTGGGAAGAATTGAATATAAATACCAGTAGGTTTTTTTGGAAGACGAGGTATAAAATTGCAAGCTTCAACTGAGGTTAACGGCCAACAAATGCCGGAGCAGGCTTAACAACAGCTCATGGCCCCGTCCTAATCACTTATTGACTTAAGACTTCCCCCACTTATATCACTTCCATCCGCCACCCAAAGCCCTGTACAAATTAACGACTGCCTGGAATTGCTGTAACCTGTCATTCACCCTTCCTAACTCTGCCTGCAATAGCAGCTGCCTTGCCTGGATTACTTCAGTATAGGTGGCAAAACCATTACGTAGCAACTCCTGCGAATATTGAACTGATAATTGTAATGCAGTTATCTGGTTCGTACGAATGCTTACTTTTTCCAGTGCCGCCTGGTTTAATGATATAGCATTAGAAACTTCCTGGCCTGCATTTAATAAAGTGTTCTGAAAGTTTAATATCGATGCCTGCTGTTCAGCCTTTGCTACAACCAGATTGGTTCTGTTGAGCCTGCGGTTAAAAATAGGCTGGGTTAATCCGGCACCAATGCTGGCTGCAATTGAAGACGGATTTATAACGTCTAATAATGTAAGACTTGCAGTGCCGAAAGAACCCGTTATCACCAAAGAAGGATAGAATGCAGCACGGGCAACATTAGTAAGCTCGAAAGCGTTTCGGTAACTTAACTCTGCCTGCTGCACATCGGGGCGATTTGCTAACAGTTGAGCAGGCACTCCCGTATTCATCATAGGTAAAGCACCTTGTTCAATAAGATTGCCACGAGAAATTCCGGTTGGTGGATGCCCTAAAACAATGCTTAATGCATTTTCGGTTTCCCGTATGCTTTGTTTTAGATCAGGAATAGTTACTTCTGCGGCATATCTCTGTGCTTCACTTTGCACAACAGCGGCTTCCGTTACTCTTGCTGCCTCCTTCAATGCACGCATAGTTGCAACCGTACTGTCCCAATTGCTAACCGTTTGTTGTGTAATTAAAAGTTGCTGATCTAATGCAAGTAAAGTGAAATAGAAATTTGCTATCGTGCTTACAACTCCAGTTTGAACAGCCCTTGCAGCAGCCTCTGATCGTAACAGGCTGGCGAGGCTCGCTCTCCTGCTGCTGCCTAATCGGCCCCAGATATCAGCTTCCCAGCTTGCTGACGTACCCAGCTGATGCGATGTTATAGACGGCCTCGCACCAAAACCCTGTCCAGCCGAGAATTTAGAACGCGTTATACCCGCGTTGGCACTAAGAGTAGGCCAAAAAGCAGCACCGCTTTGCTGGTAATACGCCTCGGCTTGTTGTATACGTGCATAAGCAATCTGGAGGTCAGGATTAGTTGCAATCCCTTCTGCTATTAGTCTTTGTAAAGTGGTATCGGTAAAAACGCGGCTCCACTCAAGGTTTGCAATGCTATTAGTATCAGAAGATACTGAATCTCTAAAAAGGCCTGTCGTAGTTAATCCGGGTGCTTCATATGGTTTTATTACTCTGCACGATGCAATCAAAAGCGTCATCAAAGAGAAAAATAAAATATACCCTATATGTTTTCTGGTCATAATTCTTTAATTACCTGTTCTATTCTGTTACTCTTTTTTTGGTAGCAAGCATTTGTGATGCCAGGTAGCATTCTTGCGTCGCACACTTGTACTTTATCTATTTTATTCATCGTATCCCACACCAACAGCCCTACGTCCTGCACTATATTCTTCAGATCCCTATATTGTTCCCTTAACTATTTGCCGAATGAGTATTTAACAGTACAAGTTAGCGACACTACCTGTCCCTTTTCACGGGAACGATGATGATTAGCCTTATAAAGCTTGTCACCAAATTTTTCTATAATTCCGGTTTTTTGATTGTAAAAGCGAAGGGAAATTGCGGTGATTATATTCATTTATTTTCCTCGAATCCCCGCAATCGCTTTACATCCTGGTTCTATCAAGCATGAACTAATCTTTTATCTTCTGCATCAATATTGGCTTCTTCGGTTACCGGCTCTTTAGGTGGACCGCTTATCTTTTCCTGTAAAGCCTGGAAAATGATAAATAAAACAGGAATTACGAATACACCGAATATTGTTCCTATCAGCATTCCTCCCACCGCGCCGGTACCTATCGACCTGTTACCGTTGGCGCCTGCGCCAGAGGCCATCATTAAAGGAACTAAACCGAGTATAAAGGCAAAAGAGGTCATTAAAATCGGCCGTAACCTTGCCTCTGCACCCTCCAGCGCAGATTGAACTATCGACATTCCCCGTCGCCTTCGTCCCGCTGCAAACTCCACAATTAGAATCGCATTTTTTGCCAGCAAACCAACCAGCATTATTAGGGTGATCTGCATATAAATATTATTGTTTACTCCAAAAAGCCATGCAAAAATAAAGGCTCCGGCAAGGCCGACAGGAAGAGAAAACAGGACTGCAAAAGGAAGAACGTAGCTTTCATACTGGGCGCTTAACAGGAAGTAAACGAATATAAGTACCAGCGAAAAAATAAATACTGTTTGTCCGCCGGCTGAGATTTCCTCTCTTGTCATACCCGAAAACTCGTAACCATAACCTGCCGGTAAACTTTGTGCTGCCACTTCCTGCACCGCCTTAATCGCATCTCCCGAGCTATAACCAGGCTTGGGCGAACCATTTACTGCTATGGATGTAAAAAGGTTAAATCGTGTAATCGCCTGTGGACCATATACCCTTTTAAGTGTAATAAACTCACTTATAGGTGCCATAGTTTTGTTGGCATTCCTTACATAAATATTATTCAGGCTCTCCAGGTTAGCCCTGAAAGATGGCTCAGCCTGGAACATCACGCGGTATTGCTTTCCGAATTGGTTAAAATTAGAAGCATAAACACCACCGTAATATCCCTGCATCGTACTTAAGATATCGCTTACTGTTAAGCCCGCCTCCTTTACCCGGGCCACATTTACATCTATCTGGTACTGGGGAAAGTTTGGATTAAATGAGGTAGAGGCAAACTGTATTTCAGGGCGTTGGCTTAAAGCAGCCAGGAAATCGGTACTTACTTTAGAGAACTTCGGAATGTCGCCCCCGCTTCGGTCCTGCAACTGGAATTCAAAGCCGCCAGTTGCACCGAAACCCTGGATAGTAGGCGGGGCAAAAAATATTACTTTAGCATCGCGTATTCCGGCAGTTTTAGCAAACATCTTAGCTATCAAAGCAGTTACATCCTGGCCATCGCCGCCACGTTCATCCCAATGCTTCAACCGCATAATTACCATCCCGTAATTACTACCGGTTCCGCTCAGCATTCCCCTGCCGGTAATCCTGAGAATATTCTGCACCTCGGGAACCGTTGCGGCAATTGCTGCTATTTGTCTCGTCACTTCGTCGGTTCGTTCCTGTGAAGCACCAGGCGGTAAACTGATGTCAGACATCACGGTGCCCATGTCTTCATTAGGAACAAACCCGGTAGGAGTCTTTTCCATCAGAAGGTAAAAAATACCGCCAAATATTGCTATACCAAGTAATGCCACCCACTTTTGCTTTGAGAGGAAAGAAACCGACTTCCGGTATTTATTGGTTGTAGTCTCAAATGCAGTATTAAAAGCTGTATAAAACCGTTGAATAAAACTCTTCTTCTTGTGATGCCCCTCTTCGTGTGGTTTTAAAAATAAAGCGCACAAAGCCGGGCTAAGCGTAAGGGCGTTAACTGCAGAAAGAATGATGGCAATAGCGAGCGTAAGACCGAACTGCTTGTAAAATACTCCTGCAGAGCCGGTAATAAAACTTACCGGGATAAATACTGCAGCCATCACCAGGGTAATTGAAACGATGGCACCTGATATTTCACTCATGGCATCAAGAGTGGCCTTTCGTGCCGATTTATACCCATGATCTAACTTCGCATGAACAGCCTCCACTACCACGATGGCATCATCCACCACGATGCCTATGGCCAGCACGAGGGCAAATAAAGTAAGCAGGTTAATTGTAAACCCGAAGACACTTAAAAAGAAAAAGGTACCTATAATCGCTACCGGAACGGCGATAGCGGGAATTAAAGTGGAACGGAAATCCTGCAGGAAAACAAATACAACGATAAACACCAGGACAAAAGCTTCGATAAGTGTATGGATAACCTTTTCAATTGACGCATCTAAGAAGTCGTTTACATTAATCAGGTTCACATAATGAACACCGGCAGGAAATGATTTGGAAGCATCATCGAGGGCTTTTAAAGTTCCCTCGATAACTTCTTTTGCGTTAGACCCGGCGGTTTGGGCGATAGCCACACCTATAGATTCTTTACCGTTGGTTTTTGTAGTACTTGCATAGCTTAAAGCGCCTAATTCAATCCGGGCAATATCCCTTAGCCGCAATAACTGGCCGTTTCCTGCCGACCTGATCACGATATCCCCAAATTCACCTGCATTTTTTAGCCGTCCCCTGTATTTGATCACATATTGGAAAGATTGGGAGCCCTGCTCACCAAATTGCCCCGGTGCAGCCTCCACGTTTTGCTCTGCAAGGGCAGCATTTATATCGGAAGGTACCAAACCGTAGCTCGCCATAACATCAGGTTTCAGCCAGATGCGCATTGAATATTCCATCTGGCCAAAAACAGTTGCGTCACCAACACCGGGGATCCGCTTGATCTGGGGAATAATATTAATAGTCGCATAGTTCTGGAGGAAGGTTTGATCGTACGCAGGAACATCGCTGTACAACGAGAATATTACAAGGTTACTACTTTGACGCTTGACAGTCGTAACACCAGCCCTGGTAACCTCGGCTGGTAAAAGGCTCGTGGCACGGGTAACCCTGTTTTGAACGTTTACGGCGGCAAGGTCAGGATTGGTACCGAGTTTGAAGTTTACGGTGATGTTGGCTGTACCGTCGTTGCCGGCGGTAGAGGTCATGTAGGTCATGTTTTCTACCCCGTTAATTTGTTCCTCGAGCGGAACAACTACACTATTCAAAACGACATCAGCATTTGCACCCTGGTATGATGCAGATACCTGCACAGTCGGGGGGGCAATATCGGGATATTGGGAAATAGGCAACGAGGTTAGCCCCAGTATTCCGAGTATTACAATAATAACCGATATCACTGTCGACAGTACCGGCCGTTCTATAAATGTTTTAAGCATGATCGTGTGGATTGTGAAAAGTGAAAGGTGAATGGTTACCGCTTGCCGGTTTCCAGTTCCCGGTTTTGACCGTTTGCTATAGGTTCGATTCTATTATAAGTATTTGAAAAATAATTTGGATTTATGCATTTGCTTTTTACAGATATCTGCTAACAGCAACCGGAAATTGCATTTCCTACTGCATCATTGCCTGGTACACACTGTCGGTATTTACTTCTCTTGGCTTTATTGCAGCACCTTCTTTTAAGGCTGCTACTCCTTCCAATACAATTTTTTCGCCCGGACGTAATCCCTCCTGTACTACAAAATATTGCCCATTCCCGTTTTCCATTACTCTAATCTCTGCGCTTCTTACCGTTCCTGTGCTTTCAACTATATACACAAACTTTTTGCCCTGTACTTCATACGTTGCTTTTTGAGGAACAAGTACAGCAGAGTCAACTGTTCTTGGAATACGAACAACGCCGCTGCTTCCGCTTCGAACAATATTGCCGGGGTTTGCAAAAGTCGCTCTCACACTCAGAGATCCTGTTTCCGTATTAATCAACCCGCTTGCAGTTTCTACCCGGCCTTTTTGCGGGAATTCAGCACCTGTTGAAAGAATAAGTGATACAGGAGGAACCGTAGCCAGTCTTTGTTGTGTTGTTGCACCCTTGGTATTCCTCGAAAAGTCAAGGGCCTGTTTTTCATTTATAGAAAAATAAGCGTAAATATTTCCAATGTTTGAAACAGTTGTAAGGGGTTGGGCGGTGTTGCTGCTAACAAGGCTTCCAATTTTATAAGGAATGGTGCCTACTACCCCATTTACCGGGCTGGTAATGGAAGTATAACCAAGGTTGGTGCGGGCATTGGCTAAAGTTGCCCTCGCTTGTGCAAGAGCTGCTTGTCGTGCCTGCAAAGTATACTGGGCCGACTGAAGTTCATATTTACTAATAATATCTTTTTCAACCAATGGGCGAACTTTGTTCACCTGCATTTCCGCAGCATTCACTTCAGCCTGTGCAATTTTTATATTTGCCTGCGCTGTACGCACTTCCTGTTCATATTGTGGTGCACTGATCTGAAAAAGCATTTGGCCCTTTCTTACTGTAGCACCTTCATCTACATAAATTGTTTGTATGTAACCATCTATTTTCGGACGAATTTCAATGTTCTGCTGCCCTTGTACTGTCGCCGGAAAATCAGTAAAAAGCGTAGTGGTTTTTGGAACGATGGTGATAACAGGATAATCTTTTACTACGTTAGCCTGCGGCCCGCCGGGCTTACCTGCAGCAGCCCCTTTCTGTTCACCTTTGTCGCCGCACGACGCAAAAAATAATAGCAACGACAGCACTGGAACCGATATAAATTGAACTCTTTTACTCATCATAATTAATAATTGAAGTTTCGCTCACGCTCATTTCAAGCAGCAAAATCGAAAGAAAGTCGCCCGAGATGTTCATTCCGAATCAACACAAAATATTATACCTCGTGGTTTTTAAAAAGCGATAAAAGAATTACTTTTTTACGCTCCCTCACCAGTTTTTTAAAAGCAGCGTCATTTAAATCGAACATTTTTTCATAAATGGGCCTCGCAACAAAAGGATACGCCATTAGAGAAAAAAAGTTCATGAAAAAATGAATCGGTTTCATTTCAGGTATAGTTCCTTTATCCATCTCTGCCTGGATCTCTTTAAAAAATATTTTCATTTTTTGCTCACCTCCTGGCAAAGTGCGAAACAATTCCTCGTATTTACCCGGGTCCTGGTTCATCTGCAAAACTATAAATGTCTCGAGGTAAGGCGACTTAATTAATTCTTCAAAAAAAACGTTAATTAAGTTTTCAATCTTTTCCCGGAAAGGGGCCGTGGATAACATTACAGACTGAATTCTTTCTCTTAATTCCCGCAGCGCTTCTTTGAATACCAGGTCAAATAAAACATCACGCGACCGGAAGTAGTAATGCAACAACGTGCGATTAACGCCGGCCGCATCAGCAATATCCTGGGTCGTGGCCAGCATCCTTCCTTCTGTAAGAAAAAGACGTTTGGCAGTGTCCTTAATCAATTGCTCTGTTTTACTATCCTTCACTCCCATTTACAGTATTGTTTGACAAAATTGTTAAACAAAGGTAGAAGAAAAGTCGTGCAAAGAAAAAGATAAAAAGCTGAAACTGCAATAGTGAACGGTGAAATTGAATAAGAACTGTACTTTTACTATGGTCTCTGCACTATAACGTGCGGTCTTTTTTGGTACCGGCATTTGTAATTCTACCAGGCATCGTTGCGTCGCACTCTTGTGCCGCAGGAACTTATTTAGGCAGTTCCGCAAAAGCGCTATCCTTCATTTGTGCACAATGAGGAATAGGGTTCTCTGCTTTATTCTGCCATCCCCCCCTCTTTACAACAATATTTTCCTGAAAAACACGTTTACGTTCATTCACCATCCATCTTCCTGCTTAAGCAGGAAGATGATTATTTATACCCCGTTAAAATTTTAAGATGAATAAACCATTTATCCTGTTTCTTTTTTCCACTGTTACATTTCTTACATCGTGCAAGAAAAACGACCTGGTATCGGGTACCTTCAAAGGACCGGAAGTGTCAATGTATTCAGGCAAAACCTGGACACGGCATGAACTTGATGTAGATGGAACGCCAATACAGGTTGCAGTAGTTATAGATGATGCTGCGTTAAAGAGCGTACCCATTGGAACTTCCCCTGATCATCATGAACATGCGTTTTCATTAAAGCTCGACTCAAGGTCTTCCGCTTTACCTTATACCCATGTCGTCCTGAATTGGAACCCAGGCGGTCACCAGCCTTTGTCCATTTATGGAAAGCCTCATTTCGACATTCATTTTTATATGATCAGCGAGGCCGAGCGTATGGCTATTCCAGCTTATAGAGCTGACACAGCTAAGTTTAAAAACTATCCCGCCTCGGCTTATATACCAGCTAATTATGTTAACGTTGATGACGGAGAGCCTGAAATGGGTGCACATTGGGCAGATATTACTTCCCCCGAGTTAAGCACAACTAATCCTGAACCATTTACACAAACTTTTATTTACGGCTCTTTTAATGGCAAAGTAATATTTTACGAACCAATGATGAGCCTTGATTTTTTAAAAACTACGACCGGATTAGAAAGGAACATTCCGCAACCTGCAAAATATGCCACCAAAGGCTTTTATCCTACAAAACTGCGCGTTGTAAAACGTAACGGTACAACGGAAATTATCTTAGACGGTTTCATTTTAAGGCAGGCATCGTAAGTAGGTGAAGGGGCAAGGGTGACTCGTAAATAGCGGGTTGTGAGTGATGAATGTGACCTGGATGATATAAAGTAATTACAAAGCCCTCAGACCAAAATTTACAACTATACCCCTTCTTCTAAAAAAGCCAAAATTACTACCGTGGTACAAGAGTGCGACGCAACGGCCGCTTAATAGCGAACAACCGTCCGGCTCCAAAACCCAAATACTATTTTACCAATACCTGCATTGTAAACTTCGCATCAATTACCTCGTGTATGGCTGCTTTAACCTCATCAACGGTTACAGCAGCAACCAAAGAAGTTTGATGATTACATCCGTTGTTTGTTTCGTGAAACTTAAAGGAAGACACCTCGCACAGTGGGCATTCCATTGTCCATGATAATAAATTCCGGTTTTGGGTGATTTGCATTGGTGAGGCATTAATAATATTGGCGCACCAGAAGATACCAATAGAAGGTCTTTGCAGCGCCCTCGCTACATGTAACGGGCCGGTATCGTTAGAAATAACAATTGCAGACAAAGACAAAAGACCGGTACTTCCACCGAGGCTGAGCTTATCAGATAAATCCTGCACCGTGTTTTTGTACACCATATTATTAATTACCGCATCAACAATTTCTCTCTCCCAGGCAAGACCTGTAATGCAAACATGATAACCAAGCTCAGTAAGGTAATCGGCAATTGCCGCAAAATTACTGCCCGGCCAACGCCTTTTAATATCACTTGCACCCGGATGAATAACTGCAAGCGGCTTATCGTCGGGGTTATTAATAATACTTTTTGCTTCCTGGAGATCGTTATCGGTTACTTCAATCTTTGGCTCAATGTTTTTTGTTTTCGCCCCTACCCTGCCTACAACTTCCAGGTAGCGCATCGTTTCGTTGAAGTAATAAACGTAGGGAACATTGATGTTGAGAGAGGCTGCATCAGGCGTTTTAAGGCCGGCCGTTAATTTAGCACCTAATCTTAATAAGAAAGGATTTGAGTTTCGGCCGCCACCGTGCAGTTGAAATGCTATATCGAATTCCTCCTGCTGCATCTTATGGAAAAAGGCCGATAATATTGCTTCGTCAGCAACATAGCCTTCTCTCTCGCTGATACCGCCATATAAAGGAACAACGACAACCCGGTCAACCGGCCCAGGACGGCCTTGCAAATATTCCTTGTGCCACGCTCTCCCCAAAAGCACGATTTCGGCAGCCGGAAAAGTTTCTCTTAATGCCTGCAAGGCAGGTAAAACAAATATATAATCACCCAGCGCATTTGCCCTCAACACCGCAATTTTTTTAATCATAATACAACTTTAGATGCCTCTTCCAGGCTTACACGTTTCATTACCTTTTTTACAATCTTACTAACTTCTCATATAGCATCGCAGTTGTTACATCCCCGATAGAAATTTGACGGGAGCAATTATTTGGCTACGGGTATTCTAAAAAGATGCCGGTGTTTTTTCTACATTTTTTCACTTTGCAGTTCTCATTATTTCGATTATAGCCATGCATCGACGAATTTATTATGATTTTTTTCCACATATCTTTATCGAATTTTCAGTTTCTACCTAACCCCAATAAAAAAAGACCGCCGAAGCAGTCTTTTTAATATTATAATTCTTGATTCGAAAAAATCAGAGCGCTGCATTTTCGAACATGATCGACTTCGAATTACAAATGCCCGACAGATATGCTTTAGCAATTACATGATTCTTCATCTTTTCTTCAACCACTTCACGTTCTGTTTCAGCAGGCAGATCTAAAACGACATCCAGTGCATAAAGCCTGAACCAGTAATGATGAATGCCTTCAAAATATTTGGGACAAGGTCCTTCATAACCGAAGGAATGATTATTTGCCAATCCTTCAACACCGCCCTCAGGCAGCGACCCTTCTTTTATTTCGGTGGTAGTGGGCGGAATATTAAATAGCATCCAGTGCGTCCAGATGGGAATGGCATCAATATCTTCAAAAATCAACACAAGACTTTTGGCTTCTTCCGGCACGTCGTCAAAAAAAAGTGGCGGACTAACGTTTCTGTCCATGCAGGTATTTAACTTCGGAATTTCCTGTCCGTTTACAAATGTGCTTCTAAGTATCATGTTTAAAATTTTAATGTAAAAATCACGTTTTTGTTTAGGGGTCTCAAAACCTTAACCCTCCAGCTATGAAATGGCCTGGAGCCTCGAACAGATCTCTTTGAAGTCAGCCTTATCATAGGTATCGATAATCAGATCAGCCTGTTGTAACTTTTCCGCGGGGTGTGTTTCGGTAATTGCCAGGCACTTCATTCCTGCGCTTTTCGCCGCAGCTACACCAACCGGTCCGTCCTCTACTACCAAACAATCTTTCGGTTCAAGACCCAGTCTTTCTGCCGCTTTTAAAAATATATCAGGTGCTGGCTTACTGTTTTTAACCTCGTCGCCAGTAACAATCGCCTCGAAATAGTGAAGGAAATCGAGTTGCTTTAAAACCATGTTCATTTTTTCTTTTCTCGAGCTGGTGGCAAGTGCAATTTTTATTGGATAATTGGCAAGGCTCTTTAAAAAGATTTCTGCAGCATGAACAGGCTGTATCGGGTTTTCACCTACATATTCTACAAAGTAATCAAACTTCTCTTTCAAAATACGCTTTACATCTTCTTCACCCGATTTACCAACATGATTGATAATAACATCCGTACTTTTTATTCCCAATAAAGGTACATACGCTTCAAAAGTGAGTTTTTTGCCGTAATCATTAAACACTTTTTCCCATGCCCTGTAATCAGCTTCGGTACTTTCCAATAATGTTCCGTCCATATCGAAAATAACACCTTTAAAAGGAAGCGATTCAGCAGGTTCTGCCAGGGAAAGGGTTTCTTCTTTTTCTTTCATTATTATAACAATTATTAAAGCTTTGTGCCGGTTAAAAAATTCAGCCAGCATTTGTAAAGTATGAAGTAATACTTTTTTTACGAAAATGATTAAAATAAAGAACTGGTCTCTGTTTTCGTGCAATATTAAGAAGTTCTTGAATTATGGGCGCAAGTGTGAAAATATCTCTACACTCTTTTATTCAAGAAGTTACCGGTTTTTCGGTCGGATACTATTTATTCCCGGTTGTATCATATTACAAAACTTCTCATTAAATTTTTATATCGGAACAGGATTTTAAAAAAAGAGCTTTTGTTATCCGAAATCGATTCCTTTTGGTGTCACTTACTTTTACAGTTGTTTTTCACAGCAACTTCCATAGCTTTTCAAACGTCAACGTTAACAGTTACAGCTTATTCCACCATGTTTTCAAATTACCTTTTCGCACGATTATCTAAAGCGCGGCATAATATTTTTTTAACGCTGATGGCTTAAGTAAGCTCTTTAAGAGAACCCGAAGAAAGTATGCCCGTAACCCCACCAACATTACCAAACGTAAACAAAATTGCCATTTTAAGGGCAAATGCACTCGGCGACTTTATCGTAACCTTACCTGCCCTGAAAGCTATCCGTTCCACCTATCCAAATGCTGAAATTGTGCTGCTGGGAAAGCAATGGCATAAAGAATTTTTAGTCGGTGGGCGTAGTCCTGTTGATCGCGTGATCGTTGTTCCCCTAAAAAAAGGAATTCGCACCGAAACAGGTAAGGTTGAAGACCAGCCGGCTTTAGAAGATTTCTATAAACAGATGAGGCAAGAGCAATTTGATATTGTTCTCAATATGCAGGGAAACGGCACTTCAGCAAATCCTTTTATAAAACAGCTCGGAGCAAGAATAACTGCAGGATTAACCTCTAAAAACGCCGAGAAACTTGATCTTAACCTCGATTATTATTATTACCAAAGTGAAACAATCCGGTATATAGAAGTTGCCGGCCTTATTGGGGCAACTACAACAGATCTTGAGCCCGAAATACAGGTTCTGCAAGAGGATGAAGAAGCGGTAATCGGGTTTATATCGGGATTGAGAAACAAAAAATACGTCGTACTGCATCCCGTAGCGATGGATATGCGCCGAATGTGGCCGATAGAAAATTATGCAAAACTTGCAGATGAACTAAGGCGAAAAAATGTTGAAGTTGTTTTCACAGGTTCTGCAGAAGACAGGCAGGCAATTGATGATATTATTGCTGACATGAATGGAGTGGCTACTAATGCCTGCGGTAATTTCACTTTAGGAGAATTGTCGGTCGTTCTGTCAAAGGCTTCTTTAATGATCGGTGCCGATACCGGCCCACTTCATTTGGCAAGAGCCGTTCACACACCTACCATCGGCTTTTATTGGGCTCCTAACCTCATAAACTGGGGTCCGGTAACACGAAAAATACATCGTCCGTTGGTTTCCTGGAAAATGGAGTGCCCTTTGTGTGGCGTTGTTCCAAATGATCCTTACCCGTTTGAGCCTCATACTGATAGTTGCAGTCACCTGGTTTCTTTTGTAAGAGATATAACCATGGAACAGGTTATAGCAGCTGCTGAAATTCTATTGGGCGAAAATGGAGGCACTGGCAACAAGTCGTACGAAGAATATGAACTAAAAGGTGTGAATAACTAATAATAAGTTTTGAACGTAAAGCTGCAGCCAAATCTTAGCATTGCAGATGAACGGGCTGCGCTGCCGCGATGTTGAATAGTAGTTCTTCGCTGGCAACCGAACAAAATAAAACCCGGTGCAAATAATATTGTATAAGTAGTTTAAAACAACAAAAAGGAATTAGATGAGCAAACCTTTACGAGTATTAACCTGGCACATTCACGGTAGTTACCTGTATTATCTAACGCAGGCGCCATGCACATTCTACCTTCCTAAAAAGAATAGTGCAGAAGAAGGATATGGTGGAAGAACACCAAGCTTTCCATGGGGAAATAACGTAATTGATGTGCCTGCAGATGAGGTGAAAAACATTGAGTTTGATTGCGTACTATTTCAGTCAAAGAAAAATTACCTTGATGATCAATACAGCATCTTATCTGAAGAACAAAGAGCGCTTCCAAAGATATACCTCGAACACGACCCGCCGAGGGAAGTTCCGACCGACACAAAACATGTAGTCGATGACCCCGAAACGTTGCTGGTTCACGTAACGCATTTCAATAACCTGATGTGGGATAATAACCGTACTCCCTCAAAAGTAATTGACCATGGAGTAATGGTTGATAAAAGTGTTCAATATACCGGCGAACTAAACAAAGGGATCGTAGTCATTAACGGGATTGTAAAGCGCGGAAGAAGATTAGGCTACGATGTATTTAATAAAGTTCGGGAGAAAATTCCGCTGGATATCGTAGGGATGTTTTCAGAAGATGCGGGTGGCCTTGGAGAAATTAATAACAGGCAACTTTCTGCTTTTACTGCTAAATACCGCTTCTTTTTTAACCCCATTAGGTATACCAGCCTCGGACTGTCTGTTTGTGAAGCAATGATGACCGGAATACCTGTGGTAGGACTGGCAACTACGGAAATGGCGGTTACCATCAGGAACGATGAAACAGGATATGTACACACTGATGTTGACTTTTTAATTGAGAAGATGCAAATGCTTTTGGACAACCCTCAAAAGGCAATGGAACTGGGAAAAGGCGCACAGGAATATGCAAACCAAAGATTTAACATAGAAAGGTTCAAACAAGACTGGATCGATACTTTTCATTCGGTGGTGAACAAATTCACATCCTCTACCATTCAAAATATTTCAGTTACGGCTTAAACATAAAAACGCGGTTTAATTATTTTAATAAACAAAACAAACACTTAAGAGAACTATGAACACGGTAAATGGAAAAGTAATAGTGGTAACCGGGGGCGGACAAGGATTGGGAGCGGCAATTTGCAGGTCACTTGCTGAAGATGGCGCAACAGTTATCCCGGTCGATATTAAACAGGAAAACCTGGCGAAAATAACCGAAGAGATCAAAGGTTCGGGCGGACAGGCGGAAGGTTTTACAATGAACGTTGCAGATGTAAGTAACGTAGAACAGGTGATCAACCAGATCATTGAAAAATATGGCAAAATAGATGCAGTAGTAAATAACGCAGGCATCGACTATACACTGGCGGTAGATGAAATAAGCAACGACCAGTTTAGCCAGGTGATCAACGTAAACTTAGTTGGACCGTTCAATCTTTCCAAAGCCGTTTACCAACACTTTAAGCAAAACGGAAGTGGGCATATTGTAAACATTGCATCAACTGCGTCTAAGAGAGCATGGCCGAATGCGTCGGCTTACCACGCAAGTAAATGGGGTTTGTTGGGTCTTAGTCATGCATTGCACTCCGAATTCAGGAAAGACAAAATTAAAGTTACAGCTGTAGTTGCGGGAGGCATGCAAACACCATTCATCCTCGAACGTTTCCCTGATACACCGTTAACTGTATTGCAGGATCCTAAGAATGTAGCAGACACCGTGAAATTTGTTCTATGCATGCCAGCCGATTCAGTTATCCCGGAAGTGATGGTGGTACCGATGACAGAAACTTCATGGCCGTAACGGAAAACCAGTTACCGGTTACAGGCTGCCGGTTGGTAAAGACCGGCAACTGGTAACATTAAAACGCAGCGTATGAAAGAAAAACTTAGCGACGTAATAGACAGGTTCAGGAAGCTGAAAGTGCTTGTTATTGGTGATGCCATTTTAGATACGTATGTAAAAGGGGCACCTGACAGGGTAAGCAGGGAAGCACCGGTCATTGTATTTAACGTAGATGAACAGGAACACCAGTGCGGTGGCGCTGCAAATACAGCTATCAATGTTGCTGCCCTTGGTGCCGAAACTTATTTCTTAACCGTGCTTGGAAAAGATTCAAGTTCCCGCGAATTAATTGATGTTTTAAAGAAACATAAAGTTGAAACAGATTACATCTTGCGCGACAAATCAAGGGTTACCATTTCCAAGAAGCGAATAACCGCTTCATCTCACATGCTGATGAGAATCGATGAAGGCACTACTACATCAATAAGCGAAGCGTGTGAAAAGGAAATGCTGCAAAAAATAGCGGAGCTATATCCTGTAGTCGATGCTATCATTCTTTCAGATTATGGTTTTGGTTTGTTTACGCCCGCATTAATTAACGGCATTAAAGAACTCACCGTGTACCGGCATAAACCCATTGTTGCCGACGGAAGAGATGTAAGCAAATTCAAATCTTTGAAGCCGGATGCAGTAAAACCTAATTACGAGGAAACTATAAAATTGCTGCATATTGACAAATGTCTCCACAACCGGGCTGACCAGGTTTTACAGTACACCAAAAAACTGCACGAAATAACAGGCGCACATAAAGTTGCGGTAACGCTGGATGTTGATGGCGTTCTTTTCCTCGAAAAAGGAAAAGAGCCTTTCAGGATAGTTGCAGTACCGCAGGATAATAAGAGGGCGATAGGCGCCGGCGACACTTTTATAAGTGCCATGGCGCTTGCACTTGCGTCAAAAGTTAAAGGAGATGTGGCTGCCCAGATTGCTGCGGCGGCGGCAGCAGTTGTCGTTCAAAAAGATGGAACCGTGGGTTGTACTAACAATGAGTTGAAGGCTTATTTCACTGCTGTTCCCAAGTTCATTTCTATGACAGAGCAATTGACGGAAATAGTCAATGACCTTAAAAAGCAGGGCAAAAAAATTGTGTTCACCAACGGGTGTTTCGATATTATTCATAAAGGTCATATTGCTTTGCTCAACAAGGCGAGAGAAGCCGGCGACGTGCTGATAGTAGGGGTGAACAACGACAACAGCATTAGAAAATTGAAAGGCCCCGAAAGGCCGATCAATAATTTAGAAGATCGCATTACCGTTTTAGCAGGGCTGCAGAGCGTTGATTATTTAATCGCTTTTGAAGAAGAGAGCCCGGTTCACTTAATTAAAGAAGTTCATCCCCACGTGTTTGTAAAAGGCGGTAATTATTCTGAAACCTCGATTCCCGAAGCTCCTTTATTAAAGAAGTTAGGTTGCCAGGTTAAGATTGTTCCGTATTTGGAAGAACATTCCACTACCCAAATAATAAACAGGATTCGCGACATCAACCACGAGGTTGAAATTGATGTAACGGTTAATGGTTATGCAAAGGCGGGTCTTAATTAGAATTCTTTTTTGGTACCAGGCTTTATATCGCTGCCGATACTTCCGTTGCGTCGCACACTTCTGCCGCAACAAAAAATGGTTCTTTGGTTCACATTCTATTTAAAGCCCCTACAACAATTCCAGGGCATTAAACATCATTTGTAAATTTCTTAAGTCCCTTTAGGGATTTAGGGTAAAGCCCCTTTAGGGGTTGGGGTTATGCATATACTTATACCTACTTATAAAAGATTAAAGGCTTTAGCGGTTACACTAACGAGCCTGTACTATCAAACCGAAATTCCGTTTCACATTGTTATTTCCGACCAATCGCCAGACAATGCTTTAGAAGAGGACCAGACAATACAAACCATCAAAAGACTTTTACAAAACAAAGGTTGCACTGTTTCTATTCTAAAAAATCTTCCGGCAAGAGGCATGGCACAGCAACGGCAATTCCTGCTCGAACAGTCAACTTCTACATACAGCCTTTTTATAGATGACGACTTAATTCTCGACAGCTTCGTAGTAAGGAATATGAAACAAACGCTGGAAAAAGAATCAATGGGCTTTGTTGGTTGTGCAGTTATTGGTTTAAGTTATCAAAATGATGTTCGTCCGCACCAGCAGCAGATCGAATTATGGCAGGGCAATGTTACGCCTGAAACTATTATTCCTAAAAGCACCGAATGGGAAAGATATCGGCTGCATAACGCCGCAAACATTTACCATGTTGAGCAAAATTTCAAGGCAACACCCGATAATCCAATTTTGTACAAAGTAGCATGGATTGGTGGATGCGTGATGTACGACACCGAAAAACTGAAAGAAGTTGGCGGCTTTTCATTTTGGAAAGACTTACCCGAAAAACATTGCGGCGAAGATGTTTTAGCGCAATTAAGGGTAATGAAAAAATTTGGTGGCTGCGGCATTATTCCAAGCGGTGTTTATCACCAGGAACTGGAAACAACAGTTCCGGATAGAACAGTGAATGCACCGGAATATTTGGAAATATAAGTGGATGTAAAGCTAATTATTGGTCGCGCGACCAACTATGATAAAGGCGAATGGGGATTGTTGGTGAGGCAACCAACAGCAACCAACGAAATCAATTTAAGAAGCTCAACAATTAATAGGACAAGGATATGATGAACCCAGTGGTTACCGTGATAATGCCAACTTTTAAACATGAACTGTTTATCAAAAGGGCAATTGCATCTTTACTCGCGCAGAGTTTAACTAATTGGGAATTGATTATTATAAATGATGCTTCTCCCGATGCAACCGCGCAAATGATACATGATTATTTGCAGGATGAAAGAATTCATTATTACACAAACGAGCACAATAAAGGCCTCGGAGCTTGCCTTAATTTTGGCATTTCGAAAGCAAAAGGTTCTTACATCGCCTATCTCCCTTCTGACGATGTTTATTATAAAGACCATTTGCAGTCGTTGTATAATGGGTTGCAGGAAAATCAAAAGGCAGTTTTGTCCTATTCATCCATCCGCCATTTTTACAACAGGAAATCAGAAGGTATTATCGGCAATACCTGGCTGCAACTGGTGCAGGTAATGCATAAGAAAACCGAAGACCAATGGATGGAAAGGAATGAACTTGAAAGTGATGATTTAAACCGGCTATTTTGGAACAAACTGAAAGGTGAGCAAATAGGAACCGGGCAATTAACGTGTGAGTGGGTCGATCATCCGAACCAGCGTTACAAGATCATGCAGGAACCTGTTGGTGGTATTAACACTTTCAGGTCGTATTACAATGTTTCCCAGCCATTGATTTATCATACGACCAAAGGTAATTTCATGAACGAGGTCATTCGTTATGCCTCATATCGTGAAAGACCTGCTACTCCGGCTGCGAACGATGCTCTAAAGATCCTGCTGGTAGGCGAACTTGCCTATAATGCTGAAAGAGTGTTGGCTCTTGAAGAACAGGGTCACAAACTATATGGCTTATGGATGGAACAACCATATTGGTATAATTACGTAGGTCCCCTGCCCTTTGGTCATGTAGAAGACATTTCAAAAGATAACTGGCAGGAAGAAATAAAAAGAATTCAGCCGGACATAATTTATGCCTTGCTTAACTGGCAGGCTGTACCAATAGCACACCAGGTGCTAAAAGCAAATACAGGAATCCCTTTTGTATGGCACTTTAAAGAAGGCCCATTCATTTGCATGGAAAAAGGAACGTGGAACGAATTGATAGAACTATACAACAAGGCCGACGGCAGAATTTATACAAGCGATGAAATGAAATGGTGGCTCGACGAGTTTACCAGCAAGGAAAAGCATTCCCTGGATTACGTATTGGATGGCGACCTCCCAAAAAAAGATTGGTTCAACCAGCCTCAGTCAAAACTTTTATCTGATAGTACTCCCGGCGAGTTTCATACGGTTGTTCCCGGCCGGCCTATAGGTTTACATCCTCACAATGTAGTTGAGCTGATGGAACAAAAAATTCACCTTCACTTTTATGGTGATTTTACCCAGGGCCAATGGTTGCAATGGATCGAAAAGACGCATAAAATGGCGCCAGGTTACCTTCATATTCATCCAAACGTTGACCAGGAAAACTGGGTAAAAGAATTTTCTCAGTACGATGCAGGCTGGCTCCACTTCTTCAAAAGCGAAAACAACAGCGAGATCAGGAGATCGAATTGGGATGACTTAAACATACCTGCCCGGATGGCAACATTGGCGATAGCAGGAATCCCAATGTTACAGGCAGATAATGAAGGACATATAGTTGCTACACAATCATTGGTAAAAAAACTTGGAATCGGGCTTCTTTTTCAGGATATTGAAGAGTTGGGACAATTAATGAGAAACCGGCAATTAATGATGAATTTAAGAGAAAATGTTTGGAACAAAAGAGAATTGTTCCTGTTCGATCATCATGCTGGTTCCTTAGTCCAATTTTTTAGAAATGTAATTGCAAACCATAGGAATAAAGAAACAGCGCGACAGGACACGCTTGATAATTTGTATTCGGAAATAAAAGAAATACAGTCGAATAGCAGGGCAAAGCCAGACAAGACTTTCCATTCCCAGAAATTGCCATTGTAACCGAATGACATGAACTTATGGAAATCCGTTATCATTTTTAAATGTTCAACACACAATGCTCAATCTTGAATTAAGTTTCGCAAAGCACACTGCTTTGTTGACTATTGCAAATTAAGCATTGAAAATTGAACATTTATTTTTCTTAGGCAGCCAGGATTGTAACAGATGACAGCAACTACCCCAAGGCTAAAAGATGCTTATCGTATTTGTCGTTGTTTCATTTTTACCGACTTGTCATAGTACTCCGGCTCTTTATTTCCCAGCCATTTAATAAACCTTCCTATGTCCTCGTATTCCTGCAATTTCTCTATCGTATTATAATTTCGCTTAAGTTCCAATTCGGTAAAAACAGCATGAATTTTATCATGACAAATTTTATGAAGGAGAACAGTAGGCGTGTTCTTTCCACCTTTACTAATCGGAAGCAAGTGATGTTTATTATATGGCTCGGCAAGCAATCGTCCGCATAATGGACAAACCTTCTGTAAAGTTTTTTCCATTCATCTTTTATTTCAATAACAATGCCTTTTATTTTTTCTACACGTACATAAGCCCGTTGTTAATTTTCTATAAGATTTTACTATAAATAGTATTTCAGCATTTTACTTAAATACGCGAACATGCCGCTTGAAAAATCAAAAAGCACAAGTGAGTGACACAACCGGGGATGCACAAAGATCCAGGGATGATAACAACAAAAAAGAAAACTATCAACGAGCGGGTCAATTACCCTTGGCAGGTCGATACAATAAAAAAGTGGCCCATTTAAACGAGATTGTTTAAAAAGAACCACTTATAAAAATAAAAGCTAAAAAGTAATGCTGATAACCGAATCTTTATTTTGAAGATCTACTTCCTTTTTCTTCTGCTGACCGTTGTTTTGAATCTGTAAAATATAATGGCCAGGAATTACAACGTTTGAAATTCTGAATTCACCGTTATCACCAGAAACCGAGGCAATGTCGTTAAATTCGTTTGAACCGCTGACGACCATTACCACAGCATCGCTTATCGGCTTGCCAAACTGGTCGCGTAATATTCCTTTGACTGTTCCTCTTTCCATAGTTTTTGGAGTTGAATGACAACTGAAATGTAAATAAAGAAAGGAGGAGATCAAAACGTAACAAAACAGTTTTGATCCCCTCCTTGCCAATTTTATAACCCAAGATTCTTCCATGCCTTTAAATTATCAAACACTGCAGTAACTATTCGGGTTGCAGAATTTCCCGAAGTATGCCCGTTGGTATGTATGCCAACACAATATCGTGCATCACCAACTTTTATCCAAACAGGGGCACCACTTTGACCACCCATGGTATCAATGTCGTAGGTGATTACTCTCGAGGAAAGAGATTTAGGTTTAAGCGCCATAAACCATTGCTGGTCGCCGCCTTTATCGCCAGGATATCCTGAAAGATTAAGGACAGATGACATAAGGTAGGAGTCGTCTTTTACAGAATAGCCAAAGTACCCGGTAGTATCTCCAGGCCGGAAGCTGGAAGGCAAAATAATAGCACCGTAATCATTTTCACGGTTTTTGCTTTGGGTCCAGCCGGTTACGCTTTTTAAGTAAGAACTGCTGCCCGAAAAATAAGGCCTTTGCAAATCGTTCTGTGCAGGTATAACTTCTATGCTTTTTGCCCATCCGCCTTCATCATGCATGTATACACAATGCCCGGCAGTTATTACGGTACGTGGAGAGATTAACCAACCTGTTCCGATCCATTTTGAACCATTTTGTGCAGTAATTTTAAGTGCACAGATAGCGCGCCACGGATAAGAGGTGGTGGGACTAATTTTAACGCGATTATCTACCCCAATAATAACTTCGCGCCGTTGCTGCAGCGCTTCATTTTTTAATTCGCTGTAACTCGCGTAGAACGCATCTAATGGTTTGGTTTCAGTACCAGACAAAGACGTACCGGCTTCTTCCATAGATGTTTCTGCCCCTGATTCAAATGCTGAAGATTCTCTGCCGTTAGAAACTTCTTTATCGCTTTCTCCGGGCTTGAACATATTATAACCTTCGACGTCTTCGATTTCTGTTTCAGAACCTGGCGAAGAACTTTCGGAACTTTTTGAAGAACGTTGACTGACAGACGGGTCTTCATAAGAAGTTTCGCCTCCATGACCGTTTCCATTTCCGCCGATAATTGCGGATGCTGATGTTTTTGAACTCATAAAATGTAGAATTTTGAATGTTATTAAATAAGAACCGGTTAAAAAGATAAGTCAGCTAGAAATACAAAATGCTGTTTCTAATTGTGTTATAAATACAGGAAATAAGGCGGGCTAATTAAAAAAGGAAATAACAATTGTACATAACCTGTCTGTTGCTCATTAAAAAAGAAAATGTTTAACCTGGAGACCTGGCAGTAATGCAATCTGGAAGAATACTTTATAGATAACTTAATTAGTAACGCTGGTGTTTTGCATATTCCGTAACTAATCTTAAAAACAAATTCGGATCTAAATCTATAAACAATTAGTAACAAGTGCAATAGGGGAAAATATAACGTTTATATTTTAACAACTGTTATTATATCAAAATTAAAATATCGATAAGATATAGTAATATTGACGATTGATTTTCCGCACTGCTGCTAGCCTATCGAGTCAATTTCTTCCTTATCAACCCTTTTTTTACCAATTATTCAGTAGAATGAAAAATTTATTCGAACCCCGAACTTTAGAGGAAATACAACAACGCATTAACAAATTAACTCCGGGCTCGCAAAGGCAATGGGGTAAAATGGAGGTAGCACAAATGCTTGCGCATTGCACTGCGGCATTAGAAGTAGCTGTTGGCTTAAAGTCACCGCCGCGCATGTTTATCGGCAGAATTATCGGCCCTTTCATTAAGTCTGTTTTTACGAACGAAAAACCCCTGAGGAAGAATACGCCTACCGATAAAAGCTTTATCGTTATCGACCAGCGGAATTTTGAAAAGGAAAAAGCACAGCTGATTGAATTGATCGCTCAATTTTCGAAAGGCGGGGCAGCAAAGGTTACTACTCACCCGCATTCATTTTTTGGGAAACTCACTCCAACAGAATGGGCAACAGGCATGTATAAACATCTTGATCATCACTTGCGGCAGTTCGGGGCGTAAGGAGCAACTAATAAAGCATCTCTATTATATCGCTGACCTTATCATTTTCCATAGCCCTTACCGGTGACAAAATAAAACGAACTGCGAAACCTGGGTTTATGATGCGGTTTGCAAGAATTACAACTGAATTATCCATCCTGTTTATGTAATTTTTCTTTGCCTCTCCTGTTGCAACAGACAATGCTACTGCATTAGCCCACGAAGCTTTTCTTGCAGCATCCATACTAAAGTTTAATATTGGTTCGTGCCGATGGTTTGCTATACCCGCAAAAAATCTTAAGGGAGGCCACACTTCAGTCAAATCATCCTGTACACCTTGCATTAGGGTGGAAATTACATCGTTTATTTTCTCAAAATCTTTTTGAAGGCCATAGATACTATCACCGGGGCATGCCTGGGCTGCGGCAATTCCAAGATCCAAATTAATATGGGTGTTAATCCCTAACAGGAGGTGCTGAAGTACAATAAGACCATTATTTGCCCGTGAATCAAAAGTCGCACACCACGAATTAGAACACCTTTGTTTATTAAAATAGGCTTCCCATGCCTGCAAATAATGGTTGGCAAAAATCACATCTAGCAACTCCATTCGCTTTCCGTCTTCGAAGCTTTTGTCTGCTATCCCTTTTTGTACTGCGATGGTCATTTTACGGTAAAGGGTAGCAAAGTAACCAACGCGGCTTTGCTTCTGTCTGCTCCATTCAATAATATGATCGAGGTAAGCTATTACTTCGTTTATCGAGCCAGCCTTAATCATGCAATTAAAGTAACGGATGAATATGTAGATTTAAAAGGCAGTTGAAAGTGTATCAATGCCTGTTGTGAAGCTAAGTATTATTTTGGTACAAGCATGGGTCTTCCTCAAACTTTTGTACTCCTGAACTTGAAGTTTTTTTTGTTACCGGCACTCAATCTTTTATTAAGCATCGTTGCGTCGCACACTTGTACCGACTTAAAGAAATCAACAATTCGTGTCGTTGGCTTTAAAGCCCCTTTAGGGTTTGCCGTTCCTCTTGCGTCGAATCCGTTCATTGGCAATACCGCTATTTAGCTTTTTGCCTTCTCATTCTGTTGCAGCGTGTATCACAAGTTATTTTACTAAATGTAGTCTCTCCTGTGGAAACAACACACCATAAACAATGAGGAATGAAATTAGTAGTAAATGACATATATACACAAGCAAGACGCCGTAAAAACCGCCGAAACATAGCTATTGGAGTTTGTTGAACAACGGTAGTTCAAACACGGAAGGGTCGTTTGTTATTGTTCCAGTTATTGTTCCGGAAATCTAAAAAAGAGTGGCAAAGGAATTCATTTTAAAATTAAATTAAAGACAACAATATGTGGACAAGCAATGTTCCTAACAGCAGTCCTGTACCAAATGGTATTTTGGTAATTATCGGGGGAAAAGAAGACAAGGGTAGTGACAAAGAGGTTTTAAACGGAGACGAAAATTCCAGTCGCCTGAAGGTCTTGGAAAGATTTATAAAACTTATAGAAAAAGATGATCCTGTTGTTGAAGTGGTCACCACAGCGAGTTCAATGGGAGATGAAAGTTTTGAAGATTACCGCAAGGTTTTCGAAGAACTTGGGGTAAAACAAATAGGTCACATGCACCATAAAGTACGCAGAGAAGTTGTGGACGACGATTTATCTGAAAGGGTTCAAAATGCAGACGCTTTTTTCTTTACTGGTGGCGACCAGCTACTACTTACATCATTATATGGCGGTTCTATGTTTCTTACCCATATAAAAGAAAGATATATTACCGACCGTATTGTAATTGCCGGAACGAGTGCAGGCGCCATGGCTATGTCCACGCCTATGATCTATGCGGGTAATAAAAAAGTACAACAAATAGCAGGAGAAGTTAAGATAACAACGGGCCTGGAATTTTTGAAGGACGTTTGTATAGATACGCACTTTATCGATCGCAGTCGTTTCGTACGTATGGCGCAGGTAATTGTTACCAATCCTACCTCTATTGGCATTGGAATAGAAGAAGATACCGCAATCGTCGTTCGCGAAGGCACAAAGGCCGAAGTAATTGGCAATGGGGTTATCACTATCATTGAAGGTTTCTATATTACTAATTCGAATATTTCTGACTTTGCCGAGGACCAGCCAATTGGTATACAGGACCTAAAAGTTCATTTATTGCCAGCCGGATTCTTTTATGATATACCCCAAATCAACCCGCCCCACAAGTGAAATTAGTTCCAGAATTCCGAAAGGCAGTTGCAATTGACGATAAAGTTTAGTGTTGTTTGAATTTATTGCAATTGCTTTTTGTTTTTATAGGCCAGACCAGACAGCAACAATAAGGCTTCCGTTCCCGCCCGGGGTCGGCGTCTCGCACATTCCAGGTTTGTCGAGCAAACTAGCTTTGCAGGTGAGGAGGCCTGTAAGAATATTTCAAAATTTCACAACCAGTAGCATGAAAAAAAATTCGACCGGACGTGTAATTCTTATCTCTTTGGCTGCATTAACAGCAACAGGAGGCTTTATTGCCGACCTTAATAAAACCCACCTCTTTAACCCTAACTGGACGCCACATTCAAAGTTTCACGATGCCATGACCATTTTGCTTGCTACTATGTTAGGTAGCGGCAGTATCTATTTACTGCAGAAAAAAGACGGTGACAAAGACTTGCAATTAAAGATCGCTGCTTTGCTTCCTGCCAGTTTCTGGACTGCTATGCTTGGTAGTTTTGCTTTTCCCGGCGCAAAAGGCATAGAGGCAGAATTTCCGGAGAAGGTAAAGAAAGTGGGTCCGGTAGTATTGAACGAAGCAGCAGCAAGTATAGGGATGCTATCGTTGATTGGTCTTGCTTATATAGCTGCGAGAAAAGTCAATAGTTGATTTTTAAATATTATCGACGTAAGAGGAAATAATATTGACTGTTTGATGTTCACTTTGCGGCCGGATGTCTTTGACTAGGGAGGAAAATGAAATACCAGCCTATGCCTGGTATTTTGAAAAGCTGTTGTTGACTTTTATGGTATCGTTTTCCAACAACCTCCAGCCTGAGTAACGGTAAAATATGGAAAATCCGTAGGCCCCGACTCCAGATAGGTATACATGAACAATAAATCTTACAGGCTGAAAACGAATTCAAAGAACTTCTGAAGAAAGTGAGAAATTCGAGGTCTTTAAAGAATTAGTTATAAAAATTAAAGCCTTAAAACAAAAGACAGGCGAAGAAAATATTTGAAAGGTCATCTAATCTGCCTCCCCAATTCCAGCGTTCTTTTGCTAATGGCTAAAAGGATTTTAGTCATTGTAAGTGTCTGGTACAGGTGACGTTCGTTTTTAAGGGTACCAGTTATTAGTTTTAATTTCTCGATATCTGCTTTAGGAATAAGTACACCTAATTCAATAAACGTATAGGTTGGGACACCCTGCATACATACAAAAGTAGTTGTATATAATTTACCGACGTTAAACTTAGTTACAGGTATATACTTTGCAATAACTTTCCTTAAACGGGATATAAAAGCGACAAGTTTTGCCCTGTTCGTCGCATGAACCTGGCGATGGCGGTAAATGGAAAGCCTGAACTGGTGGGTGTTGAAAACTCGTGTAGACATTTGTGGCACCATTCTTCATTAAATTGCCGCAGTAACGGTAATATAGAAAACATCGGTAGTCGCAGGACTGGGGATAGCAGCTTTACAATTTGAAAAAAGCATCACTGTATTTCTGCAGATGAACGGAATGCGACCGTGCGGCTTTGCGCAGGGTAAACAGCTGCGCTAGGTTGAATCAGAAACGAGAATGTTGAACTGGTGGGATGTATCGGAAGCAACGATGTTTAACCAGGAACCTGGGCGGGTAAGAAAAAACAGATATTATTCTAATAAAAAAGCGATTGCTCCATAAGAACAATCGCATTTTTTATTAGAATGCTTACCAATCTTCCTCGTCACTACACTGCAATTGCACCCGATTGATATACATTCGCTACTGCCTCAAAGTACCGTTG
>JAQBNO010000056.1 GCA_028288485.1 Segetibacter sp.
CTTTTACGTCGTAGCTTTAAAAGGATTGATTAACAAGCAACGACTTTTTGGGTTACCAACGATAGTATCTATGAGGAGAAATCGTTGCCACGCTCGTTTCAAAGGCAACTTTCCATAGCAGCGATTCTTATTGCTACCTACCGAAGCTTGCGCGTGTCTACATTAAACAATATTTTCTGATCACCTTCTTGTGCGAAGACAAAAGACCAAAGCTATTTATGCGCAGCAAGGGGCATGCGAAAATACCTGCCAGTCTCGTTGACCTAAGCAACTATTGTAAGGTAGTATTTGTCTAACGCCCCTCCTTTTACGCAAAGTTTGTTACTTTCCTTTCCTTGGTGAAAAGAAAGTAACTCGCCATGAAAAATTCCGGTCAGGCGACGCACAATCAAGAAAGAAACGATTACATCCCGTTTCTTTCCCTGTTCCTTGATTAAGCTTTAGTGCTACTGTGACTTCAGCATTCGTTTTCAATACTTATTCTATCTAAAACCCCGATTGTAAATTGCAATTCACCGATGTTCAGAAGCTTGACTATCTAAGATGAATCAATATATTAAAAGACCGCCCTGCAATCAAAAGGTCTTTTTTCGTCCGACCTTATAAAAAAGGCGTTAAGAAAATTAGTGGGAGAGGCGTTAAGAACTGCGAAGCAATCATTGACACCATTAAAAAAAAATAAAAATTACCGAAGTAAATGAAATAGATGTTACTGAAGCGCGGCCTTATTCTTTGTTCGTAAGTCCTACAAAAGCCACTTTCTATTCTTCTGTTGTGACTTATTTGACCACAATTCTTTTTATTCTACGGGTGTGGTCGATTTTCAATTCATTTTAGCCTGCCCGCTAATTTTTAGCCTTTTCTATAAAGTCTTGATTTTTTTGTTTCTGGCATCAGGAAAAAAAGAAAAACATAACAAGATCAGTAAAACATTAAACAACTCCGTCCATTTGTAATCGGCTCCTTCAAGAAAACAAATAATTCGTTCAGTAAATGGCAGTGGAATACCAGTGAACATATTGTCTATTGGTAACTTCATCCCGTATCAGCATCAAATTAGCCACTTTTGCTTTTTATTCTTCAAACATTACTACTTTTATTAAAGTTTCTGCCATTAATTTTCTAAATCAAAATAACGATCGCATGTCTTCAAGACGTTCATTTATCAAGTCTACCTCAATTCTTACAGCCGGCGCAATTTTTAAACCCCCGCTATTTAATTACAAAAAGGATTATATCGGTTTACAGCTATATACAGTTCGTGATGCGATGCAAAAAGATCCCGTAGGTACCCTTGAAAAGGTAGCACAATTAGGATATAATTCTTTGGAAGGAGCAACTTATACAGGCACACAAAAATTTTACGGATTGGATCCATCCGGCTTTTCGGCGCTTTTAAAGAAAAATAACCTGATTATGCCCAGCAGCCATTATGTGCTTGGTGAGGCAAAAATGGGCGGTCAGACAATGAAAGGCACTATCCTGCATGAATGGGACAAAGCAGTAGACGATGCTGCAGCCGTTGGAATAAAGTACATGGTATGCGCCTTCCTGTTTCCCGACGAGCGTGGAGGGTTGGATAAATACAAAACGTTGGCAGAGCAACTGAATAAAGCAGGCGGGCGCGCAAAAAAAGCTGGCATTCAGCTTTGTTATCACAACCACGATTTCGAATTCCAGGGCGAAGGAACAACGCTTCCTTATGATGTTCTTTTAAAAGAAACTGATAAAGACCTTGTAAAAATGGAAATCGACATTTACTGGGTAAATAAAGCAGGTAAAGATCCGATTGCTCTTTTCGAACAACATCCAGGAAGATTTCCTTTATGGCATGTAAAAGACATGGACACTACCCCGGAAAAAAAGTTTGCAGAAGTGGGAAGTGGAAGCATCGACTTTAAAAATATTTTTAAACATGCTGATAAAGCGGGACTCCAGTACTTTTTCGTAGAACAGGATATTACCCCGGGCGATCCTTTTGTAAGCATCGCTAAAAGCATCACTTATATCAAAAGCAATCTTCTATAGTTGAAGTGAAATGTAAAACGTCAAAAAAATATAATTGCGACGTTTTACATTTCATGTTTGCATTTATAAAAGTCGCTACAGAACTACGCCCAAGTTTACTCATCATCTACACCCACTGTGCCGGAGTTTGTGGTATCGCTATTCGCTTGCATCGACGCTCGTATAATCTCGATTAACTGCATTTAAATATTTTAAGATGAAAAAAAGTTACGCCTTTAAAAGACTCCTTAGTTCCCTTTTTTCTGTTCTTTGTTTTTCAGCTTTTTCACAACAGCAAATCGGTATTTTTGATGGCCATGCGGATATTGGCAAAGGTGTTAAACCCGGCTCAGCTACCTATATTCCTCAAACTGATCAGTACGTCATTTCCGGTGCCGGGTATAATGTATGGTTTGGCCACGACGAATTTCATTACGTGTATAAGAAAATGAAAGGCGACTTTATACTGTATACGAAAGCAGAATTCGTAGGCTGGAATGGTGTTGATCCACATCGTAAGGTCGGCTGGATGGTTCGTAAAAGCCTCGATAGTAATTCAGCCCATGTTAATGCGGTTGAACATGGCGATGGTTTAACCTCTCTGCAATTCCGAAGGACAACCGGTGCAAATACCGAAGAAATACGTACAAAGATTACCCATGCCAATATCATCCAGCTCGAAAGAAAGGGTAAAACCTATACATTACGCATGGCAAAATATGGAGAACCTTTTATAACTGAGCAAGTATCTGACCTTGATTTAGGTGATGAAGTTTATGTCGGTTTGTTCGTTGGTTCGCATAATGCCGACGTTGTTGAAACAGGTGTTTTCCGTGATGTTCGCATTACGGTTCCTGCACGTGAAGGCCTGGTGCAATACCGGGAATACCTTGGAAGCAACCTGGAGATACTGGAACTTGCAACAGGTAACCGGGAAATTATTTATACCTCCCCTAAATCACTGCAGGCACCTAACTGGACGGTTGATGGAAAAAGCCTTATCTATAACAGCGAAGGTTTGATCTATAATTTTGACCTTGCATCGCGCAAGCCTACAGTCTTAAATACCGGCGATGTAAAAAATAATAATAATGACCATGTGATTTCTTTCGACGGAAAGATGCTTGGTCTTAGCAGCGGTGTTCAAAGCCTTGGCGGCTCAATCATTTATACGGTTCCCATCACCGGTGGTACTCCCAAACAAATAACGCCAAAAGGTCCTTCTTATCTTCATAGCTGGTCTGTTGACGGGCAAAACCTGATTTTTACCGGCCAGCGCAATAACGAATTTGATATTTACCGCGTTCCTTCAGCAGGAGGGCCCGAGGTCAATTTAACCAATACGCCAGGCCTCGACGACGGTTCTGAATATACACCTGATGGAAAATACATTTACTTCAATTCGAACCGTACCGGCAGCATGCAGATTTGGCGTATGAATGCCGACGGCAGCAATCAACAGCAAGTTATCAAAAGTGATTTCCACGATTGGTTCCCACACATTTCACCAGATGGTAAATGGCTGGTAATTATTTCTTTCTTAAAGGATGAAGTAAATGCCAATGATCATCCTTTTTACAAACACGTTTATCTTCGCCTGATGCCAATTAGCGGCGGCGAGCCTAAAGTGATCGCTTACATCTATGGCGGGCAAGGAACTATCAATACGCCGTCCTGGTCGCCCGATAGCAAAAGGCTTGCTTTTATCAGTAACACTACAATGAACAAATAGGCAGGATTTACTAAATATCAGCGAATGGAAAATACAGCATTAGCACACATGGTAAGAAGGATCATAGAAGAGGCTGAAAAGTTTATGCCTGAATATATGCAAAATGAAGAAGACAAGAGAATAGCAAATGGCAATTGTGCTATTTGTATCATCGATAGCGAAGGCGTGATTTACGGAAGAATGTTTGGAACAAATAAAGTGCGTGCCAGGGAATCTTTCAAGGTCGCGTGGACGAAAGCAAGCCAGGTTCATATTACCGGTCTCAAAACAGGTGAATTTGAAAAGCGTGCATTCAATAACGAAATAGATGAAGAAAGTTTCGGAATTGAAAGACCCGATTACATTGGCTGGGAAGGCGGACAACCCTTACGATTAGCAGATGGAACAATTCTATCTGTAGGCTTCAGTGGTTTCAGGGGAGTTGTTGACCTGGAAATAGTTGTAAGAGCATTGGCAGTAGTTGAAAAGAGCTAACTGTACGACGGATTTATTTTTTTGTGACCAACACCTTAACCTTATTCAACATCGTTGTGTCACTCCCTTGTACTTGTAGAAGTTTTATTCAGCTTTTTTTTCGGCAAAATTGCATGCCCAACTTCGCTTCCTGATACTATAACCTGTATAATTTCTAATTTAAAAATTCCTAATTGTCTATGTCTTATACCCCCAATCCTCAACGTTACGATTCGATGGAATATCGCCGCTGCGGCAGAAGTGGCCTTAAGCTTTCTGCAGTATCTCTCGGCTTATGGCATAATTTCGGTCATATTGATCCTTTAGAAAACAGCCGGGCAATTTTACGAACTGCTTTCGATGCCGGCATCACTCATTTTGATCTCGCAAACAACTACGGTCAACCTGCCGGCTCGGCAGAAGAGAACTTTGGTAAAATTTTACACGAAGACTTCCGCAGCCATCGAAAGGAAATGATCATTTCAACCAAAGCAGGCTGGAAAATGTGGGAAGGGCCTTACGGAGATTGGGGTTCAAAAAAATACCTTGTTGAAAGCCTCGAGGAAAGCCTGAAACGACTGAAATTAGATTATGTAGATATTTACTATCACCATCGCCCCGATCCTGAAACGCCGCTGGAAGAAACAATGGGCGCTTTGGATCTAATCGTACGGCAGGGCAAAGCACTATATGTAGGCATCTCCAGTTACCATCCCCAAGAAACCAAAAAAGCATGTGACATCTTAAAGCAATTGGGAACGCCGTGCCTCATCCACCAGCCCAAATATTCGATGTTCGACCGATGGATAGAAGGCGGATTACTGGATGTATTGGAAGCTGAAGGAGTTGGATGTATTCCATTTTCCCCGTTAGCCCAGGGTTTACTGACAAACAAATACCTCGGTGGCATTCCACAGGATTCAAGGGCGGCAAGGCATTTAGGTAACGGAGCTATGGAAGAAAACCAGGTTACAGAAGAAAACATTGCAAGAGTGCGGCAGCTAAATGAACTCGCGCAACAACGGGGACAAAGCCTTGCACAAATGGCACTTGCATGGGTTGTAAAAGACCCCCGAATCACAACGGTATTAATCGGTGTAAGCAAACCCGACCAGGTAAAAGATTCTATAAAATGCCTTGAAAATTATTCATTTACGGGAGAAGAATTAAACAGGATAAATGAAATTTTGAAGTGATTAAGGGATTGCGGCCGGCGA
>JAQBNO010000119.1 GCA_028288485.1 Segetibacter sp.
TAACTCTTTGATTATCAACTGCTCCCCCTTCAGGACTTGAACCTGAGACCCTCTGATTAACAGTCAGATGCTCTAACCAACTGAGCTAAGGAGGAATTTCCCTGCAACTATTCGTTGTTTGGGGTTGCAAAAATAAGGGATTAACTATACCCGCAAAAATTTTTCTGGAAATAATATCAAGGCGCGACGGATTTTGAAAAACCAGGCATTTCCAATTAAAACGACAGTTGCTTGAAAAACTGCGGACGAACGGAGCGTCGCAAGTAATGTCGCCACAACGATTTCTGAGCTGGTACCAAAGAAACTATATAAAAAATACAGCTACTTGAAAATGTTCAACCAGCTGTTTTCATCAAAACCAACAAAGATCCCGGCTTCTCTTTCCTCTATGGGATACACCTTTAGGTAGTAACCTTCTCCGCTGACGTTTCGCCCATTTTGAATGTTGAACCGGAAACGATGCAAGGGGCAGGCAATGCTTCCCGTGGCATCAATAAAGCCGTCTGCCAACACCCCGCTGGCATGTGGGCATTTATGGGCAAAGGCAAAAACTTCGTTGTTGTGGTTAGCGAGTGTTATGGTTTTTCCACCTGCCTCCACTAAGGCCATCCGGTTGCTTTGCCATTCTATTGCATCCCTGCTGTCTGCTACCTTGAACCACTTAACTTTTTTAACCTCCATGTTAGAAGAAAAATTCAGATTTATATGGGTAGCGAATACGATATAAGTCTCTTACCTTATCCAGTATTGTATCGCGAAGGGCATCAATATTTCTTCGTTCAAGAGCAGAAATAAACACACAATTACCTTGCGTCAGATTTTCCCATTTCTCTTTCAGGTCTCTTAAGATTTCTTCTTTCACGTCTTCCTGCAGCCATTCGTCGAAGGTGTTTTGTTCGTAAAGATCCATCTTGTTGAAAATGGTAAGAATGGGCTTTTCAAAAGCTTTTAAGTCTTGCAGCGTTTTATTTACCACACCTATCTGGTCTTCGTATTGCGGATGGGAGATGTCGACTACATGTAATAAAATATCTGCTTCTCTAACTTCATCGAGTGTGCTTTTAAAGCTTTCAACGAGGTGGTGGGGTAACTTTCGTATAAAACCCACCGTATCGCTCAGCAGGAACGGCGTAGTTTCAAAAACTACTTTACGCGTTGTAGTATCGAGCGTGGCGAATAATTTGTTCTCAGCAAAAACTTCGCTCTTGCTAATCAAATTCATGATCGTGCTTTTGCCTACGTTTGTGTATCCTACCAATGCAACGCGAATAAATTCGCCCCTGTCTTTGCGTTGGGTAAAAGCTTGCTTGTCTATTTCTGAAAGTCGCTTGCGTAGCAAACTTATTTTATCCTTTACAATACGACGGTCAGTTTCAATTTCTGTTTCACCAGGGCCTCTTGAACCAATACCACCTCCCTGCCTCTCAAGGTGACTCCACATGCCTCGCAAACGGGGTAGTATGTATTGGTATTGGGCAAGCTCGACCTGCACTTTTGCCTGCGCGGTGCGTGCACGGCTTGCAAAAATGTCGAGGATAAGATCGCTACGGTCAATTGTTTTTACGCCAAGCTCTTTTTGAATGTTCGATATTTGAGAGCCTGTTAGTTCATCGTCGAATATAGCGAGCTGTATTTCTTTTTCCCAGATATAATCTTTTATCTCTTCCAGCTTTCCTTTACCCACAAAAGTTTTACTATCGGGACGAGCAAGTTTTTGGTAAAAAGTTTTTACTGCAACAGCTCCGGCGGTTTCAGCTAAAAATGCCAGTTCAGCCAGGTATTCTTTTACCTGGGCTTCGTTTTGGTCCTTATGAACCAGGCCTATAAGTACAGCTTTTTCTTCCTGTACAATTTTATTTTGTTTATCGATCAACGGCTACTTTTTAAAATATTTATTACAAAAAAACAAAGCCACCGGCTGCAATAAACCGGTGGCCGCCAAAATATAACTTTCAAATTACAGGCCACTTAAATAAATGCCTATCGAATAAGGCCTTATTTCTGTAGGTCCTGCTCCATCTTTTAAGAAGCCGGTTATTTGATACGCCCCATAAATTCCAAATATTCCATAACCAATTCTTGCGGTTGCTGCAAGCCTGGTAGAATTAAAAAACTTTTTATCGTTTTCCTTAAGAATATAACTATTAATCGTGTTGCCATTTTTATCCTGTAAAGTCTTTCCTTTAGTAAAAGCCTTAATCAAAGCTCCCACCTTTACACCTAAAGCAACTTTTACCGAGTTATTTGAGCTTTCGGGGTTAGATGAATACCTTAATTCTATTGGCGCCTCAGCAAAAATAGTAGTGAGTTTAAATTTCTTGAAGTGGTTTGCTGAGTCGACGTTTGTAAAAGGCAATCTTGTAGAAAGAGATTTTACATCCACAAATGTTTTATCAAAGAAAATATTACTGCTTCCAATTCCTACACCTAAACCTACGCTCATTTTAGGATTGGTTTTAAAGGGTTTGTCCAACATGATATATGCATTAAAAAAACGGGAAAATCCGCTTGGTTTTACACTATCAACCGTACCAGCCCAATTATCAAAACCATATTGAACCATGACGTGATCGTTAGAGCGATTGCTTAAGTCGATTTTTGTCCAGTCTTTTTTTATTTTTTCTATACGTTGTGGAGGTATTGTGTTTTCACGTTGGGCCGGAACAACTGTACTATCTGTGGAAGGAGCGGGCGGAGTAACCTGCGAGTAAACCGACTGCAGGCTTATAATACAAGCCGCAGTAAAGAACAATTTCTTCATAAATGTTTTCTATTGATAATGTGTTGGTTGCAGACACATTTAAAAAAGTTTCTGCTAACAGTTGTTAAAGAGTGGCAAAAATAACTGAATCGAAGTCATTAAATTGGTTAAAATAAAGTCAAAAGATACAGGCTGAACAAGGGTTATTAATAATTAATGTTACGCGTAATTTTATTTCTTTACAAAAGGGGGGCTTGTACCGATCATTTTCTTTATCGTAAAACAAGATTGAATTGGAATAGAACTAATAAGAATGTGCGGCAAGTCTTAAAAGTTTTATACTACCAGGGAGCTGAAAATAAATTTGCCATTCAACTAAAATTATTTTCTCATCTTTAGCGTTAAAGAGTGTTCGGTATACTTTAATACGGGTTTTATGAATTATTCTATATATGACTGATAATATTCTGTTTAATAAAATTGTATTGGTGGCAGAAGATAATGCTATTAATCAAATGGTGGTGAAACATACACTATTGAAATTAGGAGCGAGTTCTGATATTGCTGGTGATGGAACTGAAGCAATAGAGAAATTTAAAACCAACCACTACGATCTTATATTAATGGATATTCAAATGCCTTTAATGGATGGGTATGAAGCCACAACCTATATCCGCAGCCAGTTAAAAAGTTCGGTACCTATTATTGCCATGACTGCATTTGCCTTAAATGGTGAAGATGAAAAGTGCTTCGAATGTGGAATGAATGGCTATGTGTCCAAGCCTTTTACAATCGAAAGCTTAAGCAATGCGATCGAAAAAGTTTTATCGTTACCAAAAGAGATAAACGATAAACCTTACATACTTGGCAATAAAAATGTGGCGGTCGATGTAAGCATGTTATACGATATTTCGGGAAATGATGAGAGTTATATACACACGATGGTGCAAACCTTCCTCGAAAATATGCCGGTAACCATAACAAAGATTGAGCAGAGTTTACAGGCTAAAGATTGGGAAAACCTGTACAAGTCAGCGCATTATGCCAAATCTTCATTGTCGGTAATTAAGATTGCCGAAATGTTTGAATGGGTGATGAAGGTCGAGGTAAACGCAAAAAATAGAATTAACCTCGATACAATACCGGCTTTGGTACAAAAAATAAAAGAAAAGTATGCATTGGCCGAACGTGTACTGTCAGAAAAGTTTGGAGCAGCTTTTCAATCGTATTAATAGTTGTACAATTCGCTATTATTGTTAGTAAATTAGCAGCTGAAATGCACGACGAATGCAAGCCATAACCCTATAAAAATATGAAGATTTTAGTTGCAGAAGATGAACCCTTGATGTTGATGGCTATTGAAGCCAAATTAAAAAACGAAGGCTTTGAAGTGGTCGGAACCTCTGATGGCCGCGAAGCATTAAATGCACTCGAGGAGTTTTCTCCCGACCTTATAATTACCGATATTCTAATGCCATATACCTCCGGGCTCGAATTGATCGGGATCGTGAAATCAAATCAGCACAAAAAAATCCCTATCATTGTTCTTTCAGGACTTGGCCAGGAAGACACGGTAATGGAAGCATTTCAATTAGGCGCAGACGACTTTATTACAAAGCCTTTTAATCCAACTGAATTATCAGTACGGGTTAAGCGTTTATTAAAAATTCCAACTACTTCTACAAAGCGCAAATAACGTACGGTTTACCTTGGTTTTTAATTTTTTAAAGGCTGCTTTAACAATAAAAGGCGGCCTTTTGTAGTTATACCTGTAACCGACCTGTTCGGGCCAATATCCTAATCCAACTAAAAACCAATTTCATGAAAGTACTTTTCGTACAGGAAAAGCCGTTCCTGTCAACGGCGCTTCGTCTTACGTTATCCTCGATCGGTTATGACCTTATTTTTTCCAACACCACTTCTCAGCCACTCTCAATTATCGAAGAGGTAAACCCACAAATTATAATTACAGATATCACCGAAGCAATAGGTATTAATTACCTCGTAGAAGCAAAAAAGAAAAATATGCCGGTAATTGTTCTTAGCGAAAACGGCCAGGAAGATGAACTGCAAAAAGCTTTTAATATGGGGGCCGACGACTATATGTGCGCTCCTTTGTCGATACAGGAACTTGCTTTGCGGGTGAGCCTTTTAACCCGCACAAAAGTTCAAACTGCCGCTTAGAAGCGTTAGTTGGGTGATTTCTACAACATGCTGTGAAAAATTTTGGTACCAGCAATAGTTCGCTTGTTAATCTTCCGTTGCGTCGCAATCCGTTCATCCGTAGTACTGCTATTATACTTTCCCCACGTTCTGCTATAAATACTCCCATCACAAAACACGACTTTGCAATAAGCCGATTTTTTGATTCTGCTACTGGCGTCGTTTGTATCTCAGTAATTAGGAGGAAAAACTTTCACAGCTGCATATCAGGACAATTAAAGATTAAATTTGCACGAAGTTTAAATTTTACTTCATGCAAAAACCGGTATTGGTTATAAAGTTAGGCACGGCTGTTATTACGAAAGCGGATGGTAAAATAGATGAAGCAGTCATCCGAAAGCTGGCAGAGGAAATTTCGACTTTAAGTAAAACGTACCGGGTTGTTTTAGTTTCAAGTGGTGCCGTGGGAAGTGGAAAAAGTTTTATTAAAAATTACAAGGGAACATTAATAGAACGGAAAGCGGCGGCTGCTGTTGGTAATCCCATCCTTATACAACTTTACAACAAATACTTTTCATCCTTTGGCATCAATGTAGCACAAGCTTTATGTGAGCGCCATCACTTCTCACACCGCAAACAGTTCCTGCAACTTAAAGACACATTTCTTGAATTCTGGAATAACAACATCCTTCCTGTTGTAAACGAAAACGACCTTGTTAGTAATATAGAGCTAAAGTTTTCCGACAATGATGAACTGTCTACCCTCATTGCCATCGGCTTTGATGCCGATACCTTAATCATTTGTACTTCAGTCGGCGGACTTTTAGATAATGAGAAAAAAATAATTCCGGTGGTAGATAGAATCGACGATAAGATACTCGGTTTTGTAACCTCAGAAAAAAGTGCCGTAGGTCTCGGAGGAATGGTTTCTAAACTCACTTTTACGAGATTGGCTACTTCTCTTGGTATCAAAGTGGTGATGACTGGCCTCGCAGGTGAAACGCCACTGTTGGAAGCATTATCCGGCAAGCACGGTACAACTTTTAAGCCTCGAAAGTCAAACTTAAAAGCACGTCAAAAGTGGCTGGCCAGCGGATCCATCACACTAGGCAGCATCCAAATTGATAAAGGAGCTGAAAAAGCATTAATCGGCCGAAAAAGTTTACTTACGGTAGGAATAAGAAATATAAAAGGCTCCTTTTCCCCGGGCGAGGTGGTACAGATTATTAACGAGGAAGAAAGCATTATTGGCGTGGCAAAAGTAAAATTGGACGCTGTTCAAATGGCCGGGCAGATCTCGAAAAAGAACGCCCTGGCAGCGCATTCCGATGATATCGTTATTTTCTAATTGCTCTCAATAATCACTCCTTTCTATCCTGGTGCAACTGCCTTTAAACAAGCATAAGCTTACTACACGTAATTTTCTTTATGTTTGTTTAGCCCTTAGCAGGCAATAGAAATATTTATACAAGGTTTTGCATGAAGTATAACGTACAAATTATAAGCCTTGCTTCAGCGTAATAAAAATATAATGGAATCGATCGAGCCTCTCATAATAAAAACGTTTAAAGCATCAGCATCTCTTCGAAATGCTGATGATGCACAAATAGTAAAGGCATTGGAAATGCTGGCAGATGCTGTTGAAGCAAACGCTGCTGTTATTTTAGAAGCCAACAAACTTGATGTATCAAAACAAGATCCGGGCGATCCAAAAACAGACAGGCTCAGGTTGAATGAGCAAAGGATCATTAACATCGCCAATAGTATAAGGCAGGTGAGTAAGCTTCCAAATCCGTCGGGAAAAAAGCTGGAGGAACGCACGTTGTATAATGGTTTATTGCTGCAGAAATTGGCAGTTCCATTAGGTGTCGTTGGAGCTATTTACGAATCAAGGCCTAACGTTACTTATGATATTGCTACACTTTGCCTGCGAAGTATGAATGGTTGCCTGCTGAAAGGCAGTGGCGATGCAGAACATAGTAACCGCGCTGCAATTAAGATAATTCAAAGTGTTCTTGCTGAAAATAATATTAACCCTGATTGTATCACGCTTCTTCCTTCTGCCCGTGAAGCCGTTCAGCACCTGTTTACTGCAACCAAATACGTCGACGTTATTATACCAAGGGGATCTGAAGGTCTTATACAATTCGTCAGGAAGAACAGTCTTGTTCCTGTTATAGAAACCGGTGCAGGTGTTTGTCATATCTACGTTGAGAAAGATGCAGATATTGATAAAGCGCTGAACATTGTAGTGAATGCAAAAGTTTCCCGTCCTTCAGTATGTAATGCTATGGATACGGTGTTAGTGGATAGTGCTGCTGCTCCCGGCTTCTTAGAAAGGCTGCAGCCAATGTTTGAAAAATCAAATGTTGAAATGTTTGCAGAGGAGAGGGCTTACGGATTGTTGAAAGGATATCCCTACCTTCAAAAAGCAACTGCAGAAGATTTTGGCCGTGAATTTCTTAGCCTTAAATGTGCCGTGAAGGTGGTGACTGATATTGATGAAGCGCTTGAACATATCCAGGAATATTCAACCAAACATTCCGAAGCAATTGTATCGGAAAACAAAGCCAACTGCGAACGTTTTTTGAAAGAAGTAGACGCGGCCACTGTTTATATGAACGCCTCTACCCGTTTTACCGATGGTGAAGAATTTGGGCTTGGTGCAGAAATTGGCATTTCAACTCAAAAGCTTCATGCAAGAGGACCGTTTGCTCTGGAGAAACTGGTAACTGAAAAATGGATCATCAAAGGGGATGGACAAATACGGTAAGCCCAACGCCCTTCGCATAACACACGCGACCTTAAGGGCACTTACGACGCCCTGCCCCCGTGAAACCCCCACTAAATGGCATTGGTCTAAAAGGGCATTACACAATACGGTAAAAGTTGCTACTATTATGCCGTAAAAGAGTGCGACGCAACAATCTATAATAGAAATAATTCCGCCTGGCCCAAAAAAAAGGAGCTGCAATAACTGCAACTCCTTTTTTTTAAACTCCTTTTAAACTTATAGTCTCTTAATCTTAAGATTTCTGAACCAAACCTCTTCGCCGTGTTCCTGCAATGCTATTTTGCCCTTTTTAAAAGTAGAAAAAGCAGGCATTGATTTAAACTTGCTGCCGGCAACAAGCTTCTTCCAATTGTCATCCCACATGGTTGTATTGATAATATGAACACCGTTAAGGTAAAAATCAAGCTTCCCTTTGTTCAGTATAATCTCAGCGTGATTCCATTCATTCGCCGGCTTCGCAGGTTCTGAAGAAGATGAAATGAGGTCGTACAGGTCTCCTGCCCTGTGCTTAATATTTTTTGCATCCGGGTGGCCATTATTATCGATTACCTGCATTTCCAGACCTGTCTGGTAGGTGGTCCTATACTTCACTTTATCTTCATTTACCAGGAAAATAACACCGCTATTACCTTTAGTACCTATTTTCCAGTCATAAATAAAATGGAAGTTTTCGTATTCTTCATTTGTTAAAAGATCCCTGCTCTCATTCCTGGGCCAGCTGCTTTTGGTAGCCATATTCAGGCCTACAGCACCGTCAGTAACTACCCACGCATTACCCGCAGTATTGTAACCGTACGTATGCCAGCCGTTAGTAGTACTTCCGTCGAATAACAATTGAAAGCCCTCCTGTTTTTCCTTGTTGCTTAGGGTATTCGCCCGCGTGTTGGTTGTACCAACTTTTGACGAGCTACAACCATTTACAATTGTCGCGGCAAGCAAAAGAACCACAATTTTATTCATTCATTATTTTTTAAGTGAGAGTACGTATTTCACCATTGCTTTAGCATCGTCGGGTGTAATTTGGGGGTGTGGAGTCATTGGAATTTGGCCCCAATTACCTGCTCCGCCTTTTATTACTTTCTCTGCCAGCATATTAATATTCGCATCTGTTTTTTCATACTTGTTTGCAACATCCTGGTAAGCGGGTCCTATAGCTTTCTCATTAACTTTATGGCAGGTAAAGCAATCGCTTTTTCCTACGAGTTCCAATCCTTTTTCATAGTCAGCATCAACTGCCGGTTCTGCTGGTTCAGGTGCTGCTTCTGCCTGGTCTTTTCGGGCCTCTGTTTCAGCGTTTTTCTCTTCTCCGCCGCCACAGCTTACTAATAACCCTAAACCGCTAAATGATAGAACAATAAATAACTTTTTCATTTCTACAGTAGTTTTAAATTTTTTGAATAATATTTATGACAATCCTAATATACTCCTGTTTAGCTGCTCGTCGCTGCCGGTTCCCGCAAAATCATCAAACGCCTTTTCAGTAACTCTTATGATATGATCTTTTATAAAAACTGCACCTTCCCTTGCACCATCTTCAGGATGTTTTATCGCACACTCCCACTCCATAACAGCCCATCCGGAATAATCGTATGCAGAGAGTTTGCTGAAGACTGCTTTAAAATCAACTTGCCCGTCGCCTGTCGAACGGAAACGTCCGGCGCGGTTGATCCAGCTTTGATAACCACCATAAACACCCTGCTTTCCTGTGGGATTAAATTCCGCATCTTTCACGTGAAATGCTCTTATGCGTTCATGATAATTATCTATATACTCCAGGTAGTCGAGGCACTGTAAAATGAAGTGAGAAGGATCGTATAATAAACAGGCTCTTGAATGATTATTTACCTTTTCTAAGAACATCTCGTAAGTAATACCATCATGAAGATCTTCACCCGGGTGTATTTCATAACAAAGATCCACCCCGCATTCTTCATATTCATTCAATATAGGCAACCAACGCTTTGCCAGTTCGCCAAATCCCGTATCCACCAACCCTGCTGGTCGTTGAGGCCATGGATAAAAGGTATGCCAAAGCAAAGAGCCGCTGAAAGTGGCGCTTGCATTCAGTCCTAAATTTTGAGATGCTTTAGCTGCATACTTAACCTGTTGAACTGCCCACTCGGTTCTTGCTTTTGGATTATTTCTAATTCCCTCAGGGGCAAAACCATCGAACATCACATCGAACGCAGGATGTGTAGCAACGAGTTGTCCCTGCAAGTGGGTAGACAGCTCTGTTATTTCCAGGCCACATTCATTAATTAAACCTTTCAACTCATCTGCATACGTTTTACTTTCTGCTGCTTTTTGCAGGTCAATACATCTTGCGTCCCAGGTTGGTATTTGCACACCAACAAAGCCTAAGCTTTTTGCCCAGGTGCAAATACTTTTTAAGTCGTTGAAAGGTGGCTGATCGCCAAGAAATTGTGCTAAAAAAATACCGGGACCTTTAATCGTTTTCATACGCGAACACCCTTAAATTTTACTGGTGAGAAATTACTTATTACAATAATATATTTCGAAATAACATGTTTTATCGCGATAGCTTAGGGGCTAAAAGTATTGGTTTTTTTGTAACCGGCTTTCTATCATCTTTCAACATCGTTGTGTCACTCACTTGTACGGCAACATTTGTTGCACCTCTGGTTTCTTAATTTCTTTAAGACCACTTTTAAAACCCCGCTTTATACTTCAACAAAACCGCGCCATCATTATCCGGCTTCCCTCTTCCTCAACAACATTTCAATCTGGCCTTCCCCTCCGGCAATTGGTAAAGTAGGCTGAGCAACATATAGGAAATGCATAAATACCAACGCCGCAGTAAAAGTGGCGGTCTTCTTTTTTGCCAGAACTTTTGAAGGTTGAAAACAATAGCCCGCGCACGCTTGCGAAGAATAATGCACATCAAAATTATAGGTAATTCAAATTGATAATCTTCCTTTTAAAATAATTTTTTTCCTGCGGTAAGTAAACGTATGCCTTTAAATACTACATTTATTCCTTCAAATTTTCTCTCTAATCTCTAACGAATGCAAAACAACACATCTTACTTCTATAAGATAGCTTTTCCTGGTATTAATGCAGCCTTCTCGTTCAACCATTTCAAAACAATACTAATTGCTGAAAAATTATGAAATCTAACAACAGGAATTCACTCTTTGTTGCAGGCAGGCTGTCGATATTAATCACCTCGTTGTCACCGACCGTAGAGGCACGAATTGTACGACTCGTAGACCATTAAATACTGGTAGTGCTTATTCGTTACGAAATTATTTTTATCCTAATTTTCCGCGTAATCAAATATCAAAACTTCAAACTTTAAAACCCAATTTAATGAACGAAAACGTTAATAGAAGCGCTTTGTTTAACGGGAGTTGCTTTGCACTCATCACTACTGCCTTTACTTTTTCTATCCGCGCAGGAATTCTGCCCCAACTGGGTGAGAGCTTTGGCCTGTCTGCCGAACAACTCGGATTTATCAATTCCATGTGGTTCCTCGGATTTCCTATTTCTATGATTATCGGAGGCTTGGTGTACCATACTTTTGGTCCTGCAAATATTATGAGGGTTGCGTTTGTTGCCCATGCAATAGGCATCATAATGACTATATATGCCGGTGGCTTTACAACCTTACTTATTTCCACGCTTTTTATCGGTTTCGGCAACGGATGTACTGAAGCTGCCTGTAATCCCATGATTGCAGACATGTATTCCGGGAGCACTACTATGAACAAAATGCTGAATAGATTCCATATGTGGTTCCCCGGCGGCATCTTTCTTGGAGCCCTTATCTCGAAGTTCATGACCGACTTTGGACTTTCCTGGCAAGCACAAATGTGGGTTACATTGATTCCGGCTGTTATCTATGCTATTTTATTTTTTGGCAAAACTTTCCCAAAACCACAAGTGGAAGGAGCAAACTCTCTTGCCGAAAACTTCAAGTCTATGGTAAGCCCCCTTTATATATTCTTATTTATCTGCATGGCCCTTACTGCCATTTCCGAGTTTGGACCTAACCAATGGGTAAATGTTATTCTAAGTAGCAGCGGAGCCGATGCCATGATCATTTTAGCACTTACATCTGGCCTAATGGCGGTGGGCAGGTTTTTTGCCGGGCCAGTTGTTCATAAGCTTGGTCAAACCGGTGTTTTGCTGGGTGGCGCTATCTTAGCCACTATTGGTATATATATGTTTAGTACAGTTACCGGCTCTATGGCTTATGTGGCAGCTATCGTATTTGCCTTAGGAGTATGTTATTTCTGGCCCGTGATGGTGGGCGCTGTTGCTCAAAGAGTTCCGAAGAGCAGTGCGTTGGGTATGTCAATTATTGGCGGAGTAGGTATGTTTTCTACCTCCATTTTCCAGCCTTTCATCGGCAACTGGATTGACGATGCAAGGACAGAAAAAATGGCGCAGGGGCTTTCAGGAAACGCGCTGGAGCTGGCTGCAGGACAAGAGACATTGCAAAAAATGATCACCTTTCCAGCAATTTTAATTGTACTATTTATCATATTTTTTATCTGGCAAAAAAATTCAAAAACGGTTACCGAAAAGGAAATGACTATGTCGGTGCATTAATAAAATTAAAGGGGCCAACAGCACGACTTGCATGTTGGCCTTAATATTAAATTGTAGCAGAAAAAATACACGGGCTTTTAAAAAAGCGGCATCTGCACCAATAAGAAAAACAATTTGCAGCGTAGAAAACTTATAAAGCAACTTGCAGCAGGTTCATTAGCGTTTACAATATTACCTGGAGTAGCACCTGAATGTGCAACCAGCAAAAGAAATATGCTGAAAAAAAACATTAATCATTCTGTCTGCCGGTGGACTTACGATTTTCTACAACTAGACGATTTGTGTAGGCACGTAAAAGAAATCGGCTTTTCAGCCATTGATCTTGTCGGTCCAAAAGACTGGGATACGTTAAAAAAATACGGTGTTTACTCTTCGATGTGCAATGGTGCAGAAATTAGCCTTACAGAAGGTTGGAACGACAAAAAACATCACAGCACGTTAATTAAGAATTATACAGACCATATTGAACTTGTTGCAAAAGCAGGCTATAAAAACCTGATCTGCTTTAGCGGTAACAGAAAGGGAATGCCTGATGAGAGCGGCTTGAAAAATTGCGTTGATGGTCTCAAGCAAATACTTCCTGCGGCAGAGAAAAAAGGAGTGATTATCCACATGGAACTCCTTAACAGCAAAGTCGATCACCAAGATTATATGTGCGATCACTCGTTGTGGGGAGTTGAACTATGTAAGCAACTGGGATCAGAAAATTTTAAGTTGCTGTACGATATCTACCACATGCAAATTGATGAAGGCGATGTTATTAGAACAATCCGGCAAAATCATCAATACTTTGGACATTACCATACCGGTGGTGTTCCCGGGAGACATGAAATAGATCAAACGCAGGAATTGTATTATCCTGCTATTATGAATGCAATTAAAGAGACAGGCTTTAAAGGATACGTTGCCCAGGAATTTATTCCTGTAAAGGGTGATAAGATTGCTTCTCTTAGAGATGCAGTAAATATTTGTGACGTGTAGATTTATTGAGTTCGGTTGTATTAAAAAGAACAAATTCTTCCATTATTTAACTAACAATTGCCATGGCAAACAATACTTACGATGCTATTGTAGTAGGCTCCGGAATTAGCGGAGGCTGGGCTGCTAAAGAACTTACGGAAAAAGGTTTGAAGGTTTTACTGCTTGAACGTGGTCACCACATAGAGCATGTTAAAGATTATGTAGAGAGCAATAAGCCTTCATGGGAGTACCCGCACAGGGGTAGCCGCACTCAAAAAATGATTGAAGAATACCCCGTTTTAAAGAGGGACTATCCTTTAAATGAACGCAATCTTTCTTTTTGGACTGTTGATAAAGATAATCCGTACGTCGAGAAAAAGCCTTTTGGGTGGTTCCGCGGCTATCATACCGGCGGCCGTTCCTTAATGTGGGGAAGACAAAGTTATCGGCTCGGCGACCTTGATTTTGAGGCTAACGCAAAAGATGGCATTGCTATTGATTGGCCTATTCGCTATAAAGAGATTGCTCCCTGGTACGACTATGCAGAAACATTTGCCGGAATTAGCGGATCAAAAGAAGGATTGCCGCAATTACCCGACGGTCAATTTTTACCGCCTATGGAGATGAATATTGTAGAGCAAACCGTTGCCGCCCGAATAAAAGAACATTATAATAATAAAAGAACGATGATTATTGGGCGGGTTGCCAATCTAACCCAAGCAATTCCCGGGCGACCAACTCCTTGCCAGTTTAGAAATATTTGTTCAAACGGATGTCCGTTCGGGGGCTATTTCAGCACACAATCGTCTACACTACCTGCCGCCAACGCAACAGGTAATTTAACCCTACGCACATTTTCGATCGTTACAGAAGTTGTATATGACAAGAATACAAAAAAAGCAAAAGGCGTAAAAGTATTGGATGCAAGAACCAATGAAGCGCTTGAATTTAACAGCAAAATTGTTTTCTTATGCGCTTCTACTTTCAACTCTACAGCAATATTAATGAGATCTGCCACTGATATATGGCCCGATGGATTGGGAAGCAGCAGTGGCGAGTTAGGCCATAATGTGATGGATCACCATTTAAAACTTGGCGCTAGCGGCTATATGGACGGGTTCGATGATAAATACTATTACGGGTTCAGACCGAACGGTATCTATATTCCACGCTTTCGTAATCTTCCGGGCGACGAAAAGCGAAATTATATCCGTGGCTTTGGCTACCAGGGATCTGGCAGCCGTCAAAGTTGGTCAAGGCAGGTAGCCGAATTGTCGATCGGTGCAGATTTGAAAGAAGCATTGGGGCAACCCGGTAAATGGAATATGGGCATAGGAGGATTTGGTGAAATGTTACCGTACCATGATAATAAAATTACTTTATCTAAAGATAAAAAAGACAAGTGGAATATCCCCGTGCTTGAGTTCGATGTCGAATTCAAGGAAAATGAAATAAACATGCGGAAAGACATAGTTGCCGATGCTGTTGAAATGCTTGAGGCTGCCGGTGTTAGAGATGTAAAAGGTCATGATGACGGCTGTGAACCAGGTTGGGGAATACACGAAATGGGAACTGCGAGAATGGGTAGAGACCCTAAAACATCTGTATTAAACAGCAATAATCAAGTATGGGACTGCCAAAATGTATTTGTAACGGATGGATCATTCATGACATCGGCCTCGTGCGTTAATCCATCATTAACTTACATGGCAATGACAGCAAGGGCTGCTGATTTTGCAGTAAAGGAATTAAAAAAAGGAAATTTGTAGACGTTAGTTATCCGAAACGAAGCGATAGCTTTTAACAGCAAGTCTTTCACAAATAATTTTAAACTTTTCATATGAACAGGCGTGAACTTTTAAAGATGGTTGCAGCCGCCACCGGCGCGGCAATGATCGGTGGAGAATTTTTATTGTCGGGATGTAAGGGCAACCCCGATTCGGCACCGGTTGCGTTTACACAGGAAAATATTGCTTTTTTAGATGAGGTAGCAGAAACTATCATACCACAAACCGATACGGCGGGTGCTAAAGCTGCCGGTGTAGGAAGATTTATGACGGTAATGGTAAACGATTGTTATAGTAAAGATGACCAGGAAATCTTTCATAAGGGCATGAATATGCTGGATGATGAGTGCAAGAAGATGCATAACGTTGAATTTATGAAGGCGACACCTGAACAACGCAAACAATTGCTTATTGCGGTAGATAAGGAAACGAACGCATATGTAAAAAAGCAGGCAGACGAAGAGAATATACAAAAAGAAAAAGAAAAACGCGGGCAGGAAAGAAATACAAATGATTTTAAATCCCAGACGATGCCCAATCATTATTTTCAACAACTGAAACAGCTTGCCATCTTCGGCTATTTCACATCGGAGAAAGGCAGAACGGAAGCTCTGCGCTACGTACCTGTGCCGGGGAAGTACCAGGGAGTTATTGATTACAAACAAGGAGAAAAGGCTTTCGTGGGCCTCACCTGATTTTTAGTATTACACCTATTTATAGCACTAAAGGATGTGCAAGGTTTTTTTTGAACCCAACCGTATTGCTACTATTTTTCATCGTTGCGTCGCACTCTTGTACCGAAGTGCGATATGCAGCAGCCCTCACGGGTTTGATGGATAAAGGGCAACAACGAAAGCAACATTTTTAAATATTCAATTTTCAATAGTATGAATGAAAATGAAAAATCTGGTTCTACGGAGAACTCCAGGAGAAATTTTTTAAAGAATAGTGCGATAGCCGCAGCAGGTATTATGATAGTTCCGCGGCATGTTTTAGGTGGTAAAGGCTACCTTGCCCCAAGCGACCGTTTAGTGGTAGCAGCCATAGGTGTCGGCGGCAAAGGTGAAAGCGATATTGCCATGTTTGCAAAAAGTGGCAAAGCCGATATTGCTTACCTGTGCGATGTTGACGATAAAAGAGCCGCAACCACAGTTAAGAATTTTCCTAAAGCAAAATATTATAAAGACTGGCGCCAGATGTTAGAAAAGGAATCCAAGAATTTCGACGCCGTGTCTGTGTCAACTCCCGACCATACACATGCAGTAGCTACTTTGGCAGCCATGCAATTGGGCAAACACGTGTACGTTCAAAAACCACTAACGCACGATGTATATGAAGCACGTGTATTAACCGATGCAGCAAAGCGCCATAAAGTAGTTACACAAATGGGAAACCAGGGTGCTTCAGGTGACGGTGTAAGGCAATTGATGGAATGGTACGATGCCGGCGTAATTGGCAACGTTCATACAATCTATTCCTGGACTAACAGGCCTGTTTGGCCACAGGGAATTCCCTGGTCAAATGCAAAAGCCGAAATTCCTAAAACCCTCGATTGGGACTTGTGGTTAGGCACAGCTCCGTACAAAGACTACGTAGAGAAACTGGTTCCGTTTAACTGGAGAGGCTGGTGGGATTATGGTACTGGTGCGCTTGGAGATATGGGTTGTCACCTTATTGAACCTGCTTTCAGGGTATTGGGTCTACAATATGTATCAGATGTACAGGCAAGTGTTGGAACAGTATATGTTGACGAATTTAAACAGGGATATTTTCCTGAAAGCGTCCCTCCTTCCAGTCATGTAACGATGAATTTCCCTAAGACCAATAAAACAAAAGGACCTGTCAAACTTCATTGGATGGACGGGGGTATTCAACCCGACAGACCAGAAGAATTAGGGGCTAATGAACTTTTTGGCGATGGTGGTAACGGTACATTATTCGTAGGTACAAAAGGTAAAATGATGTGCAGCACTTATGGTGCTGATCCGCGGCTTTTACCTCTTACACGAAATGCTGAAGTCAAGGTTAAACAAAAAATAGCAAGAGTTCCTGGCGGAGCAGACGGGCATTATGCGCAATGGGTAGAAGGTTGTATTGCCGGCTACGGTAAAATGGAAATGAGCTCTCCTTTCGAAATTGCAGGACCGCTTACTGAAGCACTTTGTATGGCCAATCTTGCTATCCGCGGAAATGATATTCGTAAGCCAAGAACAACCGGTAACGGCTTTACTTTCCCCGGCCGCAATATTAAACTGTTATGGGATAACGAAAATATGAAGGTTACCAATTTCGACGACGTAAATCAATACGTACAACGCAAGTATAGGGAAGGTTGGAAGTTGGGAGCCGTCTGAGAATGTTGAAGGTTGACAGATGACAGAGAGAGATGTTGGCGGATGACAGATGACGGAGAGAGAAGCTGACGGATGTTTGGTGAACGGAGAAAGGTGAAGAAACAACCAAAAAGGTATGTAGCAACTCCGGGAAGATGGGAGGCGTGTATTACTTTCAAAAAAGGAGATAAAGCTTTTGCCTGATCTTCACAAATTTAAAAGTATGAATTATAAAAGAAGAGACTTCTTAAAAGTAGCTGCAACAGCAGCATCAGGCGTTGCGCTTACTGGTGTTTTGGGGCAATTAGCAGGATGTAAGCCGGCATCGAAACTGAACGGTAACAATAATACGTTTGGCTTGCAACTCTATAGCCTGCGCGATGATTTACCAAAAGATCCGCAGGGAGTATTGAGGCAGGTAGCTTCTTTTGGATATAAGCAATTAGAAGGCTTTGAAGGTTCAAAAGGTATTTATTGGGGTATGAAGAATACCGAGTTTAAAAGTTTTTTAGACGGTTTGGGAATGCAAATGGTGTCGAGCCATTGTAATTACAAACAAGACCTTGAAAGGAAGGCTGATGAAGCAGCAGCAATCGGAATGAAGTATTTAATGTGTCCTTACCTTGGACCTCAAAAAAGTCTCGATGCCTTTAAAAAAGCCGCTGATGATTTTAATAAGGCCGGCGAAATTTGCAAACAGAGAGGAATGAAGTTTGCGTACCACAACCACGACTACTCTTTCAAACTGGTAGAAGGCCAGTACCCGCAGGATGTGATGATGCAGAACACCGATAAAGATTTGGTAGATTATGAACTGGATATGTATTGGGTAGTTGCCGCAGGCCACGACCCTATTACCTGGTTCCGGAAATATCCCAATCGCTTTAGATTAGGGCATGTAAAAGAACAGAAAGGCAAGGAAACAGGCACTTTAGGTACCGGCACCATAAACTATCCCGTTATTTTAAAAGAAGCAGAAAAAAACGGAATGCAATATTTTATTGTTGAACAGGAACAGTATGCGGGAACTACACCGTTAAAGGCTGTAAAAGATGATGCAGATTACATGAAAAGGCTGAAGATTTAATTCGGCTTGTAAAAGGTAAACAGCCCGATTTTTTAAACCCTATATTATTTCAAGTACAACTAAATGATTAAATTAAAAACGTCTTTGTTTTTACTGGTTATTGTTTTTGCAAATGCGCTGACTATAAATGCTTTTGCGAGCCCCGTCGCAAAAAATACCGGCGCTTATTTTGAGCTTAAAGTATATCACTTCAGCAACAGCAGCCAGGAAGCCACTATCGATAGTTTCCTGCAATACCAATATGTTCCTTCGATGAATGCTTCGGGAATTAGTAATATTGGCATCTTTAAAGCAACCGCCAACGATACAGCAACAGATAAAAGAGTATATGTTTTTACTCCTTTTAAATCACTGAAACAGTGGGAAAGTATTTCAAAAGATGTTTACAGGTTTGAGCAGGCGGCAAATGGAACCACCGGGTACGTTGATGCTGCGTATAACAAACCCGTTTTTGGAAGGATAGAAAACATCTTCCTTAGAGCGTTTGACCTTATGCCAAAAGTTGCGCCCTCAAAGTTAACAGGACCTAAGAGCCAAAGGGTGTATGAGCTAAGAAGCTATGAAGGAACTAGTGAAAAAATTCATAGGAATAAAGTGCGAATGTTCAACGAAGGCGGGGAAGTACCGCTATTTGAACGCCTTGGATTTAATGCCGTCTTTTATGGCGCAGTTCTCTTCGGCTGCAAAATGCCTAACCTAATGTACATGACTTCATTTGAGAATATGAATTCAAGAACCGAACATTGGAAAGCATTCAGGGCTGACCCGGAATGGGAAAAGCTGTCAGCAATGCCCGAATATCAACGCAATGTATCGCAAAACGAAATAGTCTTTCTACGGCCTACAGAATATTCCCAGTTGTAATTGAAACTCAATCCCCTTTTAAAAGGGGATTTTTTATTACGGAAGCTGCTAC
>JAQBNO010000133.1 GCA_028288485.1 Segetibacter sp.
TTAGGATGAAATCGCATATTCTGTTATAAAAAAAGGGCCGTTCATCGCGGTCCTTTTTGTTTTTGTATAAGTTTTGAGGAAGAATTGGTACCATAATTTAGGATAATTATTAAGCTTTTGTTGCGTCGCACTCTTGTACTGATAAAGCAACGGCTCATAAGCGAACCCCAGGTTTAGCGTGGGCAATTGTGATCAATACCCGGATTTGAAGATTTTTCCAGCTCCAAAGTGCAAAAAAATGCATTATAATATCCCACCAGCTGCTTTATGCGAATGTAAATTAAGAGAATAGCAGGAAAATTTGTTGCCTGAAAAACAGCTTGTACAAGTGAGTGACACAACAGGCGCCTGATTGTAAAACCAGGGCTGGCAACCCAAAAAGGATCAATAAATTTACAGTCAAAAATAAATTGACCCATCAATCTTATTCTCAATCACCAAACTTAAAAGGTTCGGTATTTAATGCATATTTACTTCGATGGGTGTATTGTATGCCGTTTCTATCCATTTCGGCATTTCCTTGTTGGTATACCAGTTTTGAAATAACTTGTTAGAAAGCACCATATTTATTCCTGCAGTAAAAGCCTTTGCAGGAATGTAATTTACAAAGCGGTAGATCTTTTCTTCGAGGTGCAAACGCTTATGAATTTCACGATCATAAGCGGTAAACATTTTTTCACTATAATCCATTTTTTCTACTGCGCGTTTTACAAAGTGAGCAGCGGTGTAGCCTGAAAGCATCCCCGATCCGATGCCTTCACCTGAGGTTGGACAAACTATAGACGCAGCATCTCCGACCAGTAGCCAGCCATCACCATGTGCCTTTCTTCCTATTCCCGACATCGGTATTCCCCACCCTTTCACTGTTTCCTGCGGTTCTGCATTTTTGAACCTTTCAGTTAAACATGGGTCCGTTTTTATTAAATTCGAAAACTCTTTAACTACATTAATATTTTTTTTAGCTACGTAGTTGCTTGCCATACCAAATCCTACATTGGCTTCGCCATCTGGCAATGGAAAGATCCAGAAATAAGACAACGGAAGCGTTTTCGGAAAATAAACTTCTATAAGACGTTGCGGATGTAAACCGGTTACACCTTTCCAGTATTGCCTTACTGCCGCCGCATAATTATTACGGTCGATCTTTCTTTCACCAACATGTTTTAATACAACTGAATGGTCACCATCTGCACCGATCAAAAACTTTGCTTCTATTTCAACTTGTTCGTTTTGTTTTTTGCCCGTTAGCTTCCAGGTAGCACCTTCTTTTTCAATTTTAGTAATCCTGGTTCCAAAATGAACATCAGCAAAGGCACGATCAAGCTTGCCAATTAAAAAGTTATCGAAATTTCCTCTTTTAGATATATAAAAAATAGGAACCTTCATATGGTGTGGATTTCGACCGGCTTTTCTCCGGAACAGGTCTACCTGCTTACCACCTGGTAAAATAAAACGCATACCGTAAGAAGCTTGAAAGCCAGTATGATTAGGTAATTCATGGGTAGTAATAGAAGGGTCGATATGATTTAAAACACGCATAACATTTAAATCGAGCCCGTCTCCACAAATCTTGTCACGGGGAAAATCGGCGGCATCAACAATGGTATGGGCAATACCCATCTTACTTAACATGATCGAAGTTGTTGCACCCGCCGGACCTGCACCTACTATACAGATATTGGTCGTTATTCTTGTAATTGCCATTAGTTGTTCTTCGTTTCGCTGTTGGTTACAGACAGATGCGGCGAAATTACAATAAATATTAAACCCGATAATTTTGGTTGTAAAAGATTACGGGGATGAAGACCCGGATCAAATAGTGGATATATTCACCCCAATCACATTATTGTCACACCCTAAAAAAGATCTTCTTTTTATACAGGAAGTAACAAAGTCCCCATTCTAATGCAAATATGCAGAGAGACGTAATAATGGCCTGTAGCATGCCAGGAAAATGAGCCATTCCCATTAACCCGTTAGTAATGCTCGCAACATAGCCGTTAAACCACCTTGAACCAACGATTTCAAAAAATAAATAGATGAACAAAGAGTTCATTCCGACAATTAAAAAGAATTGGAGGTACTTTTTATGATTAAGAACATCTATCCACCAATAACACAGGCCCAGGCCAAGTAAACACCAGCCTAATGAGGCAAGTGTAAATGAGCTTGTGGCAATACGTTTTATTACAGGTGTAACATGTAACCAATCTAAGCCATATCCTGCTACAAGCACAATACACGCCCACGTCAATATTGTTTTTAGTTTATCGTTCCTTTCGGTAAGCAAAAGTTTGCCAACCAATGATCCTGCAATGGTGTGGACAGCAGTAGGAATACAGTTAATGGCCACCCAGCCACCTTTATTTATCTTATTCATTAAGATTAAATCCATGTAGTTGCCGAAATTATGCTGGTCAGTAAAGGGCTGATCAAAGCCTTCGATGTTTGTAAAACGGTATAAGACTTCTGTAAGAACTAATAATCCTATACATACAATAATTTGTGCTTTATATGACAAGCGAAAAATCAGAAAAGCAACCAGCGTTGTAAAGGATAGCTGGGTTAACACATCCCACAACTCAAACGACAATCCTTTTGGACGAACAGCATAGTCGAGTACACCGAAAAAGAAAAGCCAACCGCAACGTTTTAAAATTTTTCTGAAAGATGCAGACCACGCAACTCCCGATTGTTGTTGCTTGTGTAAAGAATAAGCCATAGCTGTACCAGCCATAAACATAAACCCCGGCTGTATGAGATCCCAGAAGCGCAGACCATTCCACGGATGATGAAAAAACTGTTGCATGAAAGCATTAATGACCGTTCCCTCCGATGCTTCCGAAAAATGTTCATATAGCCCGGTACTTTCCAACGCTAACAAAACCATTATGAAACCCCGCATGAAGTCAAGAGACAAAAGTCGTTGAGGGTTTTGATTGGCAGCAAAAGGATTAGACATACCTCAATTATAAGAACAAAAACTGAATGTATATAATTCTTACAGTTGATATTTATCTTTTACACCTTAACCCTTTCAATCAGGAGATGATTTACTTTAACACATAGCTTATCAGGGGGGTTGTCGAGAATGGTTTAAATGATATGTGGAGAATTAATTCGTAGGTGAAAAACTTCTATCCGGTTTTATTTGTAAGTTCACTTTAAAGTCTGTCATTGCTGTTTTATTTGTTATCGAAAGTAACCAGGCGAAAAGGTGCTGGCGCACACAATCCAGACTTTTACATTCCGTCCATATTTTAATAAACGCTTTTTTTAAAATATCAGAAGCCAGTTTTTCGTCGTGTACATTTTTTAAAATAACTCCGTATAACAAGGGCCCATATTTGTCGTACAGGTAACTAAAAGCATTTTCATCTTTACGCTTTAGCATCGATATTAAATCTTCATCTATAAATTGCCCTTTTTTATACTGCATATATCTCTATTATCCCGACTTTCTACTTGAATTACTTTAATATATGCAATTAAAAAACCCAGGAATCGTGTTCACTCATTTCCTCTGCAATTAATTAATAATGTAAACAAAATCGGGCATTTGCGGTTTTCACATGTTTAACAAAATAAGATAAACGTTAAACAAAAAGAATTAGAGGAAACTTTTCCACAGTAGTTTTAAAGTCAGTTTCGGTATAAATAAAACTGTGGGCCGTTGTACAAGAGAAGTTCCTCTTTCTAAAGCGCTTGATTTTTTCAGCATATCTATGCTTACCCGCCAGCAAGAATTCTTATGCTATTATTAATCAAATAAACTCACCTACATACTCAGATTATAAAACAAAAGCCCTGCGAAAGTTCGCAGGGTCTTGATTAACCTAACATGCCCCCCTATATGTTTTTAGAAATTGTCCTTAGAAGTAAGGTGATTTTTTTTAAAATATTATGCCATTATTGCCGGGCAATTAAACTTAACTGAAAAATCTGAAAAGGATAATTGATCTTCGCAAAGACAAAGAACAATGATTACACAACAAACCATACAACAAATAACCAACAGGATCGACATAGTTGAAATCGTTGGTGAATTTGTAAAACTTAAAAAACGCGGTGCTAATTACTTAGGAAACTGCCCTTTTCACAACGAAAAATCACCTTCTTTTACAGTCTCACCCAGTAAGGAAATTTATAAATGCTTCGGCTGCGGAAAAAGCGGGAATGCAATCGGCTTTATAATGGAGCATGAAAAATACAGTTATGTAGAAGCTCTAAAATGGATAGCAGCCCGGTATAATATAGAAATTGAAGAACGGGAAACCAGCCCTGAAGTAAAACAACAACAGCAAATTGCGGAGAGTTTATTTGTTATAAATGCTTTTGCACAAAAACATTTTTCCAAAAATCTAATTGAAACAGAAGAAGGGAAATCCGTTGCTTTAAGCTACCTGAAACACCGCGGCTTCCGGGAAGAGATCATTGAAAAATTTCAACTGGGATATAACCTGGAGACTAAAGACGACCTTACACAGTCTTTACAACAAAACCAGTTTAATCTTGAGTATGCGCAAAAAGCCGGGCTGGTAGTAATACGAAATGAAAGCGCGATGGATAATTATCGCGGCCGTATCATTTTCCCGATTCATAACCAGAGCGGGAAAATAATTGGTTTCGGAGCCAGGATCATTAAGTCAAACGATAAGGCACCTAAATATATAAACACTCCGGAAAATGAAATTTATGTAAAAAGCAAAATTTTATACGGAACATACTTTGCCCGCCAGGCCATTAATAAATATGATGAGTGTTTGCTGGTCGAAGGATATACTGATGTAGTAAGTCTGCACCAGGCAGGCATCGAAAACGTAGTGGCGAGCGGAGGAACTTCATTGACGATCGATCAACTTCGGTTAATACGTAAGCATACAAATAACCTTACGATAATCTATGATGGCGACAGTGCAGGGGTTAAAGCTGCATTAAGAGGCCTGGATATGGCTATTGAAGAAGGATTGAATGTTAAGCTGGTTCTTATACCAGATAATGAAGACCCCGACAGCTATGTAAAGAAAATCGGCGCAACACCTTTCCGTGAATTTGTTGATGCCAATAAGAAGGACTTTATCATTTTCCAGTTGGAGGTAATGCTGAAAGATGCAGGCAATGAAACTGCAAAACGTTCTGCTGTGGTAAACCACATTGCTGAAACTTTAAGTAAATTTCATCGTGCCGAAGACTTTACAAAACAGCAGGATTATATAAGACAATGCTCCGGCATTCTTAAAATCGACGAAGGCGGCCTCACAAACCTCGTCAATAAGCTTAAACGGGAGAAAATTACCAAAGAAGAAAACAGGCAAACTAACGAGGTTCCAGAGCCATTACCGAATCAACAGCCTTCTGACACTGAAGACACTTCGGCCCTGTTTATTAATGACGAGTTCCAGGAACGTAACTTGTTACGCGCATTACTGGAATACGGCCTATTACAATGGGATGAGGAAAGAACAATGGCAGATTACATTTTTGAGGAGATTGAACAGTATTCCATAGAAAATACCGACTTAAATAACCTGCTGAATATTTACAAAGATCAATATTACCAGGGACTTCAACCATCTTCCAAAAGCCTGTTATATTACGAAGACGATATTATAAGAAAACTCGCGGTAAATCTAAGTGTTCAGCAATACGAATTAAGTCCGAATTGGGACTCCATAATGGAAGGCATGAATATCAACAATCGTGACATTAGCAGGCAGGATGTGGTCATGAGCCTTAATTACTTCAAATTAAGAAAGATCAAAAAGATGTTCGATGAAAATCAACGGGACATCGAAAAAGCAGCTACGTTCGAAGAACAAATGGACCTGATAAAAATCCACAAGGTATTAAAGGACGAAGAACAAAAAATAACCGGGCTTTTAGGAACGGTCATTTTCAAGTAGCAGATATTAACAGTAATATAAGTTTTGGTACAAGCACCGATTCCCTGATTAGTCATCGTTGCGTCGCATTTCGTTCATCTTTTGTGCTTCTATGAAGCTTTTCTTTGTACGAATATTAACAGGATGATGTCTTGCATAGGATTACTGAAACTGCGCAGGCGCGCCTAACTTTTCTTTCCGTCTAATCATTCTAACCTTAGATAGGTTTGATTGTTCCTTTCTTATAACAAAATCGATAAAAGATGCATGAAAAAATATAAGTACAAGCGAGTGACACTGCTTGTCGCGGTCGCGGGAACGATGAGGCTATGAAAAATTTCAGTTCGTCGCACATAGAAGTCGAACGGGAAACAGGTACAAATAAAAAGGTGCATCCAGTTTTGGATGCACCTTTTTATTTGTATTAATTTAACTATTATTTTTCTAACGGACTTTTCTTTCCGGCTAATAATTTTTCGACAGTTGCCTCTAAACGGCGTGTACGGGTATCTTGTCTTTTCGCCCCTTCAATCCATGCCACATATTCTTCCTGGTTTGTAGCCGAAAGGTTTTGAAAAACTTCTCTCGCTTTTTGATGTCTTGTAAAGATCTTTTCCAACTCTGCCGGGGGTACGACCAGGTTCTTATCGAAATCCGGACCTTTCACTTCCACCTTTTTAACCTCAAGCATTCTTTCTTCAACCACAGGAACTTGTTTTACAAACCTTAAGGCATTCCAACAATGGTCGAGGGTAACTTCACAAGCATTTTTAAAGTTGTTTTGTACCAGGATCTGCCAATTATGATCCCGGTTAAGGTCACTGGCAATTTTGCTGGTACTTTTAGGGTACGCAACCCATAGTTTTCCTTCTTTACTTAAATTTGGAATTACCTCGGTAAGAATGCCATTCAACTGGTTACCGTTAATGGCAAAAACAAGCGCAAAATCAATTCTTTTTATCCTTAAGAGCGGAGTAACATTTTTTGAGTAGGATAATTTGATAAATTGCTTTTCGATAGAGGAAGGGAGACCTTGAATAAGAAAATTTTTTTCAGAAGTTATTTCTAACTTTTCAAACAAGCTTTGCTGCATGCCTCAAGTAGATTTAGGTTTATCGAAATGAGACGCAAAAGTAGGAAATGATAACGATAAAATAAAAAAAAGCCAATCTATTATCAATAGATTGGCTTTTGTAATGCAATATTCGGATAAAATCCTTATTTCCCTATTGGTCTATAGTATTTAAGTGCTTCCGGCATTTGAGCCTGAAGTGCTTTTATACGAGTTGCCTCTGCAGGGTGAGTACTTAAAAACTCTGGTGGTTTTTGTCCATTGCTTAATGCTGCCATTCTTTGCCATAAAGGAACTGCTTCCCGGGGATTATAACCTGCAAGAGCCGTATAGATTAATCCAAGTTTATCGGCCTCAGTTTCTTGTTTACGACTATGAGGTAAAACACCTAATACATTACTGCCTACACCATAAGCCTGCATAAACAGGTTTTGTGTTTGCGCAGCTTTGCTGGAAAGTGCCACCTGGAGCGCTACACCACCTAACTGTTGAACTAAACCATTACTCATACGTTCAGACCCGTGCTTTGCAACTGCGTGAGCAACTTCATGTCCCACAACTACAGCTAACGCAGCCTCATTTTGAGTTACTGGCAGTATGCCGGTATAAACTACTATTTTACCTCCGGGCATACACCAGGCATTCACGTCATTACTGTTTACAAGGTTATATTCCCACTGGTAATTTTGCAATTCGGCTCCCAGACCTTGCTGTTTGTAGTAAGTGGTAACTGCATTAGCAACCCTGCTGCCTACCCTTTTTACCATTTCTGCGTCTCTGCTTGCTGAAGCGCTTACCACCTTGTTTTCCGTTAAAAACTGCCTGTATTGCGATACTGCCATTTCCTGCATCTGGCTTTCCGAAACCAGGTTTAAAGTACTGCGGCCGGTGATAGCATTGGTGGTACAAGCTATAGCCAGTACGGATACAAAAACACTTGATAAAAATAATTTGTTACTCATAGCCTATTTTTTTCTTGCAATAAACAATAATGATACCAGAGAAAATGGAGGCATTTAAGTAACTGACAAACAAGGCTTAAAAAAATCAAAAAGTTATTTCAGGTATAAAAAAGCCACCATTAATCATGGCTTTTTCTTCTGTTCTTTCTCCGGTCGCGGTACTTGAGAATGGGAACCTTACTTTCTGTTCCCTTCAGGATCCGGTTGATATTTTTTTGATGCGTAAGAATTACCATTAGTGCGACGGCAACAGAAAAAACGCGGTACAACGGTTCTCGTTCTTTGAAGATAAAAAGGATTAAAACAGCAAATGCAACACTTGCAAGAATTGAACTTAGAGAAACGAACCTTGTAAGATATAGTACTAAAAGAAAAACAATAACGCAATAAACGGCAACAAGAGGCTGAATAGCGATGACCATTCCAAATAAAGTTGCAACGCCTTTTCCGCCTTTAAACTCCGCGAAGATGGGGAAGATGTGCCCCAGCACTGCTGCTAATCCTAAGCCTATCATAAAATTAGTACGGTCCCATTCGTCGTTCATATAATAAGGAATAAGGACAAAGAGAGAAGTGGCAATTACACCTTTTAAAACATCCACCACCATAACAAAAGTTCCCCATTTAGATCCTAAAACACGATAAGTGTTGGTCGCACCGGCATTACCACTACCGTAATCGCGTATATCAACACCAAAAAAATATTTGCTTACCCATACAGCGGTAGGTATTGATCCGATTACATATGACAATATGATGAGTAAAAATTCATTCATTAATGTGCAGCGTTGAATTGAGAAGAGGCAAAATTAAATGAGGAACAGTTAACAAAACTATTTTATTAATCATTCCCGTTATACTTCAATAATAAGCAGATCCAATTGTTTTTCTCAACAGTCGAAATATGTCGGCAACCCTTGTCACGAAAAGCTGAGACAACGTCTTGTTCATCGCCTTTAAGCAGGCCACTCAACAACACTTCCCCATCATCTTTTAGCCCAAAAAGTAAGCCATCAACATTCGCAAGAATAATGCTCTTGTTAATATTGGCCAGTATGAGATCGAATTTTTGTTGAGGCGCAAACCTGTCCGCCTTTTGGATTAGAACTTTTGAGCAGTCGTTTTTTTCGATATTTTCTTGCGAATTCTCAATACTCCAATCATCATGGTCAATTGCCCACACAAAACTGCTTCCCATTTTTTCCGCTAATATCGCCAAAACACCGGTTCCGGTACCGAAGTCAGCAACAGCTTTCCCATTAAAATTAAGTTTGCTCATCTCGCTAATCATCATATACGTTGTTGCATGATGACCCGTGCCGAAACTCATTTTCGGAGTTATAATAATTTCATGTTGCTTATCTGTAAACGGCTCGTGAAAGTCAGCCCTGATTGCACAAAAATCGTCAACCACAACCGGATCAAAATTACTTTCCCAGAGCGCGTTCCAGTTTTGCTCTTCTATTATGGTGCTTGAAAATTTTGTTTTATACAGCGAAAGCACATTTTCTACAGCCGTCGAATCGAAATTTATTTCTTCAATAAATGCTAACAGTTCATTTTCTTTTTCTTCAAAAGCATCAAAACTTAAAGCGGATAGCCGAGCAATTAATTCATCTTTTGTATTATCATCGGTGATGGCAATAGATAATTGTACAGTATTTCTCATGAACTACATTTAATTGAATACTACGAATGTAAGCCGACCCGATTATTAATATAAGGATGTATTTCAATTTCCTTTTTGTTTACCAGCAAAAGTTTTTCACCGGTGGTGCGTCGCCCTGGAGTGCTATCTTGAATTATGGCATCTTTTATAAATAACACCCATCCGTCAACGTTTTTTCTTCTCGAAAATTGCAATTCAAGACCTAGCTCTGTCATGAATAAAAAACTGAGGTGGTACATTTTTTTCCAGCATTGCCTGTTGTTTACTTTAGTATCTATATTTTTATAAAAATTATTCCGGCATTCAAAGCTGGCAGGGCGATAAAATGTCATTTAAAGATTACTACAAAATATTAGAAGTTAGTCCTGCTGCTACTTATGCAGAAATCAAAAAGTCTTATCGCAGGCTGGCGCTGCAATTTCATCCCGACAAGAATTTTGGCAACCAGTTATATGAAGCGAAGTTTAGAGAGATCCAGGAAGCTTACCAGGTATTATCGGATCTAAAGAAACGCAACGATTATAACACGCAGCGATCTTACCAGGCTGATTCGGAAAAAAAGAAATCTTACCAGCAGGTAACTCCACAAACAATTCTTAACCAAACCATCGATTTCCGAAAAAAAATAGCAGTGCTTGATCCTGATCGTATGAATAAGCTCGCTTTATTTCAACAAATCGAGCACTTGCTTGCACGCCATAATATTTTGATCCTGCAACAGAATAACGACCAGAAATTAAACAGGCGCATTATTGAAGAAATACTTTTCTGTTCCCGCTTCCTGCCATTTCCCCATGTAGAAAAAATATGTTTCCAGTTAACAGCCCTGGCAGGAACAGATAACACCATGTATCGCAAAATCTATAATTTTTCTAAGGAAGTTAGGCTTCGGCATGCGTGGGACAAGTACAAAGTTCTTGCGGCTGTTGTTCTTGCTATTATCTTATGCCTGGTCATTTATTTTCTTAGCACCATTTAACGCTTCTTCATCGTGCTAATTAGCGCACGGATAATATATAGATTAAGTTGATTGCTTAACGATAGTTGTCCTTTTTGCTGACCAGAAAGACACAGGTATAAGTGAGAACACCGGCTCAACAGTGTGGCGCAAGCGGGCAACAACGAGCGTTAAAATTACTACTGATCGTCAAAAGAACTACCCCGGGTAACAACATGATTATAAATTATACGTTCTGCTAAAGGGACTGTTAACAAAACAATCCGTTAGAGGGAAAAATGTAGATTTGTACTTGTGATGCCTGTAACGGTTAACCATATTACCCCGGTTTCTTTTGCTACGCTTTTACTGCCGGTAAACTTTTATATCCCGGAATAACTCCTCCTGCGTTTCAGTTTGCGACGTTGTTTGAATTTACCAGGCATTGCCTTTTCCTACAAAAAATCTTTATGAAGAATATTAAGTTAATTGAAGTTCCTTCCGAAATCGGCGCCGGCACCCGCGGAGCAAGCCTGGGAGTTGATGCTATAAAAATTGCTGCCCTCGATTTTATGAGTAACTTTTTTGTTCATTTTCCATCAGAAAAGATACCAACCGAAAATCACTTGTTGTTCGAGCCTATTGCTTCTCCCTATGCTAAACGCATCAAAGGTATTTGCACCATGTACGAGAAGGTGAGCAAGGCTGTAAGAGAAACTATTAAGTCTAACTTCTTCCCGATTGTATTAAGTGGCGATCACAGCATTTCCGGCGCCACTATAGCAGGTATTAAAATGGCAAAGCCGGCGTCGAAACTGGGCGTAATCTGGATTGATGCTCATGCTGATTTGCATACACCTTATACTACCCCATCAGGCAATATGCATGGTATGCCATTGGCAACTGCCCTTGCAGAAGATAACATGGAAAACGGGGACAGAAGATTGGATAAGGAAACCGAAAAGATCTGGAACCACCTGAAGAACCTAGGCGGCATTACACCAAAAATTTTAGGTGAGGACTTAGTTTATATTTCCCTTCGAGATTATGAGCGGGAAGAAAAGGCGGTGATAGAAAAGCATGGAATTAAAGTTATCACCAGTAGCGAAGTTCGGCGTAAAGGGCCTGAAAATATTGTAAGGTCCGTGATCCGATACTTAAGTGATTGCACCGATATCTATATAAGCTTCGATGTCGACTGCCTTGATTCCTCCATTACCAAAGGAACGGGAACCCCGGTAAGCAACGGCCTGCGTGAAAGGGAAGCGGAAGACCTGGTAAGTAAGTTTATGCAAAACCACAAGATCTGCTGTTTTGAGATAACAGAAGTAAATCCAACGCTTGACAAAGAAAACCTGATGGCAGAAATTGCCTTTAATATTTTGCAAAGAAGTGTAAACGTTCTGCTGGTAAATTAAGGTTGTGACAGGAAATGTCGGGACAGGTCACCGCCTGTCCCTCGGAGACAGATTAGGAAATAATACTTTCTAAAAAAGATAATACATCTTTCTGTTGAGCAATATTAAAATTAGCAGATGTAGATCCAGCACCAACCTTAATGGTAAAGGCTTTTGTATCTAATGCAGTAAACATATCTTCATCGGTAGTATCATCACCAATACACAAAGTAAAATCGGGAGAAAGTTTGTTTACAACTTTTAAAGCTGTCATTCCTTTATCCATACCTGTTAATCTCACTTCCAATACTTTATTGCCATCAATTACCTGCAGATGGCTATTCGCTGTTAACTGTAATAAATTATTTAGCAGCTCTCTCGACCGTATAAAACCAAGACCTTCGTGGGTATTTCGGTAATGCCAGGTTAGTGCGTGTTGCTTTTCTTCTATAAATGAACCTGCACACCTGAAAACATAAGATTGGAGCATCGGCCTTATCTCATCTTTCCAGGCAGAAGGAATAGTTGTCTGTTGCTCCCACCCTCCATTTTTATATTTTACCACCGCGCCGTGTTCTGCAATAAAATGCAGCTTTACATGTCCCAGCCACTTTTCAAGCGTTGCTGCATCTCTCCCACTTATAATAAACACTTCATTTTTTTCGTCTGAACACAACTTTTCTAAAAACGAAATTAGTGTTGGTTTTGGGGCAGCTTCAGAGGGTATCCGGACTAAAGGAGCCAAAGTACCGTCATAATCCAGCAAAAAGCACCGTTTCTGAGCCTTTTCATATTCATTCTGCAGCTTATCAACTGCGTTCTTGTCAACAAGTTTCGCCGTAAGTTTGCCCTGTTCTTTCTTAACTTTCGCAAGCTGGTCCAAAAAGTCGTTCACCCATTCCACTACGTCATATTCTTCCAGCCGTTTTTGCATCACCTGCATCCTGTTTTTTTGTTCTTCCAGGGGCATCTGTAAAGCGGAAGCAATTGTATCAGCCATTTCTTCTGTATCTGTAGGATTTACCAGGCATGCCTCATTTAACTCACTTGCAGCACCGGTTAATTCACTTAAAATCAACACACCTCCATCCTTACAAGAGGCCACAAATTCTTTAGCAACGAGGTTCATCCCGTCGCGTAAGGGAGTGATTAAAGCAATATTTGCAGCAAGGTATAATCCGCACAGTTCATTAAAAGGAAGGTGATTATAGCGATAAATAAGAGGTTGCCATTGAATAGTTGAATACTTGCCGTTTATCGTACTTACCTTTTCTTCAATCATTCTTTTTCTTTCGGTGTACGTGGCAATATTGTCGCGCGAAGGAATAATGTTTAAAATGAAAACTACTTTCTCCCGCCATTCCGGGTACCGTTCTAAAAAATTTTCGTAACCCTGCAAGCGGTAATTCAACCCTTTTGTATAATCAAGCCGGTCTACGGAAAAAATAATCTTTTTGTCGCCAAAATTCTGAAGCAGCTGATTTTTATAAAGTATTACTTCCTCTTCTTCCGATGCTGCTTTAAACTTTTTATAATCAATACCAATTGGGAAAAGATCAGCTTTTATCAACCTGTTTCCCTGCTGCAGGGTGTTATAATGGCTATCGGTACCCAGCACCATCTTAGCTGAGTTAATAAAGTATTGGGCATAATCATAGGTGTGAAAACCTACCAGGTCTGCACCCATCAACCCATCAAGTATCAACTTTTTCCACTCGCCGGGCAACAACCTGAAAATCTCGTAAGTGGGAAAAGGAATATGCAGGAAAAAACCAATAGTTGCATCTTCATTTGCTTTGCGAAGCATTTGCGGCAGGATCATTAGCTGGTAGTCGTGAACCCACACTACATCGCCTGGTTTCATTATCTCAATAATCCTTTGGGCAAACTGCTCGTTAACCTTATAATAAGCATTGAAATGCTGCTTTTCATACTCGGTGAGCGAAGGGAAATAATGAAAAAGCGGCCAGATAGTCGAATTGGAGAAACCGTTGTAATAATCGGTATAAATATCCTTTTCTATAAAAACGGGTTCAATTGAAAAATCGCCCCCTTGTAAACTTTCCTTATTTTCATTCCATTCCTGTTCGGAAAAATCGCAACTGCCTACCCATATCTTTTCATCAAATTCTGTCCCTTTGGCACTGCTCAGTTCAAAATAGCCCTTTAGAGCAGAAACTAATCCCCCGGAACTTTGCCTTATCTGAACCGTTTCGCCACTGGTATCTAAAGAATAGGGTAAACGATTAGAAATTATTATTAACCTGCTCATGCTTACTTATTGGATTACGAATTTTCGTTGGAGGTTCAAAAACTAAGCCATTGGGCGATGAAAAAGTAGTTGTAGAAAGCGTTATACATCAGCCTAAATTTCTGAACATAAACTGAGAAAAGATTATAGGAGCTCAAAAAGATGAACGGATTGCGACGCAACGATGATTAGGAAAGGTTAAAAAGCTGGCACCAAAAAAAAGGGGCTGGTGAACGGTGAAAGGCGTGTAAGCGCCAAAACGAGACGTAAAACGTTGAAATTCGAACATAAACCTGGGTTTCAAGCTTAACACGCCAGACGCGAAAAGTCAAACCTAATAGTAGCGAGCGGAACGTGAAAAGGGAAAGGTTGCAGTGCCGCGCTTAACGTTCGACGCTTGCCGTTTCACCTGTTAATTGTATTACCATTACCGGAAAAGAAGCGTTTATAAAAGAACTTCGCGCAATTTTGATTTTAATTAATGAAATTCGCGGCTTATTAAGTGTGAGAAGTATGGCAAATAAAAGACTGCAGGTTTGGCTCCCTTTATTATTTTCTATCGTTATGGTAGTAGGAATGGTGATAGGTTACAAGCTGCGCGAAAGTTCATCGGCAGGTGGTTTTTTTACTTTAAGTAATAAAAGCGCCATGCAGGAAGTGCTTGACCTAATCAGAATACGATATGTAGATGAAGTGGGCGTTGACTCTATCAGCAACGATGCAATAAATAGCTTACTTCACAAACTCGATCCACATTCTGTATTTATACCTGCAAGCGATCTTGCCTATGTTAACGATGATCTGCGTGGCAATTTCAGTGGTATCGGGGTAGAATTCCAGATGTTTTACGACACGGTCAATGTTTTAAATGTACTACAAGGCGGCCCGTCGGAAAAGGCAGGATTACAGGTTGGTGATAAGTTTATTGCGGTAAACGACAGCATCCTGATTGCCGGAAAGAAGTTAAATCCCGACAACATCAGGAAGTTATTGCGTGGCAAAAATGGCAGCACTGTTAAGATAACCGTTTTGCGTAACGGGCAGCTAATTCCTATTACAATCAGCAGGGGAACTATTCCGGTTCCATCGGTTGATGCGGCGTATATGATCACCCCCGTTACAGGATTTATTCACATCAATAAGTTTGCAGAAAGTACCTATCGCGAATTCATGATGTCGTTAGAGAAATTGCAGGCGCAGCATATGCAAAAATTAATTCTTGACCTGCGCGGCAACGGGGGTGGTTTGCTAAGCCAGGCGGTAAATATTGCAGATGAATTTTTAGACGGCAATAAGCTGATCACATATACGCAGGGAAAGCACGTTCCGAAATATGAATATAAATGTAAACGCGATGGCCTTTTTGAAAAAGGCGACCTTGTTTTATTAATGGACGAAGGTTCGGCAAGTGCCAGTGAAGTATTAAGCGGCGCGTTGCAGGACTGGGACCGGGCAACAATTGTGGGCCGACGAACTTTTGGAAAGGGATTGGTACAGGAACAATTTGAATTAAGCGATGGCTCTGCCCTGCGGCTTACTGTAGCCAGGTATTATTCTCCGCTAGGACGAAATATTCAAAAACCGTATTCGCAGGGTTACGATAAATACGAGGAAGAGGTTACAGAACGGTTTCAGAACGGTGAGGTATTAAAGGGCGATACAACAAAAAAATCGGGGCCTTCTTTTAGAACTCCTAAAGGAAGAATTGTTTATGGCGGCGGCGGTATTACACCCGATATATATGTTCCCTTTGACACTGCAACTACCGGCAAGGAAGTGCTGAAACTATACATGAAAGGAACTTTAAGCAACTTCATTTATACCTGGTATATACAGCATAAACAGCAGTTCGCCGAATATAAAAAAACAAGCGACCTGGCCACGAAGTTTAAAGCAGGCGAAACAGAATGGAACGCGTTAAAAAACTTCGCAGCAAAAGATTCTATCAGTCTTGAAAAAGCAAGCCAGAAAGATAAAGCGGCGATTATAAAAAGAATGCCCTCTTTGCTGGCGAGGCAAATATGGAGGTACGAAGGCTATTACGAGGTAATGAACCAAACGGATGATTTCGTTCAGAAGGGATTGCAGGTGCTGAAGGAAAAGCCGTTTGAGAGATAGATGTACGTTGCCGGTTACAGTTACTGGTTGCAGGGCGTGCTATCGATAATGATTTTGCTTTTTTTGATACTGGCATTTGTCCGCTGATTAATCAACGTTGCGTCGCATTTCGTTCATCTTTTTGTTACCCTCCGAAGCTTTTTCATTTTTGTTATAGAGAGGATAAAAAAAGTAGTATTGATAATTTCATTTCTAATAAATACGAGTAATTGGTAATTGGTAACTCATTGCTAATTGGTTACTGGCAGCTTGTAACCTGCAACTTGTATTCCCCACCCTACACTTCCTTTCCCTACCTTTGAAAAAACTAAAAAGCCTGCTATGTGGTTGAACAATATCCTTGAAACAATTGGCAATACTCCGCTTATAAAATTAAATAATATTACCAAAGACCTGCCCTGCACCGTTCTTGCCAAGGTTGAATATTTCAACCCGGGCAATTCTATCAAAGACCGCATGGCAATAAAAATGCTTGAAGTAGCAGAGCGGGAAGGCAAGATAAAACCAGGCGGAACCATCATTGAAGGAACGAGTGGAAACACAGGAATGGGACTTGCCCTGGCCGCGGTTGTGAAAGGGTACAAATGCATTTTTGCCACTACTGATAAGCAATCGAAAGAAAAAGTTGACATTTTAAAAGCTGTAGGTGCCGAAGTTATTGTGTGCCCAACAAATGTTGATCCTGAAGATCCCCGAAGTTACTATTCTGTTGCCAAGAGGCTGCCAAAAGAGATCCCGAATTCCTTTCACATGAACCAGTATGATAACCTCGCCAACCGCCAGGCCCATTATGAAACTACAGGTCCTGAAATATGGGAACAAACTGAAGGCAAGATCACACACCTTGTTATAGCTACTGGAACCGGCGGAACAATTACCGGCACCGGACAATACCTTAAAGAAAAAAATAAGAACATAAAAATTTGGGCAATAGACGTGTACGGTTCGTTGCTTAAAAAATACTTCGATACCGGGGAAATTGATATGAAGCAGGTTCACCCTTACATAACAGAAGGTATCGGTGAAGATTTTGTACCTGCTAATTACGACATGAGCTTTATCGACAGGTTTGAACAGGTGACAGACAAAGATGGTGCGATTATGGCACGGCGAATATCAAGGGAAGAAGGAATTTTTGTCGGTTACAGTGCGGGAACTTCTTTGCAGGGTTTGATACAATTAAAAAATGAACTAAAGAAAGACGATGTGGTTGTAGTGATTTTTGCCGATCATGGGAGCAGGTATGTTGGCAAAGTGTATAACGACCAATGGATGATGGATAGAGGTTTTTTCGAAGTAAAAACTTTTAAAGACATCGTGAATACCCGCGCATCAAATCGGCTGGTTACAGTAGAGCCAACCCAAACAGTCGCAGAAGCTGTCGACCTGATGCGCGAACATGATATTGAGCATATTCCGGTGGTAAACGGCCAAGGCTTAATTGGTGCAGTAAGTGAAGGAGGTTTATTTCAAAAGATCTTTACCAACCCTGAAATTAAAACTGCAACCGTAGACAGTGTGTTAGAACCTGCTTATCCCGTAGTTTCATTTGATACTCCTGTCGAAAGACTCGGCGGGTTAATTACAAAAGGTAACGGGGCCGTTATGGCGAAAGATGAAAGCGGAAACCTGCATATTGTTACCAAATATGATGTTTTACACAGCCTTGCAAAATGATAGAACCACGATTTCAAGGTCGATTTTATAAGATTATGAGTAAATATTGAATAGGTTGAATGTTTTTGACTCCAATCTAATAATCATTATATGTCCTCTGCAAATTCAAATTGCTATTAGTGCCTGAATAATAATTCACTTTTCAAATCTTCCCGGCTATTTTCCATCGCCAGGTTTTTACCTGGTTTGAATAACGGTAAAATAGCCAAGAAAAGCAGCACAATTAGGTGTGAAGTGATTTGTTTAAAACAATCTTAAATTAAAAAAAGGAGACGGACAATTTTTCAATTCCTAAAAAACTGGCATTCTTTTTTTTGCTCCTCGTTGAAAAAAAAGAAACTATGCTTACACAATTATTAAAAAAGATTACTCCTTTAAAGGCAGGAAGAGAATTGCCTAAGCGTGTTTTTTTAAAATTATTTCCGGTTGTTAATTTCCCTGGCATCCTTCGCAGTATCATCCAGGAGCTTAAGTATTTAAAGTTCCGAAAAAGAGATGATGAGGATAATATGTGGTTAGTCCACTAATCCTTTCTCTTTAAGCTTTCAATCTCATTTGATATACCGTTTCGAGGTAGTTGGAAAGTGAAGTACTCACCGGGAATATATTGGGCGCCTCGTAAGAAGCAGAAAAGTGGAAACGGAGTGTGCTGTAGTAGCAACACAAACGCGGGGAAAATTTTTAATTACATATCGGTCATGAATTTCTCCGCCACAGCCATTTATTCTACTGATGTGGCGGAGAACAAATTTCCCTGTTAAAATCCAAGAATTAGCTGGCTTTTAAAATCAATTGAATTACATTCAACTGAAGCATCTTTTACTTCAGATATTGTTGCTACTGTGTATTTATTTAAGCTACTGCATTCCGGCGCTTTTCCCGGTAAAGACATGATCAGTAAAGTTATATAAGCTAATACCTCCGCAGAAAAATAATCACAAAGTCTCATAACTGTATTTTGAATTGGTGAGACAAAAATAGAACGGTGTAGCAGGGGCCACAATCACATGTCTATGTGAATTATCAGTTATCTTTTAAGTTATAATGTTATAATCATGTGATACCATGCTCCCTCACATTTTATAACCTTAAAAACTTATTAATCAATAACTTAACAAATAGAAACTAGCGGAAAGTATCTTGTATTAGACTCGGCGGGATTAGACAAGGGTGAACTTTTCAATATGTAGTTTGCCGCGGTGCATGGTTTGCTGCCGAACCTGCTGAAAATACCGCATGCTCATTAGGCGGTTGTGCTGTTGCCCCTCTTTGACTTTAATGATTTTGAAATAACAGATAAGCAAACCCTGTTGCACTGTTTTCCTGATCGTGTTATAATTATAGAACGACTTTGCAGGTAGTTAAACGGAAGCGGTTCATAAAAGTGAAACATCAAAGAGCGAGGCATCACTTTTTCACGCTTTGACGTTTCACTTTTCACTTTATTTAACCACGCTTTCCTCTGCAAGGCTAAACTCGTATGCAGCGGCCGTTATAGCATTTAAATCCTCTTCGGTTAGACTCATACTTAAACATTGTGCATTATCGTTCACCTGTTCTTCGTTTCTTGCTCCAACCAAAACACATGCAACACCCGGTCGATGAATTGTCCAGTTAATAACGAGTTGCGAAAGTGTTGCGTCGTATTTATCAGCGATGGGAGCTATTTTTTCCAACAGGTCATTTGTTCGTTGAATGTTCTCATCGGTATAAAAACGGTTTCCCTCACGGCTGTCGCCTTCATTAAATTTATGACCCGGCTTAATCTTGCCGGTAAGGAGACCTCTTTGCAGCGGGCTATAGGCGATAATGCCTAAACCTTTCTCAATTGCTTGCGGAACCACATCTATTTCAATATCCCTGTTGATCATCGAATAAGGCACCTGGTTTGAAACTATTTGAATAGTTTTAAGTGCTTCATCTACCAGTTGAACATTATAATTGCATACACCTGCTGCCCTTACTTTTCCCTGTTCAATTAATTGCTGCACCGCTTCAAACGTTTCGCTTATCGGCGTAGATCCATCAGGCCAGTGGATCTGGTACAAGTCGATGTAGTCGGTTTTGAGACGGCGAAGGCTGGCTTCACACTCCTGGATAATTTTTTTCTTTGAGGCCCACTTATACATTTTAAAAGGGTTACCGTCATTATCGGTAGAGTCAAAAAAATATTCGCCTTCTTCTGTTTCCCAATTCATGCCAAATTTTGTGAGTATTTGATAACTATCCCGGGCTATTCCTTCCATTGCCTTTCCAACCAGTTCTTCACTTCGACCGAAACCGTAAACAGGTGCAGTATCAATGGTGGTAATCCCTGCTATGTAAGCCGCCTTTATGGCTTCAATAGCTTCTTTTTCTTCCGAACCTCCCCACATCCATCCACCAATGGCCCACGCACCGAAAGCCATTGGAGTTACCATAACATCCGATTCCCCTAATTTTCTTAATAGCATATTATGTCATTTAAAATTCTCTTAAATCATTTCGAAATTTTTACAAAAACCAAGCCCTTGCAATTTTAATTACCAACAGCAGGTTAACATAAAACCGCAGGACAGTAAAAAATAATTTCTCCTCTGAAATCCGCATTTACGATAACGGCTCTTGTATTTTATAGCATCATCCTACTAATGAACTCGTTTTTAGTGTTGATTTGTAATGTTTTTTGGATACCGGCTTTTGTACTATAATAATCATCGTTGCTACGCTCAGTTCAACTTTTAATTCTTTGATAGAACTTAGCGTAGCAGTTTTTTTACCCTGAACTTGCCGAAGGGTACCTGAACTTGCCGAATGTTACCGTCAGCTAAGCCGAAGGGTCGCAATTCTTTTGTCTGCATTGCCAGTCGCAACACAAGAGTAAAGTTGGTGTCTGTTCTTATGGGTTGTTGTTATAATATTCGGTTGTGCCAACGTTATTGTATAGGGCCATAAGCCCGCTGCGTGCCAGGCGAAGGCATTCTGAGACCCGCGAAGCAGTTTGAGAAACAAGCGGGTGGAATCCGGCAGCAATTAGGAAGCCAGGCGGCTTGAGCTATAAATGTTCGCACTGAAGGTTCATTTTGCATGGTTTGGCAGCGCCCCAACGGTTTCTTGCGTCGCAATCACTTTACCGGTAAAGCAATGTGCAACTTTTTCCACTTACGGTATCGTCGGCGAGTCTTCATTTTGGAGGAGGATTAAACAACTACAACAATATGAAAAAAACGATTAGGGTGGAACAATCTGTACAAGTGTGCGACGCAACCAAAGCTTCCCGTTTCTACAACTGCCGGAAACAAAAGTTTCTTCATCTTTGCCCGCATTAAATACCACTTCACTATTTATGGATGTTATAATTATAGGTGCCGGGGCGGCAGGATTAATGGCGGCAAAAAAACTGGTAGAAGCAGGCCATAAAGTATGTGTACTGGAAGCAAGGGATCGTATTGGCGGCAGGATTTATACGTTTAATGACGGGGCTTTACCAACATCTTTAGAAGGAGGCGCAGAATTTATCCACGGAAATCTTGAAGTCACTGTTGAGTTATTAAAAGAGGCAGGAATTGAAACGAAGGAGATTAAGGGTGACGTTTGGGAAATAACAGGCGGGAAATGGAAACAGGAAAATGATTTTTTTAAGAACACGGAATTGGTAATTAAACGACTGAAAGAGGTGAAAGAAGATGTGAGCATTGGTACTTTTATAGAAAAATACTTCTTGGGTGAAAAATATAAAGGCCTGAGAGAATCGCTTACAGCTTACGTAGAAGGATATTATTCCGGCGAGATTAACCGCACGAGTTCTATCGCTTTCCTCCAGGAATGGCTGAGCGAGGATGAGCAACAATACAGGCCGTTGGAAGGCTACGGAAGATTGATGAATTATCTTGCCGAAAGCACCTGGAAACGTGGAGGCCGGATTGAACTTTCAACTATAGTTAAAGAAATAAGCTGGAAGAAGGGACAGGTAGAAGTAACGAGTGAAACAGGCCAGGCTTATATTGGCCAAAAAGCAATTATCACTGTTCCCCTGGGTATTTGGACAGCAGAAGAACAGGCTACAGGAGCAATCCGGTACGTTCCGGCATTACCGGCAAAAAAGGATGCAGCAAAGCGGCTCGGATTTGGATCGGTTATAAAAGTATTACTCGGTTTCAAAACAATTTTCTGGGAAGATGAAGCGGTAAAAAAGCAGGCCAAAAAAGATCTCCGGCAACTGCATATGGCTTTATCTGATCAACCCATCCCAACCTGGTGGACACAATTACCAAATAAACTTCCTTTGCTCACGGGTTGGCTGTCCGGACCCAGGGCATATAAAATGAAAGATAAGAATGAAGATGTAATTCTGCAGGCAGCTTTAAATTCTGTTAGTAGCATTTTCAAAGTAAGTATCGAGATTTTAAAGGAAAATCTTTTGTTCTCGAGGGTTTTTAACTGGACAAACGATCCCTTTACCCGGGGATCATACTCCTACTCTACCATTGAAACTATTGAAGCGCGCAAATTATTAATGGCGCCTGTAGAAGAAACCCTGTTCTTCGCAGGAGAAGCCTTATACGAAGGACCGGAAATGGGAACAGTAGAAGCTGCACTTACAAGCGGAATGAATGTTGCTTTAAAAGTTATAGAACCGAGCAGTGCTTTTTAACGGTTAAAGCAATACGCTTAAAAAAATAAGAGTAATTTATCCAATTTCATATAAAAACATAATTTTATACCGGCTTTTTGAGCCAATTAACCATAAACAATAATGAAATAAGCCCTGGTGCTGTAGTATTTTATGACGAATAATCCTTTCAGTTCTTTTTGGATGGGCGGTTTTGAATGTACTGACAAGCTGAATGCGTTCGGAAACCGCGTCGATTTTTTAAACCTTACCGGGCATCTTCAACTTATCGACCAGGACTATCAACGCCTCGAACCCTTTAATATCCGCACAGTACGGGAAGGCATCAGGTGGAGTCACGTAGAAAAGAGGCCTTATCACTACGACTGGAGTACAGTAAAATATATGCTCGAACGGGGAAAAGCAAACAGAATCCAGCAATTGTGGGATCTTTGTCATTTTGGTTTTCCTGATGATCTTACGCCACTTCATCCCATGTTTGCCCGTCGGTTTGCAGCACTTTGCAGGGCTTTTGTTCACTTTTATCGTTCTTTTGATCCTTACGGTTCGCTTATAGTTACACCTATTAACGAAGTAAGTTTTTTATCCTGGTTAGGTGGTGATCATTGCGGCACATCACCGTACTGCACCAAATACGGCTGGGAGGTAAAATATGCATTGATGCGGGCCTATATCGAAGGAGTTGCAGCTTTGAAGGAAGCCGATCCTACTATTATAATTCTTACTACCGAACCACTCATTAATGCAGTTCCTGAACTTGATGCAACCCCTGAAAGAATAGAACAGGCGCGTGTCTGGCACAACTATCAATACCAGGCAGTAGACATGCTTATTGGCACCGTCAGCCCTGAATTAGGAGGAAGGCCGGAGTATTTAGACATTGTGGGGGTAAATTTTTATTATGAAAATCAATGGGAAATAGATGTTTGGAAACCCCTGCTATGGAAAAACGAGCCTTACGATCCGCGTTGGGTGCGGCTTCGAAACCTGTTTACAGAAATATATGAACGTTACCGAAAACCCATAGCCCTTACTGAAACGAGCCATCCAAAAGAGGACCGCCCCGACTGGATCAATATGATTGCCGAGGAAACTGCTGCAGTTATTGAGCAGGGAGTTCCCTTTTACGGCATCTGCCTCTACCCCATTATCGATCGCCCTGACTGGGATCATATGACGCCATGGCACAATGCGGGTTTGTGGGACGCAGAATTGCGCGAAAACCTGCCTCCGGGAAGGGTATTGTACGAACCCTATGCCACTGCTTTGTTAGAAAGCCAGGAACTAATTGAAGAAGCTTTAAAAGAGGCAAACCGCGAAGTAGCATAGAGTGGCATAGAATTTTTAAAGATTCTCCAAAAAGCACCATGAATACTAACGAGAATACCGGTGACAGAATAACCAAAGTCGATCCTTCTAATAACAGTGATGTTAATGTAACGAGGCAGAATGCAGACATGACCGGCGATATTCATGACTCCCCCGAGGACGAGGAAAAAATGAAATCAGAAACTTTCATCATAGATCTGCCGGATGTAAGTGATATACCGGGGCAGGAAAATATTGTGGTTCCGGTAATAGGCGAAATGGCTGATACAACTATTTCTTCAGATGACGAAGAAGGCGTGGGATTATTTGATGATGATGAAGGCGATGAAGATACAGATTTGGTAATGGGCAATGAAGCCGATGTTTCTTCAACTGAGAGAACGTTGCTACGGCGAGCCGATGAAGACATGCCCCTAGAAGATGATCCTTTGTTAAGGCGAGCTGAACTCGACAAGACCGACAACGAAGGTGACTTATTAAATGAAGGGAGTCTTGCTACCAGTGTTTCCGGCGCAGACCTCGATACCGCAACCAACGAGGAAGATCTCGATAACGACGCGATGGGTCAGGGCGATGAAGAAAACGCCCATTATAGCCTGGGAAGCGATAGTAACGATAATGTTACAGAAGGAACGCCTTAAAAAGCGAAAGCTCTATATACCAAAAGCCTGGATTACCGGGCTTTTTTATTTTACTTTTTTTGGTACCAGGCATTCTATCGTTGCGAGTCATCCTACTAATGAACTCGTTTTTTACTGTCTTGACTTTTAATTTTTTTTTGATACCGGCTTTTTGTACTATAAGAATCATCGTTGCTACGCTCAGTTCAACTTTTAATTCTTTTATAGAACTTAGCGTAGGAGTTTTTTTACGCTGAGCTTGCCGAAGAGTGCCCTTAGCTAAGCCGAAGGGTCGCAATGCTTTCGCCTGCATTGCCGGTGGCAACAAAATAGTAAACTTGCTGCCTGTTGTTATCGGTTGCTGTTATAATATTCCCTTCCGACAACAGTTATTGCATAAGGGACATCGCAGGTTGGGTGCCCGGCGAAGGCACTCCGAAACCAGCCAACGGTTTCAGAAGCAGCGGGTGGAGTCCCGTTAAAATAACGAAGCCATCCGGCTTCATCTATAAATGATCGCACTAAAGTTCATTTTGCACGGTTGGGGCCGCCCCCTGAGGTTTCTTGGGTCGCACTCTTGTACTTGCAAATTATTTTTGAATTTCTCCAAAATGAAAGGGAGTTAATGCAAAAAATCTCATTTCTGCATTAACTCCCTTGCCGTGTTAAGTAAAAATCCTAGTTTCCGTTATTCAAACCTCTGCCAGTTTTATGCTGCAACTCATCAATTCTTTTAGAGGCATCAGCTTTGGTCAGGTTTTCATCCAACTCTTCGCCCGCTTCATCAGATAATGTTTTTAAATACGACTTTTGTGCACCCGTCATCGGTTCTGCGCCGGTAGTCCATTCGTCAGGGTCTTTTACCGTATTTGACCGTTGTTCGGGCTCCTGGTTCGATGCGTTATTGTTTTGATTATCCATATGCTTTTTTTGGTATTGTTGCAAAAAATGAACCAGTGATTACTTCTTGCATTGTTGGCGAACCTCCTTTTTTCGCGAGTAAGATTCCACCATTCACCCTCTGTTATGATCACTAAGTCCGCAAAATCTACCCATTCTATACATCTAAATAAATCGTTCCGCCTGCTTCCGTTAAACGATAGGTCGTAATCTTTTCGTTGCCAGGTCCGGCTTTAACTTCGCCGGTATTTACATCGAACTGTGTACCGTGCCAGGGGCATTGTACTGTTCCGCAAATCATTGCACCCGCTGCAAGTGAACCACCCCGGTGTGTACAACGGTCATCAAAAGCTACAAACCCTTGCTCAGTTCGTGCGACTACGATGCGTTTATCTTTTATATGGATTAGTTTCATCTGGTCCACCTTTAATTCGTCTGACTTACCAACCTCGAAAGGTCCTTCGGACGATTTTTTAATATATTGCTCTTTCCATTTTCCTGCACCTGCATATCTTATGTCAACCCCAATCTGATTTCTATGTACCAAAGTTCCGCCGAGCCATCCTGCATAAAATGTAAGTCCAACTGCTACAAATTCTATTGCCAGTAATATGTAAGGAGAAAAGCCTTCCTCATATTTAAAAAACAAAGCAACAATGAAAAGAATAAGGACAACCGAATTTGTGAAACCATGTTTGGTAGCGCGTTTTTTAGCAGAGCTTTCAGGTGGAACCGTATAAATGTAATCGATGATTCCAGGAACTGCTGCCGCTACCGCGCTTATTACTCCCCCTATATGAATATATTTTCCCACCACCGCATATTCAACATCCCCGTTAATAACAGCTAATGCATCGAAGATTAAAGTCCCAATGTAAAAGGCAATTGGGAAACCAACCAATATGGGGTGTAGCGGATGGCTTTTTATACTAGCTCTGCTTTTCATACCAGTGTTTTCACTTTTTCAGCAAAAAGCTTACCCTGCTTTTCTCATCTTGCCGGTTTATAAGACAACGAAAAAAAGCTTACAAGGAAATTGTTACAAATAAAAAGTGAAACGGCAGCTGTGGTAATTATGAGAAATGTAGCATATTTAAAACCATGCGAGTCTTTAGGAGAACAAGCTGCAACAAAAGGAAATCAACCGGTGCGAGCAATTATCAAGGGACGACAGAATCGTAAGTGAAGCGGAGAGGCGGCCAAATGTAAGGACGATATAACCATGCGTGCTGAAATTGAGGCGATCGGGAATGCGATAGTAAAATTAACAACAAACGACGGCTATTTGTATTAGCCGGTGACCTTGCATTGTGTGCTCGCACCAGAAGATTTCATGGAATAAAAAAGGCAGTACACCGACACATCGTCAACTATTAAGGGCCATTTCGTCTTCAATGCCCCTTTTATCAAACAGCGGCGTTCCTAAATATTTGCACCAGTGCTGCCCCTGGCCATTATTCATTGGAAGCCTCAACTCTTCGATAGCAGCCATTTGCACGAATCATGGTAGATAATATTGGTAGCTAATAGATTATTATTTGCGATTTCGTATCAGTCTTTATCTAACCACGTTAAAAGTTTTTCGCGGAAAAAGACGATCAGAAAAAATAAGAGGAATGAGAAAAACACGATTACTGCAGCATCCTTTACAAATTCCATAGCGCTTGTTTTTTATTTCAGAATAGGTGAGTATATAAAAATAATATAAATAATTTTATTTTCATATAGTGTGAGCATAACAAATTTGTTGATGCAGTATTTGCAGAAAAGGTTGCAAACTCAAGGCAAGTGATCGGGGTAGGTAAAAGAAACTGGCCAGCGGCCGTTGGTAAGTAAAAGAAAAGTTATTGCCGAAAGAATTCGATCAATATCAAAGCGTAGCCGTACGCTTTCTTCAAACTTCTTGCCTGCAAATTATTGCTTTAGATGAAAATTGAAAAGGCACCGCTAATGCGGTGCCTTTCGGAGCGATTAAAAGCCGGTGTTAACCGAAAATTTCATTCAACAAACCTGCGAGTCGTACTCCTCCTTTCAATAATTGTTCATTCATAGTTTGTACAAACTTGAAATTGTAGTTGTAGCTTAATTTGTCGGATCCTTTTATATCGTTATGAATTCGCTCGCTGATCTTGTATGATTCATACATCCACAAACTGAACGGCTGTTGCTGCCATTCTAATCGTTGTTTCGGGGTTGTATGATTAATTACGTTAGCGTATTCCGTATAACTCAGTTTTTGACTTTCCGGCAACTGTTCATCCCATACCCTATGTAGATTTGACGATTCATTAAACCAAGAAACTTTAATACTGTTGCCCCCATTCGAACCTTTTGCACTCACATGCAGAGGCTGATGAAGATCACCGATAAAATGAATGAGTAGCCTCAGGTAAAACACTTTTTTATCCTTGGAAAGGTTTTTATTTTTCAGCTCTTTTACTATGAAGTTTGTCTTTGTGTAGACGTCGGTTTCGGTGTCGGCCTTGAGATAAGCCTGTAATTGGCTGTAATTTAACCCGCTGTCCGGGTTCATATAATGCCAGGTATTCAGGTATTTGTAAGTAGTATCTGATTTAATAAAATCGGCCCAGTTACTGGCGATTGCAATAGACTCCGTTCCCAGGATCTTCGAAATCGCTGTTCGGGTCTTAGAGGTTAAATAGCTGCTGGCAATTTCACCAACTACACGATGTCCTAACATTCCCCAAGCCATTGATTGAAGAGGCAAATAAAAAAACAACACGACAAAAAACACGATCCTACAACATAATTTTTGCATAAGTGTTACTATAAGTTACATTAAATAATTGCGACAAAAGTATAATTAATCTTGTTGGTAATGGCAGTACATCGTCATTTAGCAGTAGATTACCAGTGTTGTGAGCGATGTTTTTGTTTCGCGCTGCAGTTATACTT
>JAQBNO010000160.1 GCA_028288485.1 Segetibacter sp.
TGAGTGTACATACGACGAAAGCCACGGCTCTATAAGTATGGATGAAATAGGTGAACAGGTAGCTATGTAACCTCTCTTTAAAGTCTTATAAAAAAGCATCCTTTTTCCGGGATGCTTTTTTATTTAGGTGCGGGTTTTTCTTATGTTTCACGGCGCTACGCTGAGCAAAAAAGATATCGTAATTCCTTTTTTTTTCCGCCGTGTCATTCACCGATAAGTTCTCTTTTTTGGTACAATCCTCAGTCCCCTCTCCCGACTTCTGTTGCGACGCTCCGTTCAACGGGCTTTCCCTGATTTTACTTTTTCAAAGCTGGAAAACAGGTTACGCCTTATCAGGGTTAAAAACATGTTTGCAAGCCGGAAAACACAAGTTAAAAAAAGACGAACAGCGTTTCAAATGTTAAACGGAGCGTCGCAAGAAAAGCCGCACTGGTTTTACAGCCGGCTTCATAAAGCGCTACAATTCACACGGCTTATTATTTTTTCGTAATACCAGTTCGACAATTAAAAGGCATAATGGAGTTTAAATACGTTTAAATTTTACGAATAAAAGAATAAACAAATGGGCACTTTGTTCCCCACTACCTTTTTTACATTTTTTTAAAATCCTCACTGAACGTCTAAAGTTTAAGTTTTTACGTCTGATTAGATTAAAAAAAGAATGGCACGTAATTGATATATACTATGTATCGATAATTGACTTTAAAATCAACAATGACACTATGGAGGTAATTAACAGCATCTTTAAAAACAACAACGGCCACAGCAATGATGGCCAATACCAAACCCCATCAACCCTTATAGTCTTCTCTCATCTTCGATGGGATTTTGTCTACCAGCGCCCCCAGCACCTTATTTCACGATTTGCTACCATGTTTACCGTCTATTTTGTCGAAGAACCCTTTCATGACGCCCATGGTGAACCTACCCTCTCTTTCACTCCTAAAGGCGACAACCTTTGGATTGTGAGGCCACATGTTCCCGGAGGAACCAGTCCTGAGGAAACCGAAAGAATACAAAAAAACTTGTTAGACAGGTTCCTTAAAAGTAAAAACTTAGAAGATCTTATTTTTTGGTATTATACACCAATGGCTCTTGCATTCTCAGGTCATATTAAACCGGCTCTTACTATTTATGACTGCATGGACGAGTTATCTAATTTTAAAAATGCGCCCCGTCGATTAAAAGAATTTGAAGATTCACTTCTCGAAAAATCCGACCTGGTATTCACAGGCGGACAAAGTTTATACGAGTTTAAAAAAGACCGCCATCATAATATTCACGCTTTCCCAAGCAGTATCGATAAAAAACATTTTGAACTGGCAAGAACTGTCAGTGAAGAACCCGAAGATCAAAGGCATATTAAAGGTCCGAAACTTGGCTTCTATGGTGTAATTGATGAAAGATTTGATATCGAGCTTATAAGAAACATGGCCGAACAAAGACCAGACTGGAACTTTGTTTTACTTGGGCCTGTTGCTAAGATAGATCGTAATTCAATTCCTCAATTGCCTAACGTATACATGCTGGGCGGAAAAAGCTATGACGAATTACCTCATTATGTTTCCGGCTGGGATGTGGCATTGATTCCATTTGCAATTAATGAATCGACCAGGTTTATCAGTCCTACAAAAACCCCCGAATACCTCGCTTCCGGCGTTCCGGTCGTGTCTACGCCTATTCGTGATGTAGTAAAGCCTTACGGCGAAAAAGGCATCGTAAAAATTGCTGAAACAGCAGAAGAATTCGTTGCAGCGGCGGAAGAGTATATGAAATTAGACCGCACGAAATGGTTGCCTGAAGTTGATGAATTCCTTTCAGACAAAAGCTGGAGTGCAACTTTCATGGAAATGATGAAAAGAATAAATGCCACTCTGAATACAATCAAAAAGACTAAACCGGTTAATAAATCAACAAAATATACTTACGACTACCTGATTGTAGGAGCAGGATTTGCAGGCAGCGTTTTAGCTGAAAGACTTGCATCTGTTGGCAACAAAAAAGTCTTAATAATTGATAAAAGAAATCATATTGGCGGTAATGCGTATGATTACTTTAACGAAGATGGAATACTGGTTCACAAATATGGACCGCATATCTTCCATACAAATTCTGCAGAGGTTTTTAATTACCTGAGCAAGTTTACGGGCTGGCGTAATTACCAGCACAAGGTTTTAGCAAACGTAGACGGCCAATTGCTTCCAATCCCGATTAACCTTAATACTATTAATAAATATTACGGCGTGAACCTCAACGGTTTTGAGGTGGAGGAGTTCCTCGCTTCGAGGGCAGAAAAGGTTTATCCGGTCAAGACTTCAGAGGATGTTGTAGTCAGCAAAGTAGGAAGAGAACTGTATGAGAAATTCTTCAGGAACTACACCCGCAAGCAATGGGATCTCGATCCTTCAGAACTGGACGCCTCAGTAACTGCAAGAGTACCAACAAGAACTAATAAAGACGACCGCTATTTTACCGACACCTTCCAGGCGATGCCGGTACATGGATACAGTAAAATGTTTGAAAAGATGCTGGCACATCCAAACATTAAGATCATGCTGAATACCGATTATGAAGAGGTGATGGATGAAGTGAAATTCAGAAAATTAATATTTACAGGTCCTGTAGACGAGTTCTTTAACTACAGGTACGGCAAACTTCCTTACCGATCATTACGTTTTAAATTCGAAACATTAGAAACAAGTCAATTCCAGGAAACCGGAACCATCAACTATCCTAATGATTACGGTTTTACCAGAATAACAGAATTCAAACACCTAACCGGACAAAAACATGATAAAACAACGTTAGTTTATGAATATCCTGAAGCAACAGGAGATCCATATTACCCGGTTCCGCGTCCTGAAAACGATCAGTTGTATAAAAAATATGCTGCCTTAGCAAACCAACTTACCAATACTTATTTTGTTGGACGATTAGCAACTTACCGGTATTATAATATGGACCAGGTTGTAGCACAGGCTTTAACTACGTTTAAGAAGATCATGCAGTCCGAATTGTCCACCAAAGTGCAATCAGATGAAGAAAGGATCTACCAAAAACAACGTTGAAATATGGGGCGGCCTTGAATGCTCACTCAACAGGGTTGAGAATAATTATATGGATCAACTTGTTCTGTCGGGCCATTACAAGAGAGGACAAGAAGATATCACCCGTTTTGCAGAATTAGGTTTTAAAGCCTTACGTTACCCCGTCCTATGGGAAAAACATGCACCGGAGAAAGATGGAGATATAGACTGGAGTTACACAAAAGAAAGGTTATTAGAAATGAACCAGGCCGGCATTCAACCGATTGCCGGCTTAGTTCATCATGGAAGTGGTCCCGCTTATGCCGATTTTTTTGATGGGAGCTTCGCAGAAGGCCTGGGAACTTTTGCAGGTAAAGTAGCTGAACAGTTTCCATGGATCGAATATTATACCCCGGTAAATGAACCTTTAACAACAGCCAGGTTTTGCGGTTTATATGGCCACTGGTTTCCCCACAAAAAAACCACTTTAGATTTCCTGAAAATATTACTTGCCGAGTGCAAAGGAACCATTTTAGCGATGCAGGCTATCAGGAGAGTGAATCCAAATGCAAAGTTGGTCCAAACCGAAGACCTGGGGAAAACGCAAAGTAGCCATAAACTAAGGTACCAGGCAGATTTCGAAAACAAACGGCGTTGGTTGTCTTTCGATATTCTTTCCGGCAAAATAAATGAAAACCATTCTCTTTGGAATTACCTGTTGCATGAAGGTTTGACCAAAGAAGATTTTATCTTTTTTGCTGAAAACCCCTGCCCTCCCGACGTAATGGGAATCAACTACTACATCACTTCCGAACGATACCTTGATGAAAGAATAGAAAAGTTTCCGCAACACTGTGTGGGAGGCAATGGCAGCGACAGGTATGCCGATGTGGAAGCTGTAAGGGTAGGAAAAAACGAGGGTCCGGAAGTATTGTTTAAAGAGGTTTGGGAAAGATTTCACTTACCGATTGCTGTTACAGAAGTACATCTTCATTGCACCAGGGAAGAGCAATTAAGATGGTTCTCCTATATCTGGCAAGCAGTAAACAACTTAAAACAGGAAGGTGCAGACATTAGGGCAATAACGGCCTGGGCTTTATTAGGTTCTTTTGACTGGTGCAGTTTACTAACAAAGCCGGTAGGAATATACGAACCGGGTTTGTTTGATGTAAGGGCTGCCGAACCAAGACCTACAGCACTTACGAAAATGGTAAAATCGCTTGCTTCCGGAATTGATTTTCGTCACCCGGTATTAGAAAAGGAAGGATGGTGGAACAGGCCCTGTGCTGTAATCTATGACCTTGAAGAGAACCGGATTTTGATGCCGGAAGGAAAAAAAACAACGGAGAGACCATTAATTATCATAGGAAAGACGGGAACACTCGGAAAGGCTTTTAGCAGGATCTGCGATTGTCGTGCAATTCGCCATATTGTACTAGGCAGAGAAGACGTAGACATTTCAAATGTCGCTGATATAGAAAGGATGGTAAAACAATATGATCCCTGGGCTATCATTAATACTGCGGGTTATGTACGGGTAGATGAAGCAGAAAAAGATGCAGAAAGTTGCTTCCTCATAAATAGTGTTGCGCCTAAACATCTGTCTGCCGTCTGCAGAAAACTGGGAGTGCAGTTTGTTACTTATTCATCAGATCTTGTTTTTGATGGTAAAAAGAAGAACCCATACCTTGAAAGTGATTTGGTATCTCCGCTAAATGTGTATGGGCATAGCAAAGCGATGGCAGAAGACAACGTCCTAAAAAACCATCCGGATTCGCTGATCATTCGCACGAGCGCTTTTTTTGGTCCCTGGGACCAATACAACTTTGTTCACGATGCCCTGAAAGCATTCAAAAACGAACAAGCCTTTATTGCACCGGATGATGTAACTATATCACCTACTTATGTTCCCGACCTGGTACATACTTCGCTCGACCTGTTATTGGACGAAGCATCGGGCATCTGGAATATTTCAAATAAAGGAAGTATTAGCTGGGCATTGCTGGCGTCGGAAGTTGCAAAAAGAGGCGGGTACAATCCCAGGCATTTTAAGGCTGTCTCCTTATCGGAAATGAATTTTATAGCCTCACGGCCTTCTTACAGTGTACTAACAAGTGAGAAAGGCTTTGAGCTTCCATCGCTTGAACATGCGCTGGATACGTTTTTCAGAGAACAGGAAATGATAAGATAGAATAGGTCAAGAATCAATAGTAGTCTCCTAATCCTTCAAGCCATAGAGAGGGTTGGGAGACTTTTTTGTTAGTTCCTTATTCTTTTACAGGACTTTCTTAAAGAAGACTTTTTTTTATGTGCCAGGCCAAGGTGTACATATATAGCTTTTGTTGCGTCGCACTCTTGTACCGTTTGTAATTCTATTTGTCGACTATATCTAGGTAGAAAGTAAGCAACCTGCACTGTCGGTCTTTCGTTCTTTGCGAAACCTTTTGCGTTCTTTGCGGTCCCCGTTATGCATGTTGAGAAGTATCGAAAAGAACACACGCAACGCCAAAAGGAAGCAAATGACGCCCAACAATATGCCGATGAACGAAATGCGACGCAACGATGACTCCTTGAAATACCAGTGTTTGTAAACAAAAGAGCTAAAAAGGCATAATTCGCCTAAAGCTTTTCGGTCGCCAGCTTCAAATTCTCCAAACTTTTCTCCATGAAAGGGCCGATGGCTTTGTCAGAAAAAACAGCAGCAAACTTCTCCCACGGATACCATTTTACCTGGTAATTAAACCTCCATTGCACCGTTACGATTGAATCTGTCTGCTTTTTTACTAAGTTAAATTCTCCGGGGAGCGGCTGACCTTTACCTGGTTGCCATAAAGCTTCTACCTTACCGGCTGAATCTTTTAAAATGGTAACGATTGTGTTATTTATATTTATAGTAGCGCCCCTTCCGGTAGTATTTGCAGACAGGGTAACTTTAGATGAATCGTAATCAGCATACCAGTTTTTCCAGTTTGCTAAGTTGCCAAGGTTAGCACGAATTGAGTCTGCAGGCGCATTAATATCAACAGTGCGAACAATATTTATAGATGAAGGCAACAGCGATGAAATAGCGGCCAACAGCAAACAAAAGAAAGCGATACTTATTAATGCCAGCTTTATAAATCTCATATTATTCCCACTTAAATACTTTTACAGCTACTGCATACACCACAATCGCCCACAGTGCAAGGATACCAAGTTCGGTAAGGCAATCACTTAAATGTGCACCCTCGAAAGCAATTTTACGCATAGCATTATTAAAATGAGTTAACGGTAACACGCGGCAAATGGGCTGCAACCAAGCGGGGAACACATCTATTGAGAAAAACGTTCCGGCGAGTAAAAACTGCGGCAATGTAACCATATTGGCCAATGGAGGAATGGTGCTTTCGTTTTTGGCCATTCCGCTCACAATAAAGCCAAATCCCATAAAAAGAATCAACGAGATAAAGCATAGCGCCATGATCTCCAAAAATGTAATTACGCCGTGTACAAGTGTATATCGAAACACAAAATGCCCTAACAGGATGATGATTACTGCCGTTGACATTTGAAAAATGACCCGGCTTAATGCTTCTCCTAAAATAATGTAAGGCCGTTGAATAGGGGTGGCATAAAAACGCTTTAAAACCAATTGCTGCCGGAGGTTATAGAACAGGAATGCAACGCCAAATACACCGGCACTTAATAATGAAAATCCTAATTGTCCTGGCAAAATAAAGTCAATTGTCAGGTAAGTTCTTCCAGGTATTTTATGGATGTCTTCATTAATTGACGCAAAAGTTGGTGTTGTGGGGTATTTGGTTTTATTGATATCAGCTACGATTGAACTTATAATCGATTTTAAAACCTGCAGGTTTTGAGGATTTACAGATTCAGAACTTTTTAAATTGATAATATAAGGTGAAACTCCGTTAGGGTTCTTTTGAATATCAATCTCTGCAGTTAAACGTCCTTTTTCAAGATCTTCTGTTAGCTCTGTTGCCGATTTGCTGACTATTTTTATTCCCGGCACATTTCTCAGCGATCGATAAACAGGATTTATGGTATCGGAATTTTTGTTAACGGCTATGCTGAAGGAAACCTTCCCGCTCCCCCCGATGAAACCAAACACCAGGATAAAAATAAGTGGAAAAGCCAGGCTAAAAATAACCGCCGAAGGGCTTCTCAGTACTGCCGTTAAACTCGCCTTTGTAATTGCCCATAAAGCAGAATACTGGTTATATTTCACATTCATAAGTAGCGAAGAAAACAAAAACTATTTTAGAAATTTCTGAAACGCAAAATCAATGAAGCGTAGTTACACGGTGCAGGTTACAGGTCACGTAACTTTCTTACACCTTACACCCTACCTGATATCGAATTCAAAGGGCAATCTTGTTTGTGGAATACCGACCATGTTGCGTATATTTTTCAATTGTTGCAAAATCGTGTATTGCTCCTCACCTATCTCCTCCTTTACGGTCTTAATCTTAACTTCGTTGGTGTAATTATTCATGAGAGCTTCCAAAAAGTTCTTCTTTTCAGGATATTCCCGCAAAGTATAATCCTTCGTAATCTTAGCCATCCTTGCAGCACAGGCGACAGCATCATTAATGTTACCGAGCTTATCTACCAACTTAATTTGCAGAGCTCTTTGACCAGTCCACACCCGGCCCTGGGCAATGCTGTCTACTATTTCGGGTGACAACTTTCTGCCTTCAGCAACCCGCCCTTTAAAGGTGGCGTAAATGGTATCGATTGAATTTTGGATGAAAAGTTTTTCTGCAGGATTAAGCGACCGGCTTAATGAAGGCATATCAGCAAAAGGCCCGGTTTTTACACCGTCGAAAGTAATACCCAGCTTGTTGTTGAAAAACTTTTGCATATTTGGAATAATGCCAAAAACCCCTATCGAACCGGTAATTGTATTTGGCTGGGCAAAAATGCTGTCAGCATTACAGGCAATATAATAACCGCCGGATGCAGCCACGTCCCCAAAACTTACTACGACTGGCTTTGCTTTTTTTGCCAGGGTAATTTCGCGCCAGATCTCTTCACTTGCCAACGCACTTCCCCCAGGTGAATTAACCCTGAACACAATTGCCTTAATATTCTTATCCAACCTGGCTTTCCTGATTATATTCCTGAATTCATCAGACCCTATGATCCCGTCTTTTCCTTTACCGTCGGTTATTTCACCCTCGGCATAAATTACTGCAATCCTGTCGCCTCCATTAGGTGAATAATCTACTGCCTTGGCATACTTGCCAAGGCTGATAAAATTGATCTTGTCGGCAGCATCAATCTTCAAATGCTTAATTATTTCAGACTTTACTTCATCATCGTACTTGACTGCATCGATTAGTTTATACTTCAGCGCGTCAGAAGCAGTTTGAATTGCCCCGGTGTTTGCCAACTGGTGCAAAGTAGCCGTATCAGATTTTGTTTTATCAGCAGCAGTTAATAAAATGCGACTATAAAGGTCATTAAGGTATACGGAAGTCTGTAATTTGTTGGCTTCACTCATTTCGTAAGCACGTAGTGGTTCGGTGGCGCTTTTAAACTTTCCTGCGTAAAAAATCTGTGGCTCGATTTGTAATCTCTCTAAAGTTCCTTTTAAGAAGTAGGTAGTACTTTCCAGTCCCGTCCAATCTACCATTCCTTTTGGATTACAATAAACCTTGTCTGCCACATTTGCTACATAATAAGCCTTCTGGCTTATCACATCTCCAAACGCAATAACAAACTTGTGGCTTTCCTTAAAGTCTGCCACTGCGTTGCGGAGTTCTTCGCTTGCGGCAAAGCCGTTTGCATTGTCGTCGCATTTAATATAGATGCCTTTAATGGCACTATCCTTTTTTGCATAGGTGATCATCCTTACTACATCATACAAGCCAGGAACATTGTTATCCGGGTTGCCGGTAAATGTATTGATTGGGTCATTGTCTTTTTGTTCTTTATATTGTTTGGTGAGGTCCAGAACTAGCACACCTTTATCGCCTACCTCCGCCCTATCAGAAGATGATGATACTGCTGCTACAATGCCCATTAGAATAAAAAAGCCAATAATGGCAAATAATACCAGTGCAAGGAATGAAGCAAAAAATATTTTTAGAAAACTTCTCATTATTAAATTGTAGTTAAGGGCACAATTTAAAGATATTTGAACGGCTTAACCCGCGAGATTTATGAACAATATATTTTTACTGACAGGGGGAAATATCGGCGATCGTCTTAAATACCTTCACCATGCGTGGGAAATGGTAGAAAAACAGGTAGGACCGGTCTTAAAAAAGTCATCCGTGTACGAAACTTCAGCGTGGGGAGTAACAGATCAATCGCCATTCCTAAACCAGGTGTTACTGGTAGAGACCAAATTACCTGCAGCTATTATCCTTGAAACAATATTAAATATTGAACAGGCATTAGGAAGAAAACGCACCGAAAAAATGGGACCACGAACCATTGATATTGACATGTTATTTTTCAATAACGAAACAATTTCATCTCCCAATTTAACCGTTCCTCACCCTCAAATTCAAAACCGGCGATTTGTTTTAACGCCACTGTATGAAATTGCTCCCGGCTTTATTCATCCTGTTTTACAAAAAACAATCGGTGAACTATTAGAAATCTGCCCCGATCGACTTGAAGTGAAGCTATTACCGATGATGGAAGGATAAACTGGACTGCTCGGATGAGTCTGATGTTCTTTGTAAAATGTAGGGTTGTAATCTTTTTGATACAAACATTCGTTCTACGATTTTTCATCGTTGCCGCCGGTACATCGGAACGGTTCACACATAGTTTTCCAAAGTCCGGTTTTAATGGGGGCAGTTCCTGCCCTCAGCCTTGCCGAAGGGTCGCGGTACGTTCACCTGCCTGCGCATTGTGGGTGGGAGTGTTCAGCGACAACTACTCCTAAAACTTTGTGCTCTTTATATCTTCTTAGGAGTCTTTGGGCTCCCGTCGGCACACAAAGAACACAACTAACCCGCAAGGACACGAAGAAAAGCAAAGATGGCAGGTAAATCCTCAACAGCTTTTAACTTGCACATAAAGCTACAGTACGGGGATTGACATTACCAAAGGGATCC
>JAQBNO010000177.1 GCA_028288485.1 Segetibacter sp.
GGAACATAAAACCCGTTCCATTCCTTTTCCATCAACTCTCCTCTTTTCCACCTCAGGATATCCGGGAAACGAAATCCTTCCAGGCTCAATTCAATACCTCGTTCCCTCCTGATTTCCAGTATGGTGGGGTCACTAATATTCGGGTAATAATTTGTCATTAGGTAGGGGTCGGCCGTGGTTGGTTTCGTAGTTAAGCCGCCGGTAATACCCGCTCTTGATCTAAGTGCACCTATCGTCATCGCCCAGTCCTGGTCAGTCAAAGTACCTAACTCTGCTTTTGCTTCTGCATAGTTTAGCAATACTTCAGCATAACGGAACAAGGGCACTGCATTCGTGTTCAAAGCGCCCGCATCAAAACTTACATCGTTCAGTGTCAATTTAATTGGCTGGTATCCTGTAAATGTGTAAGAGAAAACCGGAGGGGCTGGTACTTGTTGTCCGTTGCTGGTCCTTTTATAATCTCCTGAACGTATGGTTTGTTTGAGCCTGAGGTCACGATTTTTTACCTCGTCCTTGAAGAGCATTGTTGTATACGCAGGATTGTTGGTGAATGGTGTACCGTCCAGGTTAAGAAAAGTGTTAATGAATGTGCGCGTAAAGCTCGCTTTTGCCCCATAAGTACCGCTGGTCCACCACCAGTTCGCGTCGTGTAAAACACCAAGATTGACGTCTGCAACCGCAGCCTGCAACACTTCATTGGCTAAAGGAGTATTACTGGTAAACACCTGACGATAAGATACCCCAGGTCCTCCGGCTGTATTAATGGAGTAACCTCCGTTTTTGATTATTTGTTCAGCTGCCGAGGCTGACTGCTCCAGCCATTTGTTGGCCGAGCCCATCAAATTTAACTCCGTATGGTATTTTCTATAAGTCCCTTCAAAAAGACAGACCCTCGATTTGTATGCAAAAGCCACCCATTTTGTAATCGTCGTACGGCTTTGGTCAGTGGTAGCCTGAATATTTGCGCAGGCAAAATCGAGATCAGCCAATACCGAGTCCATCACCACTTCTCTTTTATCGCGACCAGCTGTTAACGCAGGATCATTTACATCCAATGCTTTTCCAATCCAGGGTACATCACCAAAGCGTTTTACCTTTTCCATGTAGAAATAAGCCCTGAAATAGCGCGCGATACCCAGGTAGTTATTCCTGACGTTCTCCGGTACTGCCGGATCAGTACAGTTCTCGATAAAATAGTTGATATTCCTTAAGTCCGTCCAGGTCCATGCTGAACTGGTGTTGGCAGCATAGCCTCCTTCGCGGATGAAATTCTCAACTGATCTTACTGCCAGGTAATCTGTCATTGCATCCTGGCTGGTTGTAGTTCGGGGAAGAAATTCCATTCCATAAAAGGAATTCGTATATAATTTCAGCCCATTTTCAGAACTAAACACGGCGTCTCGCGAAGCAGTTGATCGTGGCAACTGTTCCAGTTTTTCACAGGCTGTAAAACTTAAACTGCCCAGCAAAATTCCTATAAATAATTTTTTCATTTCTGTATAATTTTACTTTATCAACTGACAATACAGCATTTATTAATTCCGTTAAAACCCAAGGTTTACGCCAAAAGAAAAACTTTTCAATAATGGATAGTTGTAACCATCTCCGTTGGTAGGAGGAGTACTGTTCACATCCTGGTCTGCAGGAACAGCGTTTTCTACGTCAATCGTATTCTTGACAATCTTATACATTGGTGAATAGGTAAACAGATTTTCACCGGAAAAATACACTCGAAAACTTCGCGCGCCAATGCGACTAACCCAGTCTGAAGGCAGGTTATAGCCCACCTGGATATTCTTCATTCTAACATAAGCTACGTTTTGCAGGTAGCGTGTCTGTGCAACACCGAGTGTTCGGTTCGTATTGCTGGATGCTGCTCTTGACATTGTTCTTGGGAAATACGCATCGGTATTTTCGGGGGTCCACATATTACCTAAGTGGAAAGTGGGTATGTTATTATAAGGACGGTTGTATTGTCCCCAGAACATTTCCGATTCAGTGCTTGGATACCATTGTTGTTTACCTACACCCTGGAAGAAAACAGAGAATGAAATATTACTCCAGTCTGCACCGAGGTTAATGCCATACATATACCTTGGGGATGAATTGCCGATTATTCTTCTGTCGCCAGAGTTACCGGCTTTATTTTCGCCTACATTAATTAACCCGTCATTATTCAGGTCTCTCAACTTGATATCGCCCGGAAACCATAGATTGGTTGGCGATGCCCTCATTTGTGGATTCTGTTTCGCATGTTTGGCGATATCGGCCGCATCGATAAAGAAACCTTCTGTTTCGTAGCCCCAGATCTCACCCAACGTTTGTCCTTCGTAATACGCTAAATCGCCTGTACCAAGCAACTTCTCGGGGTTATTGTACCGGTCAATTGTTGATTTATTGTCTGATAAAGTTAATCGTACGTTATACCTGACGGGGTTTTTGCTATTGCCCAGTTTGTCGTTCCATGTGAGGGAAGCTTCCCAGCCTCTTGTGGTCAGGTCAGCATAATTACCTTTAGGAACAGCTGCTCCAAACAAAGCGGGAGGCGTCATCGCTGCCGTAAACATATCGGTCGTTCTCCGGATATATGCATCACCGGAAAAACTCAGCCGGCCAGAGAACGTTGCGAAGTCTAAACCTATATTACTGGTAGTGGACGTCTCCCAGGTCAGGCCTTCAGGCACTACGTTAGGATTACGTGTGGTCTGGGGTCTCGATCCGTTTAAAATCACGGCTGATTGGCTGATGTTGAAAAGTTCCAGGAACTTATAGGATTCAATGTTTCCATTACCAAGTGATCCATAAGAAGCCCTAAGCTTTAAATCGGAAATAGCCTTGTTTGACACATTCCAGAACGATTCTTTATTGATTCGCCAGCCTACAGAAACCGACGGGAAAAAACCGTACTGTTGATTTATCGGGAATTTTGACGAACCGTCGAAGCGCGAATTTATTTCAATGAGGTATCGATCTTTAAAAGAATAGTTCAGTCTTGAAAAGCCTCCCACGATCGCCCACTGTTCATAGCCACCGCCAGTAATGATGGATTGCCCTAACGCCAGGCTTAAATCAGTGGCATTTTCGAAAATGATACCATTACGCTGAACGCCCACACGCTTATACGTAGACTGCTCGTAGTTGTAACCCACCATTGCTTTCAGGTGATGATCATTCCCAAAATCGTTTTCATATTCTGCATAGATATTGGTTGCCAAATACCTCGTATTTTGATTGTCGACTGATAAATCATTGGTCGTCGTTCCTATATAAGAAGTAACTCCCTTGAAATTACTATAAGGTACCTGCACACGTTTTTGGTTTCTGTCATAATCTGTATTACGGAAGGTAAAGTCAGCATTTGCCCGGAATTTGTTATTAAAAAACCTGCTTCTCAAACCAGTAATGTTTCTTAATACCTCGCGACGTGTATCAATTCCATTTTTCCCGTAAACAAAATCTCCAACTGTATAAGCGGAAGAAAAAGTCAACGTGCCATCGGGGTTAAACAAGGGCATCGTGGGATGTCCTTCGTCGCCAATATTTCTCCAGATACCACCGCCCTCACCCACGTTAATAGGGTTATGGTAGGTCATACTGGAATAATCGGTATTATTTTCAATCGTCAACCAAGGGAACACGTCAATAGAACCCCTTGCCCGGATATTTTTCATATCGTAGTCATCACTATTGTACCGGAATAATCCGTCCTGTTTTAGGGATCGCGCTGAAACTAAAAACGAAGCTTTATCCCCACCCCCGCTTACCGAGAGATTGTTTTCAAAAGCAGCCGTATTTCTTTTATACAACTCACCGTAATAATCGGTGCTGCCGTAATAGGTGTATTCACCGGTAACAGGATCAATTTCAACTTCGTTATAAGGCTGTCCTGATTCCTTTCTTCTCCTGAATTCGTCCAGGTATGCCTGCGAAAATTTCTGCGTTTTATTGGCATTTTGAGGGAATGCACCGTCCCCATTAACAAAAGCCTCTGCAAACATCTTTGACCACAGGTAACCATCAGTAACTAAATCAGGTCTGACTACTGGCGACTTGATTGCATAATTGCTTGAATACGTTACACTGGTACGACCTTTCACTCCCTTCTTTGTAGTAATTAATACCACACCAAATGCTCCCCTTGCGCCGTAAATCGCTGCAGATCCTGCGTCTTTCAGTATGGAAACGGTTTCAACGTCGTTAGGATTTAACAAACTGGGGTCTCCTTCGAACCCATCTATCAAAACGAGTGCACTCCCCCCCTGACCAATTGAAGTGGCGCCCCTGATATTGAAACGTGGCGATTGAGTGGGCTTGCCATCCATCATTTTCAGATTTAAATTCGGTAGCAAACCCTGCAGACCCTGGGTAAGATTGGTCATCGGTCGGTTTTCCAAATTTTTGGAACTGATCTGATCAACCGCACCTGTTGCATTTGCTCTTTTTTGTGTACCATAACCTACTACAATTACCTCCTCCAACGCAGCTTTTGCTGAGGCAACCAGCGATATCACAACAGCAGAATTTTCTCCTGCTTTTACACTGAAGTTGCGGGTCATTTGCTCAAGGTATCCCACGTGGGATGCTGAGAAACGGTAATTGGCACCGGGAATAAGTTGGTTAAAACTGAAAACGCCCTTATCGTCGGTTACAGTACTTTTTTGCGAAGCACTATTCGACGCATTGATGGCGGTAACAGTAACATTAGGCATAACAGCGCCCGCTTCATCGCGTACTATGCCTGTAACCGTTGCATTTGTTTGAGCCTGGCCTGTAAAGGAAATACATAGTAGGAGCAAAAGAATGACACCCAGGTAGGGATGTCGCTTCATTTCAATTTTCATTGTCTGGTATTTAGTTAGTTTTAGTTTTACGATGCCTTGTATCTGACGGGTATATTCACGTTATAAAAAAAATGCAAACTACAAAATAATGGAGAAGAAAGCCGATAGCAATATCAAGAAATTATAAACTTTCAATTACTTATTCGCATAATTTGGTAGTTCTGCTTTTGTGAACGTTGCCTTTGACTTTTCTTTTCCAATTAGCGATCTTCATTGATAGTTAGTGTGCCTAAAATACTTCTACTGGTAGTGGTCAGTTGTTCCACTCCATGCCATTCCAGACGCCAGGTTTTTTTAGTGAAATCTTTACCGTGTTAGGGAAATACTTTTCTGCGAGTAGAGCCGGCTCCCGGTAGTGCTCAGTAGGACCCCGCTCAGAAGTGTTCGGCAGGACCTGGTTCGTTTAGTATCACTTAAATCTAAAATCATAGTATGACTTTGTCAGGCGACATTGGTATAGTTGCAGACGTATCGATATCAAAAAGAGATCTCAAAAAAGATGGCTACCGATACCGTTTTGCAGACAGCGAGTTTCCACACTTTATAACGTTTGCTCCCATTAACTGGATTGATGCATTAAGCCGTCCGTTATACAGAACCCTTTGTTGAAAGCCTACGATATTGTCAAAAGGAGAAGGGTTGACAACTCCATGCCTTGATCACTAAAACTAATCATGGGTACTTAATTGCAAGTGCTGGAAAAGATATTATGTTGGCTGATATAGTTCGTGATTCGAAGAAGTATACAAGTTGGCAAATTGAACCAGAAATCAGGGAGAACCCTTTTGAAAGCAGAAAGGAGTGCCTGCCCTTCAGGGTGAGGTTATCGATAGCTTTCCCGAATTTATTTCGCGGTTTAACCCCCGCCTGACGACCAAATAGCAATAATAAAAACTTTCAATTTTGACAACAGGATTATCGTCGCTTAAACGGTAATCTCATGCTGCAGCAAAAGCTGTTATACCTGCATAACAATCTGGTAAGGGCCAGCGTAGTGTACGAAACGTGGCATTACAAATACAGCATCGCAACTGACTATTGCACCGGAATGAGGCTTTGTTGCAGTTGCTGCTTTTGTCATTCTTTCGCCAAACGCAAAACCTGCTATCAATAAATGATTTAAGTAAACGTTGGAATACTAAAACCAACGGGGGAAAGGTAGTGGGGCAATAGATTTACCACATCCCAGCGTTATTGAAAAACTCCTTTAACAGGATTACTGTTGCCCAAGCTACCGTTGCAGTTGACAAAACTGCAATAGCGCAAAACAATCATTTTTTTCGTTTTATTCTCCAATTGTACCTGTCCTGACTTCTCCAGCTCGCTTGTAATTGCAAATAATTACTCCACTTGGTGTAACTGTATTTTCTACTAATGTAAATGCTGCCGGAATCGGACCATTGTCGAACAACTTTTTTCCTTTGCCAAGGGTCAACGGGTGAATCATGAGCCAGAGTTCGTCCACCAGGTCGTTCGCGAGTAGCAGTTGAATGAGTTCGCCGCTGCCCCAAACCTGCACGTCAGCCCCGCCCTTGGCGTCGGAATTTCTCAGCTGTTCGATATCTGCCAGGCTCGTGAAGAAAACGGTGTTTTTCCAATCTGAGTTTTTCCTGGTCGTGGACAAAACGTATTTTGTGACATCATTGATACCTGCCCAATTGCCTGCATGTTGGGGCCAGTAGCCCTCCCAAATCTCGAATGTTTTTCTGCCCAAAAGAAGATCTGCAGGTTTCATCAGTTTTTCCATAACCTTACCACCAACTTCGTCACCATAGGGTGCAACCCAACCGCCATATTCGAAACCGCCTGATGGATCTTCCCCAGGTCCTCCTGGCGCCTGCATTACTCCATCCAATGAAATCATTGATAAAACAACTATTTTTCTCATACTAAAATCGGGTTGTTGCGATACCCGCCTGAATGACTCAGTCGGGCAGGCTAATCTCGTCAATAAAGATTCCGCTAACGCTGTGTAAATGCGACAATCTTAGTGGCGAAATACGACAAGTATCGATAGTCTTACTTGGTAATGTGGACTTGCCGCTACAGTGGCTGCCCGATTTACGTTTCATCCGCACTTGGACCATACATCCCGGGAACCGGAATATCGAGCAAGCGAAGGTAAACTGCTATTTGTCCGCGGTGATGAATGATATGATTCATGGCCATTGAACGAACGGCCACCATACGTGGAACTGTAGCAATGACATGATCGCCGCTACGCAACGTAAAACTCGCCTGCATTTTCTCATCACTTGTATTTTCCAGCGTCTTTACAACTTCATCTAATTTTTGTTGGAAAACATTCATTAGTTCCTCTGGTGTATTTGCATGCGAAGGCTGGTAATGTCCCTGGGCAAAATCAAAGTCATCCATCGTTAAAATGGAATGTAGAAAACCAGGCAGTTCAGCCACATGGGAAGCGAGTCGCCCGAGCGTCATCGATTTTTCATGCGGCTTCCAGTCAAATTTGCCTGCGGGAACTCTTTCCAAAATTTTTTTTGTAGATGCTGCTTCCTGTTTTAGTTCTGCAGCGAAAGCTTGATTGAGCATATTATTTGGTTTAGTTATTTACCTCTTCAACAGTGTGTTCAAATGTACCGGTTATTTCTTCAGGATAATGCATACGATGTTCAACTTGTTATGCCGCCCGTTAATCCATTCGTTGTACAATTTGTGCCGAAGCGCAGTTACGCCGCATTTACAGGAATTATGCGGTAATGACATGCTGCAACAAAAGCTGTTATACCTGCATGAAAACCGGGTAAGAGCCGGCTTAGTACAATTAGCTATCGAAAGTGAAACATACCATTACAAATACAGCAGCTCAACCGACTATTGCACCGTGATGAACGGCTTGTTGGATCTGCACCTTTTGTAATTTTTTGCCGGACATTCCTACAGCTACATTACATGCTATTTTAAAACAAGCGGGGATTGATAAAGCGGAATTAACTAAATCAATTCTTCAGCTATCGTTAGAATAGCGCACTGTTCAAGGCGGCTCGTTATTGCAATGTGCGCGTTAGTGTGAGACGACAGCTTTACCGGTTTTACTTAGTGTTCCCCATAGCTCTCCCCTTGTCGGCTGTTCACAAACAGTTATACAAACCCGGCCCTATCGGTAGCAACTTTATAATAAGGGTCTTCTATAATATTAACCTCAATGACATCCTCAGCATTTTTTAGTAACTTCTTACAATCTTCACTTAAATGTCGCAGGTGCAATTTTTTTCCTGCTTTCTTATAACGTTCGGTCAGCCTGCTTACCGCTTCAATAGCCGACATATCAACGACTTTGCTTTCCCTAAAATCTATAATAATTTCATTAGGGTCATTAGGTACATCGAACTTTTCATTAAAGGCCGTTATAGAACCGAAGAACAGGGGTCCATAGATTTCATAATGTTTTATACCAGCTTCATCAACATATTTCTTTGCTCTTATACGCTTTGCATTTTCCCAGGCAAATACTAATGCAGAAATGATAACTCCTGTTAATACAGCTAATGCAAGATTATGAAGCAAAATAGTAACACCTGCTACCAGAATACCTACAAACACATCATGCCTGGGCATTCTCCCAATCATTTTAAAACTTGCCCATTCAAACGTTCCTACCGACACCATTATCATTACTCCCGTTAATGCAGCCATCGGCACTTTTTCAATTAGACTGCTTCCAAACATGATAAATACAAGAAACATAACAGAAGCAACAATACCCGATAACCGAGCCCTTGCACCCGATGACACATTTATTAAACTTTGTCCAATCATGGCGCAGCCACCCATTCCTGAAAACAAGCCACTGAGTAGGTTTGCACTTCCTTGTGCTAAACATTCACGGTTACCATTTCCCCTCGTTTCAGTTATTTCATCAAGTAGATTAAGCGTAAGAAGGCTTTCTATAAGCCCAACACCAGCTACAATTGCAGCATAAGGAAAAATAATCGAAAGTGTTTCAAAAGTAAAAGGCACAGCAGGTATATGGAACGGAGGAAAACCACCCTTAATAGAAGCAATATCACCAACAGTTTTAGTGTCAACGTTAAAACCAATTACAATTGCTGAGACAACAAGTATAGCTGTTAAAGAAGACGGAACAGCTTTTGTCAGCTTCGGCAGCCCCCAAATAATAAGAATCGTCAGCGCAACTAAACCCAGCATCAAATAAAGCTGATCGCCTGTCATCCAGTGTAAAGCTCCGGTAGCATCAGTTGTTTTAAATTGAACCAGTTGCGACACAAAGATGATTACAGCAAGACCGTTAACAAACCCAAACATAACAGGGTGCGGAACAAGCCTTATAAATTTACCCAGCTTCAAAACACCAGCAAGCATTTGTATCACACCTGCAAGTATAACTGTTGCAAAAATATATTCAACGCCATGTGTCTTCGCTAAAGCAACTATAACAACTGCAACTGCGCCGGTAGCACCAGAAATCATTCCGGGACGACCACCAAAGATGGAAGTAATAAAACCCATCATAAATGCAGCATACAAACCTGTAAGAGGAGAAAGACCTGCAATTAGAGCAAATGCCACGGCTTCAGGAATAAGAGCCATAGCAACCGTTAACCCTGCTAAAATCTCTGTTTTATAATTTACCTTCTGGTTAAAATCAAATAAATTAAAGATACCCTTCATCGAAAAAATAGTTTAAATAATAAGAAAAATAAAAGGATAATTGCCGGAAAGCAAAGTCAGGAAATTAAATCGTCAAGAGCTGGTTCAAACTCAAGGTGGAGTAACAGCAGAAGATGTAAGTATTTGCTTCATGAGCGGCGAAAATAGTTGTTTTGCATAAAGGAAGCAAATTGCGGCAGTTTTGCAATTTTGAAACTTCATGACAAGTGCTTATTGGTGGCAAGGTAATTATGCCAGTAACAAGACCTTAAATAAATGCATAAGCATGGCAGATAATTTTGTAATCTCTTTAAAGGTTGTTTTGTAAGCGAGCAAGTTGCAGGATTGTTACTTGTAATTTGTACAGTTATTTCTTTAATCATTGCTAATTCTGCAATCGCTGAAAGCTATATGCATTACATGCATCAAAAGGTAGACTTCTCTTCTGCTGACGTGTCTCTTAATTACCCTATAGAACATTCAGTGAACGACCCGTTAATGGCAATCTTCTTTCTAGTGGTGGGCCTGAGGTGGCGAGAGAAATATACGTAAGTGAGTTAGCCGTTTTCAAAGCCATACTTCCATTGACAGCAGCCGTAGCCGGTATTTGCATACCGGACCTGATACATTTTTCACCGAATAAGAACCCATCCGCAGCACGAAAAAAAAACATACAATGCACCCGGTTTTCTCATCACTATACCGAAAATAAAATGAGACAGACTCAGTTGTTAAAAAGCTGAATAAAGATATACAAGTACAAGTGAGTGACACAACCGGGGTTGCATACTGACCAGAAAGCCGAATACATAAAAATCATTATTAACACTACGTGAATCATTTGTTGTAACACAACTGAAACAGGTTCTAAAAATTACTGAACTATTAATTTTTTAGTTTCAATTCCTTATTTTATCCTATTTTATGATACCGGCTTTTGTTAATTTTGCATCGTCGTTGCGTCGCAATCCGTTCGTCGTCAAACCTTTTGGCAACAGGTGCGATTGAGAAGCAAACTATCGGTATCGTTTTTAATAGACGTTCTGAAATTACCTGCCACAATAATTTTGCTTACTTTTTCATCGTGCGTTCTAAAAATTGTCGCGGTTGGTGTTACGAACGGATCGCTTAAATAAAACATGACTTGGAAAAGTTGTCTTTAGAAAGAAAATCGGCGTTTGGTTTTAAATGGTTACCATAGCTTATCCAATCAAATGGCAGTGAAATACCTCTATATTGTCACAATTGCCCTCATGCATGCCTCGCCGTTTTAACTTCATGCAAATGTTGAACTAACAGCAAGCAAATTGAGAAAGATCAGAATCATGGAGGATATCTCACCGGGCGGCGTGATACAGCACGAAAACGGCGAAGGCTTGGCGCACGGCAATTGGTTAATTTTGAGCACATGAAAGAACGGTTAAACTTGCTTGATTAATCACTTGTTTCGTTACAAATTTAAACGAAACAAAAAACCACTATAGAAATAGTGGTTTAGTAACATATTTTACCTTACTTGTCAAATAACACTACTACATCCTTTGCAAGTAAAATTTCGAGTAGTGGTAAAAAGTATTAACCTATTTATTATTTTTCGCTCCTTGTTTATTATTCGCTTGCTGGATTTTTACCAGGTTTGTCTTTGTTGTCTTTCCTGCGGGCAGAATACGTAGATGAGTAATTTATTAGACTTCTAGGGATGTGCGTCTGATACCCTCTTTACGTCTTGAAGAATACCTGTCTCCCCTTTACCCGTTGCTGTCTCCTTGATAACTTGCGATTTTTTAGCAGCGTCTGATTTTACCGGGTTTTCAATTGACGGTTGCTTTTGAGTTGATGCGATTGACGCAGGTGTGGTAGGCGTCGCTTCGGCTTTTATTTTGTTATTGCTTGATTCTTGTGGATGTTCGTCTAATATCCTTTTTACGTCCTGAAGAATACTTGTCTCCCCTCTACCCGTTCCTGTCTCGTTATTAACCTGTGATTTTTTCACAGCGCCGGATTTTAACGGGTTTTCAATTGGTGATGGCTTTTGAGCCGATGCTACTAAGGTCGGTGATTCCTGTGGGTGTTCATCTGTTACCCTTTTTACGTCTCGAAGAATACCCGGCTCCCCTATTCCCGTTGCTGTCTCCTTATTAACTTGCGATTTTTTCGCAGCGTCTGATTTTACCGGGTTTTCAATTGGTGATTGCTTTTGAGGTGATACTACTGAAGTAGGTGTTGCTGGCGTCGTTTGTGCTTTTATTTTGTTATTAGTTGATTGCTGGGGGTATTGACAAAAGCAATAAGTTGTTACAAAGAGAAATGAGAAAAATAAGACGATACTGAAGGCATTTTTAATTTTCATAATAAAAGTTTAATAAGCTTCCTAAAATGTTTTGCGGCAGCTAACATCAACCTAATTTAAATAAATTCCATGAGAAATCATAATGAATAATTTATTGTCGGGTTTAACAGGGCGCCGGGGAGCACAATAGTAATAATAAAAATTTTCAATTTTCGCAACACCATAATCCTCCCTTTAAACTATACGGTAATTACATGCTACAACAAAAAGTGTTATACCATTGAAGAAAGGCAAAAGAATATAACCTACCATAGCTGGCTACATAAACCATGGCATTCAATTTTGCAACTGAAGCATAGCCATGGGGGCCCTGATCCTTGCTACAGTTGTTGGTTAAGATATGTGACGAGTGCTTCGCTGTACACCTTGCCCACTCGATTGAAGCGGGTAACCTAACACAGCTCGTTCCATTCTACGTTTCGTTTGAACCTTTTCTAAAACTTCTTTACAACCAAATAATTCTCGCCTAATCATCCTTACGCCAGATTTATAAGCCACCATTTTTCTTATAACAAATATTCAACATTTATTTTACCAGCCCCAATTTTGCCCCACGTGCAGCCAGCGCTATCGCTTTAAGATACAATAGAAGATAAGAACGATAACAAAGTATGTTTTTTAAGCCTTTCGGCCTTTTACGGTACATTTTAAAAAGGTTGAAGAATTCCGAGATTTTATTTCCCTAAAGTTTCAATTGTTGGAACAGCTATTGCACACTTTACTTGCGATAATGTGATAAGAAGAAGTAATTACAGAGTTAAACCTGCTCCCTAAAGTTTTATTTATGGAAAATACCAACGAAAAACAATATTCCTTTCCCCAAAAAGTATGGATTGTTGGGTCAGTATTTGCGCTGATTGTAGTATTACTGTTATTAATAAGAGCAACTTTTAATGTTTGGCTCCTGATTTTAGCGGGTTCGTTAATAGCAGTTTTATTCAGGGGCATTAGTAGCCTCCTTCAGCGAAAAACAAAATGGAAGGAAAAAGTAACCTTACCAATATCAATAGTCGGCTCATTGTTAATTCTGTTCCTACTATTTACATTGATAGGTACTAAAGTTGAGTCGCAGGTACAGCAGTTAAGCCAGACATTACCTGCAACTGTACAAAATGCAAAGAATCACCTGAGCAAAAGCAGCCTTGGACAAAAAGTAATTGAAAAGGTAAGTTCACCAAAAGCACAGGAGCGAGCACAAACGGTCGCACAATCCTTTTTTAAAACAACTTTTGGTGTGTTTGGAGATATTTATGTTGTCTTGTTTTTAGGTATCTTCTTTACAGTAGGATCGTCGCAGTACAAAGATGGGATAGTTGCGCTGGTACCAAAGAAAAAAAAGGAAGAAGCATCTAATGTATTGGACAAAACAGGAGAAAATCTGAAAAAGTGGCTTAAAGGTCAATTATTTGCAATGTTTGTTGTTTTTTTATTAACTGCTATAGGATTAGCTATTATTGGTATTCCGCTTTGGCTTGTACTCGCTATTATTGCCGGCATTTTAAACTTCATCCCTAATTTCGGACCGATGATAGCAATGATACCTGCTGTGCTTGTCGGTTTTATGCAAGGCCCTGCAACAGCAGCTTTTGTAGCGGGATTATATATTTTGGTGCAGGTAGCCGAAAGTAATTTCATTACTCCGATGGTTCAAAAGAAGTTGCTGGATACACCTCCCGCTATGATCATTGTAGCACAATTACTGATGACTGCCTTAACAGGGGGTTGGGGAATAGTACTGGCAATTCCCTTCTTTGTTATTGTAATGACTTTTGTGCAGGAGTTATATGTTAAAAAACAAGGGTAATCATTACAGCAGTGTACATAAACAGTGTTTTACCCTGGTTGTTCTCCCGGTCACTTCGAACGTAGAGATTAATGTTGTTCTTTCCGCCTTTGCAGCGTTCTTCACCTGCAAATCTTTCTTGTCATTAACCGCTCAATTAATAGAAATGCTGCTATCACAAAAGCGCTTTACTCAGTAAAAGATAATTCCACTATGCCTTTCAGTGAATACTATCCTGTATATTTTACCGGCACCACAGGAAGCATTTATTAAAGCAAGCAAATAAAAAGACGTAATTATATGTAATCATATTCACCTATCTATCGGTGCAACGAATTTTCGTGTAGCAGCCTGAAAGGATTAGCCTGTAAACAACGTAGTAGATAAAAACTCATTCCTGAATTTTCCATTTGGATCGTGTTTCGCAACAAGCCGCTTAAAATCATTTAATTTTTCAAATCCTGACTGTATTACTGCGGGAGACATAGTGGACAACTTAGCCCAATGCGGCATCGGGTTAAATGGAGCCAGTTTTTCTTCCATAAGCGGCAACAGGCCCATAACAGCTTCCACTTCCTGCTTCCAGGTGGTATGGAAAGTCACACAAGTTTTTTTGTAACACGGGCTCATCCAAAAGTTATCGGCATTAATAGTTCTGATTTCGGAAATAAACAAGTGGGGGGTAATTTTATCATGCAACGTCTCTATTGCCATCATTGCTTCGTACGCATGTTCGATAGGTACAAAGTATTCACTCTGTAGTTCCTTACCGGTACTGGGGGTAAAGCCCATTTTGAAATGCGGCATTCGTTCATGCCACGGTCCTGGTTTGCCCATTTGCTCAGTCACGTTTTCAGCAGATTGATCTTCTACCGGATGCATGTTTTGTGTAGCCTGTTTGGCACCGTATAATTCAAGGTCGTCGGCAGTAATATTTCCTTTTTCAACCCGGCTTTTAATCCACACTTCATTAATATTCTTGTTTTGCCAATTGGTAAACAAACTCACGCTATAGCCTCTCGACTGAATGTCGTCGAAATTATTCTTAAGCTCCTTCATCGGCAGGTTGCGATATACAACCTGTTTCATATCGAACGTGGGAAGCAGATCGAGGGTAACTTTGGTAACTACACCAAGCGCACCCAAACCTACTATAGCTCCATAAAACTCCTCCCCGTCTTTTTGTTTCGACAAGCTAACTACCTCACCGGCAGCATTTACAAACTCTATAGCCGAAACAGACGTTGATAAATTGCCGTTTTTAACACCTGAACCATGCGTAGCAGTAGCACAGGCGCCTATAACCGTAATGTGAGGCAAGGATGCAAGGTTAGGTAACGCGTAACCATTCTCATGCAGGTAACCAGCAAATTCTCCGTACCTCGCTCCACCTTCCACAGTTACAGTGTTGGCATTTTTATCGAGCGAAAGCACTTTGTTCATCTCTTTTAGCGATACCTGGTTTTCATTGCTGTCGGCTATTTTATTAAAAGAATGTCTTGAACCCAAAGCCCTTATCTTATCACACTTTTTTACAACTTCCTGCACCTCCTGAACCGTTTTCGGATAATGCACATTGCCAGTACTGTACTCTAAATTTCCTGCCCAGTTCTTTAAAGGCTCTGCACTTGCCCCTGATGCATTTTGCTTGCTGGTGGGGCTTTGGCAACCGGGGAAAGGAAGTACTATAGCGCCGCCCAATAAAAGGGATGAGGTTTTTAAGAAAGTTCTTTTGTCCATGGTGATGTTCGCTTTTTACTTTTAAATTAACCTGGGATAATGCTTACCGGATTTGAAAATATTCTGAACGCTTTTCTTATAAATTCTACCGCCTAATTGAAGTTCTTATTTCTTAAAACATTAAGGAACTCCTAAGTTAAATTATAATATTGACGTAACTGCTATTACCGCAGTTATTACATGAAATACAAAAGGAGCTGCCACTTACGCCATTCTTGCTCTTGCAGGTTGCAACAGATGATGCACAGGCACCTCTTCCAGCTAGAAAAGCATTTTATAATTTTCGTTATGTACACTTAAATGCCGGCACAAGTAAATTGTGAGTGATGGGCTATACATTACGCTCGGGTGAAAAAAGTCAGCAACATGACGATGAGCTTTAAACCTAATTCAACAAGTATTTTACTGTTTATTAAATAACATAATGCTCGCTGGTGATAAGGCGATCGTAATATGTCGTTTGGTTATACAGGTAAAGACCCAGCTGCTGGCTGAAGAAGAATTTGCCAAGCGGAAATTGTGACCGCCAACCAGCCCTCCACGCCATCCAGCAACATTAATACTGTCCATTTGCAATTGTTGCTTTAAAGAATTATCATAATATAATTCCACGCCCGTATTTTGTACTGCTTCACTATGTGCAAAGATGAACCCCGAAATGCACTTGTGCCTTGAGACCTGTATATGCAGTTGTCTTACCGGCTTGAGAATACACCGGTTGCATCATTATGACCAGGTCTATAATAGTTATCACAAATCGCATGAAGTTTATTCAGCTACTTTTATACCAATCACTTTTTCCGTTGTGCTTATACTGCCGCCGTTGGCATAAACGTACAAGTGCGTGACCCTCGATTCCTCAGGGTAAACTCCAAGATGTTTAATCAGTACAATACAGTTGGTAACATAATAAATAATGCACGTAATGTGGCCTATCATTGATTGCTCCTAAGATGGAGGTAATGAGAACAGTATTCTCTTTAATTACATAATCATAAGAAACGCATCTTACAGGAATACAAAAACTCTTCTACTTTATAATAGATACGGTGGGGGCCTCTTCGGAATAGTAGAACACGTGCCTACAGACCATGCTAACTTACCTGCTACCTTTTCTCATACTCATTAAGCCAGTTGTTTGCCTCTCCGCGTAACAATACTACAATCTGCTTTTTTATATTTTCGATAAGTAACTTCTGGCTTTTGCCGCGCAAAGACAAGCTAGTCATTTTCACGTTATTACTGTAGAAAGTCGGGGCATCAACATCATTGTGATCCTTCAACCTCGGCGGGTGGAAAGTGAAGACAAACTGGCCTTTTTTTCCCAATCGTGGTTTAGTATAATTGAGATACAGAATATAATTTGCTTCTGCAGGTGAACCAACAATTCGTATGTTCTGGTCTTTTTCCAACACTGCCGTATAAACATCTGTAAAAGGAGTTGGCAGAGGCAGAAATACATAGAAAGGATGGGCGTTTCTAAAAACATGTAGATTTCCGGCATTTGTCTTTTTGGTATTTACGCCGTCATAGAAAATATTTTGCGTGCGCGTGTTGTTTGTGATACTATTGTAAGCGCGGTAATTGGGATGGTTAACTAAAGGGCTTATATTTCTGGCGAAAAAGCTATTAAAACTACCTGTAGACATATTAGACCTCGGAATATAAACTTTGATAAGCGGGTTTGAAATCGTGTAGTTATCGGAAAGTTGAAAAACGTGCCCTTTCCTTACTGCAGCTACATTTTTACCAGTGGCGGTAGCAGTGGCAGCATCGGGCCATACTTTCTGAACTGTGATAGTAACATTGCCGGGAATGTTAACATTGGTTAGAATATTTCCCTTTGCAATACCGTCGTTGCTGCCCTTATCAATTGTAACAATTCCGTTGTTGTACCCTGTACAATTTGCCCTGATAATATTGTTTAGATTGCCGGCAACTCCTGTAAGATTGCCTTTATTCCTGCTTTTATCTAGTTGATAAGTAGGAGTTTGAACGTACGCTTGTTTCCGGATCTGTTCGCTTACTTTTTTAAGCAATTGTTCAACCGGAAGGTTAGCAGGATTCTTTTTATACACAGCGAGCAAAGCTTTTGTAAATGCGCCATGGTGCTGGCCACCCTCATCAACGATCTCCAGGCCTTCTTCCTGCTCGGAAGCGGCTGACATGGCAAGAAACCCCGACTCTTTGGTTTCTGACGGACGTGCAATTTTTTCCCTATCTGTGATAGTTAACACACCGGTTAAAACCATAGAGCGAGCAGATGTATCTTTATTGGTTACCTTGACCGTATCGGTGAGAACTTTAAATGAATCCAAAGAAGGATCATTCGCTAAAAATCCTTGTTCCGGATACCCTCCAATTCCCAATGAGTCAACGGGAAAAGCGGCGGGAGACGTGTCGGGCTCATGATCTGCACAGTCGGGTATATTGTCCCCATCGGTGTCCGGCACTTCGAACATGTACAGGGGACCTGGTGGGCAACCCGGGGGTGTTATAAGCTTTTGTCGGTAAGTTATTGAGTCTAATATCAAGGATTTCTTTTTCGCCGGCGGTTCCGGTGTAAATGGCGGTGCGTACTCACGATATGACTGCATAGACAACTGGCCGCTAAAGCAACAATCAAAAATAGCTGTAAGCTTAACGTGCTTCTCAACAAACAGGTTAAAAATCTTCTTCAGTATTGCGTCCCTGATCAGGCAGCCCCACTTTTCGGCATAAAGGTCGCTCATCACAATTGCCTGGCTCATTCCAGATTTCACAGGGTCGTTTTCAGCTCCAAGGTTTTTCATCCAAACCCCGTGGCCCGAATAATAAAATATAACAGCATCACCTTCTTTACAATTCTTTAAAATGGTAGACAGTTCACTTATCAACTTGTTCCTCGTCGCCTCAATATTAAATAGTGTCTGGATGTCGGCTGATTTAAAACCAAAACGGTTTAGAAGTAAAGAGCGCACAGAAACTGCATCATTTACACACCCTTTAAGACTGTGACTACTTTTTACATTCGGCTTTTCATAGTAATCATTAACCGCTACCAGTAAAGCATACTTATTTTGTGCAACCAGCGGCTTTACAGTGGAATAAAAAACGACTATCAGGATAAGTTTTAATATTTTGCGCATAATCTATTAAAGGGGGTTGTGTAAATTAATTTGAAAAACACTATCATGCGATTTTTTCTTCTACTATCATTTGCACTTCTGTATGGTACCAGATCATTTAGTCAGAATACCATAATTGATAGCTTAAAAGAAACACTTAAAACTGAAAAGACGGATACAGGCAAGGCGATCATTTTATACAACCTTAGTTATTATTATCAAAAGTATAAGCCCGACTCGGCGTTATTATTGGCAAGACGTGCATTTCAGCTATCTAAAGAAGCATCTTTCTTAAAAGGACAATCAAATTCGTTGGGTCAAATAGCCGGTGCGTTTAACAGGTTAGGAAATTACCCGGAGGCTTTGGAATATTATATTGAACAACTGAAAATTGAAGAAATAAGAAATTCGCCTGAAGGCATTGCCTCTGTATATTTAAATATTGCCCTTGTGTACGATAGTGAGACGAACCAGGACAAGTCGTTATTCTATGCATACAAAGCGGATTCGATTGTGAGACAATATAAATTTCACGAACTGCTTCTATACACGTCGTTGAATATTGGGAATATTTACACAAACATCAACAAGCTCGACTCCGCTTTATACTATACAACCCGTTGCTACGAAGCATCGGTTCAGCAGAAAAACGATCTCATCGCCGGCACTGCCTTGAATAACCTGGGTAACATATACTTCAAGCTTGGCAACCTGCAGAAAGCAATAAACAGTTACAAAAGCAGCATCCCTTTTTTTGAGCACCTGCAGGATTATAATACCCTTGCTGAATGCCAGCTGGGTTTAGCCAGGACCTACGAACGAACCGGGACTATTGATTCTGCGTTTTATTTTGCACAAGCGGCATACAAACTAGCATCAGCTAACCAGTTTCTTCAACATGCTTTAAGTGCCAGTGATTTTCTATCACATCTCTACAAGCAAAAGCGCAACTTTGATAGCGCATTTGCTTACCAGGAAACGATGCTGGTTCTGAAGGACTCAATAGACAACCGTGAGAAAATAAGGCAGTCGCAAAACATTACTATCCGGGAGCAAATAAGGCAAAACGAAATCGAAGAGATGAAGCTTCAGCAAAGCAAGGAGAGACGCCAGAAGTTGCAATTGTTAGCGATAGGAATTTTTATACCGATCTGTTTTTTCATAAGCATTTTTATCAGCAGAAGAAAGGTGCATAAAAAGGTAATTGAATTTTCAGGCATATTTTCTATCCTGATGTTCTTCGAATATCTTACCTTATTTATACACCCTTTTGTTGCAGAGATCACACATCATTCACCTCTTTATGAAATAATCATATTGGTGGCGATAGCAGCGTTTCTTACACCATCACATCACAAAATTGAACACTGGCTTATATCTAGACTCAGCAAAATAAATTCTTCACGCCTCGAGCTATTAGCCAGGAAAGCCGAAGAGAGTCCTGCCGAAGAAGAGAAGTGTGAAGATTAATTATTTTCTTATTGGAGGAGCTGGTTGACCACCTTTGCCGCCGCCAGTATCTGATTTCATTAATGTTGAATCAGGCATTAGCATTGGCTCATCCATTGTTTTCAGGGTATCAGTGCCAACTTCTGATGATTCTTCTTCCTTATTAGAAGAACTGTTACATGCAGACGTGACAAGTAACGAAAGGCTTAAGGCGATAATTACAATCTTAAATTTTCCTTTTACATCCAATTTTCTCATATTTAAATAGTTTGAAGGCAATATATTAAATATTTATTCTCAATACATAAAAATTTAGAATTTACGGCTAAACCAACCGGCAAAGAGGTAGACGTAGGATTTGATGCGTAACGGGTTTCAGTACAAGGGAGTGACACAACAATGTTGAAAAATGTTACCGGGATCACTACAAAATTGTCTTACAATTGAATGGTTTATTGGGCAAGCATCCTGTTTTGATAGCATCATCGTTCCCGTAAACGCGACAAGTAGTGTCACTCCGCATCCAACGAATCGTTATTCATCGTTTTACAATTTCTTTAATTCCGAAATTTGCTATATTTATTTCTTATCAGTTCACCATGAAAACAATATCTCTTTTTGCTTTGATTTCGGCTTTTTTTCATGTTCCGTCTTTTTCACAGTCTGATACTACTACGAGGTACTACGGTAGAAATGGGAAGGAAACAACGAAAGACAGTGCGGTTACCTATGCTAAGTTTTTCCGGCAAGCAAACCTGTGGCACGGAATGGAATACTATACAAAGCGACTTGTTTTGAAGTCAGAAGGTGACTATAATGAACCGAAACTGGAAACGGCTGTTGGAAGCGTAAATCATTACAAAGAAGATGGAAAACTAGACTATACGATGGAATATGCAGATGGAAAGCCATTGACAAAAACGTATTACTACAACTCGGGTAATAAAAAATCGTATACAACGTTTTCGGAGAATGTTATTGGACTGCAAAAGGGCTGGGATGATGCAGGTAAGGAGATAAAAAATTTCGTGGTAGAGCGGGAAGCGCAGTTTAAAGGCGGAGACGAAGGTTGGAAAAAATATTTAGAGAAGAACCTGAACCTGACTATACCGCAGGCTGTGGGAGCACCTGCAGGCAATTACGAGGTGCCGGTGCAGTTTGTAGTAGATAAAGACGGAATACCTACCAACCTAAAGGCACTTTCAGTACCTGCTAAATGCAAAGCCTGCGGAGCAGAAGCTTTAAGGGTTCTCAGAGAATCTCCAAAGTGGGAACCTGCAATACTCAATAATGAACCGGTTAACTTTGAGGCGATTAAAAACATAATCTTCGAACCGGTTGAAGGCGTGAAGAAAGGGTAGGGTTATTATAGTGTAAAGCAAAAAAATGTTTAAGGTTAGGGCCGGGATTTTCGCGCTTTGTCGTGCTCAACTTTCCAAACACAAGTCTATCCCGGCCGTTTTTCAATTCAAGGTTTACTTAAGCTACTATTCCAAGACTCCGTTCAATATCAGGCCTCTTTACACCACGGGCAAACAAAATCTCGCTTCAGGACCAGGCACAAGATGCGGTACAAGTGAGTGACACAACGATGTGAAACAGCATTACTGCCGCCGGTGCCACAAAAAAGTTCTCTTCCCCCAATGACTTATTGACTTCCTGTCTCAACGGCTATAATTTAATGCGCTTCCAGCCAGTTATCGCCCACGCCCAACTCGGCGCTTGCCGGAACATTGTTTGGCAAAGGCAACGCGGCCTGCATACAATCGATGATGATGGGTTTTATCAGTTCAAGTTCCTCTTTATAGGCGTCGAACACCAATTCGTCGTGTACCTGCAGGATCATTTTCGATTTCAGGTTGCGCTGCTTAAACTCGCTGTGAATTTTTATCATCGCCAGCTTGATCATATCTGCAGCCGTTCCCTGGATAGGCATATTAATCGCGTTTCTTTCGGCATAACCGCGGACCGTAAAATTGTTGCTGTTAATGTCTTTCAGCCAGCGTTTACGGCCCAGCAGCGTTTCTACATAACCATGCTTCTGTGCAAATTTCATCTGGTCATCCATGTATTGCTGGATGTTGGGAAACTGCTTTTTGTAGTTCTCGATAATCTCTTTGGCCTCGGCGCGGCTGATCTTTAAGTTTTCGGAAAGTCCGAAAGCGCCTTGCCCGTAGATGATGCCGAAGTTTACACTCTTTGCCTTGTAACGCATTTCTTTGGTTACATCTTCTTCAGCTATGTTATACACCTTTGCGGCAGTTGCAGTGTGAATGTCTTTACCTTGTTTAAAAGCATCGCACATATTAGGGTCGCCACTAATGGCAGCTACGATCCGCAATTCGATCTGCGAATAATCAGCACTCACCAATACATGATTTTCATCCCGTGGAACAAAAGCTTTCCTGATCTCCCTTCCACGTTCTGTACGAACAGGTATATTTTGAAGGTTGGGATTATTGCTGCTCAACCTGCCCGTTACGGCAATCGCCTGGTTGTAGCAGGTATGGATGCGGCCTGTCTTCCTGTGAACCATCAAAGGCAACGCATCGATGTAGGTGCTCTTAAGTTTTGTCAGCTCCCTGAAACCCATTATGTCATCGACAATCTTGTGCTGAGAAGCAAGTTTCATCAATACATCTTCCCCTGTTGCGTATTGGCCGCTTTTTGTTTTTTTAGCCTTTGGATCCAGCTTTAGTTTTTCAAACAATACTTCACCAAGTTGCCGGGGTGATGCCAGGTTAAAACGCACTTCAGCAACCGCATATACATTTTCTTCGCAGCAAGCTGCTTCTTTTTCAAGCTCTTTTGAATAATCACTTAAAAAGTCTTTATCGATGCGCACGCCTTCATACTCCATATCGAGCAGCACTTTTACTAATGGCGTTTCTACGTCGTTGAAAACTTTTTCAACCTTTTTATTAATAATTAAAGGAGCAAATGCATGCTTTAACTGAAGCGTAATGTCAGCATCTTCAACCGCATATTCCTTCACCTTTTCTACCTCTACCTGGCTCATGTTCAACTGGTTCTTTCCCTTTTTACCAATCAACTCCTCGATATGAACGGGCTCGTAATGCAGGTATTGTGCGCTGAGGTAATCCATGTTCCTTCTTCCTTCGGGTTCAATTAAATAATGCGCCAGCATGGTGTCGAAGAACTGCCCGGCGAATTCTATCCCATACCATCTATATACCGTCAGGTCGTACTTTACGTTCTGGCCTACCCATTTCTTGCCCGGGTCAGAAAACAGGGGCTTGAACTGTTCAAGGAAAGCCACTGTTTCTTCAAATTTTTTCGGGCAGGGAATATAGTAGCCTTCACCTTGCTTATAAGAAAAGCTGAGCCCAACCAGTTCTACATCGTGCGCATATGTTCCGGTAGTTTCGGTATCGAAACTAATTTCTTCAATCGCCATCAGTTCAGTTACCAGTTCCTTTATTTTTTCATCACCCTCAACAAGGGTATAATTATGCGGCGTGTTTTGAATATTTTTATCTGCAGAAAGCCCTGCTGTTTCTTCGGGTTCGCTGATGTCGGTTACCTGTACATCAATGGTCTTTCCTTCTTCAACAGTTACAAAAAGATCCATTTGCCCCCCAGTTGGAGTTGTGGCCACTTTTTCGAAAACGCTGAACTGATCTCCAAGAATTCTTTTACCCAGCGCTTTAAATTCGAGGTCGTTGAATATCTCTTTCAGCTCGGGGATGTTCCACTCTTTCAACTTGTATTCTTCTTCGTGAAACTGCACCGGCACATCGGTGATGATCCTTGCCAGCTTTTTACTCATGATGGCTGCATCTTTCCCGTTTCTTATTTTTTCACCCAGGGCACCCTTTATCTCATCCGCGTGTTCCAGCACACCTTCCAGCGTTCCGTATTCTTTTAATAGCTTGCAAGCGGTTTTTTCACCAACGCCCGCAATTCCCGGGATATTGTCTACTGCATCACCCATTAGCCCCAGCATGTCCACCACCTGTTCCACACGTTCGATACACCATTTTTCAGTGATCTTTTTTGCATCCAGTATTTCCTCCTTGCTGCCCATGTAAGGCGGCTTGTAAATGTACACGCCTTCATGAATGAGCAATTGCCCGTAATCTTTATCAGGCGTTACCATATACACCTCGTAGCCTTTGTCTGCTGCCTGCCAGGCAAGTGTTCCTATTACATCATCGGCTTCGTATCCATCCAGTTCAACAACGGGGATATTGAAAGCGGTGATTATTCTTTTAATATCGTCTAAAGAGCCAGTCAGATCTTCCGGGGCGGCCTGCCTGTTGGCTTTGTACTCGGAAAAGTCAGTATGACGTTCTGTTATAGCGTCTGTATCGAAGCAAACTGCCAAATGCGTAGGTTTTTCTTTATTGATCAGATCTACCAGGGTCGTTGTAAACCCAAACTGTGCATTTGTGTTGCGGCCTTTAGTTGTAAGGCGGGGAGTACGAATTAAAGCATAGTAAGCGCGGTAAATGAGCGCCATTGCATCTAATAGAAATAACTTTTTTGCCATGGGGCGAAGGTAGTAAAAGGTTGTTGCAAATTGCGGCACCGCGATTTCGGCGAGAAATGGTGCTTTTTAGTAAGACCTTTTTGGGGACCGGCGGTAATCCTCGTTCAACATGCTGAGAGTGTGCAAAAAACTAAAATTTATTTAAGATCGGAGGGACTCTTTTGAATAGAGGTTGTTCTCTATATAAGCTATGAACGTACATAAAAGGATTCATTCTTCCCTGAAAAAATTCAACTGCTATCTTTGCCGCAAATTTTTGAATTATGTTACAGGTGAATTATATCCGCCAAAACCGGGAGGCTGTGCTTGAAAGACTTGCCGTAAAAAACTTTTCACAAACTGAACTGGTGGACGAGGTAATTGCTTTGGATGATGAAAGAAAAAGAGTACAGGCCGAATTTGATAATAACCAGGCGAGTGTAAACAGCGCTTCGAAAGAGATCGGAAACTTAATGCGGCATGGACAAAAAGAACAGGCGGAGGCGCTGAAAGCTGAAGTAGCGTCTTTAAAAACAACCATTGATCCGCTGAAAGCACAAATGGCTGATGTAGAGAAGCGCTTGACCGATAAATTAATATTACTTCCTAACCTTCCTGCGGCGCAGGTGCCCAAGGGTAAGACACCTGAAGATAACGAGGTAGTAAGGGAAGGTGGCACCAAACCAACACTTGAAGAAGGCGCAGTTCCGCACTGGGAACTTACAACAAAACATAAGCTGATCGATTTCGAACTGGGCACTAAAATAACAGGAAGTGGTTTCCCGGTTTATACTGGTAAAGGTGCAAAACTGCAAAGGGCGCTTGTTCAATACTTTTTAGATTTTAATACTGCTGCAGGCTATCTTGAATACCTTCCACCCTTCATGGTAAACGAGGAGAGCGCTTATGGTACCGGCCAGCTGCCCGATAAGGAAGGACAGATGTACCACGCAACCGCAGATAATTTTTACCTGATACCTACTGCAGAAGTTCCGGTTACCAACGTGTACAGGGATACCGTTTTAAAGGAAGATGCCCTGCCAATAAAAATGACGGCCTATTCTCCCTGCTTCAGACGAGAGGCCGGAAGTTATGGTAAAGATGTAAGGGGCTTGAATCGTCTACACCAGTTTGAAAAAGTGGAGATCATACAAATCGTTCATCCCGATAAGAGTTATGAAACACTGGATGCAATGGTGGCTCATGTAGAGCAGTTATTACAAAGCCTCGAACTGCCGTATCGTATACTTCGTTTATGTGGTGGGGATATGAGCTTCACCAGTGCGTTAACGTACGATTTTGAAGTATACAGTGCGGGCCAGGGCAGGTGGCTGGAAGTGAGCAGTGTCAGCAATTTTGAAAGTTTTCAAACCAATCGGTTAAAATGCAGGTTTAAAGATGCTACGGGCAAAATGCAGTTCGCACACAGCCTGAATGGAAGCTCATTAGCCTTACCAAGAATTGTTGCTGCATTGCTCGAAAATAACCAGGCAGGCGAAGGCATTATGTTGCCAAAGGTCTTGCATACTTACTTTGGTGCCGAATGGATTATGTAAAGATGTCAGGCGAAGGATGCCGACCAGTTCCGCTAATCGTCACCGCAATTAGTTTAAAAGTAAATCAGTTCTGTACGAAGAAAGCCGTCACCACCGCCTGTTGAAGCATGAACCGGAAAAATGGAAGGCGGAAGTAAAATTGTTTCTTGAAAATGACCAGTAGCGCTATTTCCTGATAGTGATTTTAGTGCCTACCGGAACCATGTTATATAGTTGCTTTACGTGCTCGTTTTTTAAGCTGATACAACCATCGGTCCAGTTCTGGAATTGGTCGACCGCGTAGTCTTCGTGCGGCCAAACGCCGTGTATACCAATGGCGCTTCCTATTTTTCCCGAATAAGGTATTAATCCTTGCTGCTTGCGCATGTTAAATTTGTCAATATCTTCCCGGGTGGGGTAGTCAAGACCCATATAGCGAACCCATTTATTGTGAACTCTTTTATGAATAATAGTAAATGTCCCTTCGGGAGTCTTCCGGTCGCCCTGTACCATTTTGTCGCCCTGGTTTTTATTGCCAAAAACAACCGGGTAAGTTATCAGCCAGCCTTCTGCATCGAATACGCTTAGTTCGTAATCGCTTTTATCTACCACTATATAAATGCTACTCTTACTATAAATAGCAGTATAAAAAGAGGTGTTAGCAGTTAAAACAAGACCAAGAATTAAAACCCGGAAAACGTGCTTCATAAGTGATGGACGGCTATTATTATATTCTAACGGAAAATTAGCAAGAACATTTAATCTTTTTCTTCATTTCACAAAAGTTTACGATGGCCTACTCACTTTTAAGCTCAATCTTAAAAAAAATTAATATTAAAAGCCCCTGTTTAAAGGGGCTTTTAAGTGTTGTTAATAATATTTTATTTTTTACAATACTTTACACATCTACAAAATTGAAGGTCGGTTTTGCCCCTTATTCATTCTTTTTTTGGCGGTTTTTTTTTGATCCCAGCGGCCGTTTTCAAAACCAGCAGCCGTTGCGTCGCACTCTTGTACTGACAAACCTACTGCGGCGCTCTCACACTATTTCGTTGAAGGTTGAGCATTGAAACCGGGCATTGAAAATACAACGTAGTTGATTTAAGGTTCGGTGATGTCGGGCGGAACTTGTCGATGCCTTGTGGCGATAGGAGCAATTATAACTCGTTTGACAAGCTCCGGGTGACGAACGTTGAGTAATCGACAGAGATTAAGTATTGAACAAGCAAATACGCAAAATTAAATTCAGCAACCTTTCGTTTCCCAAGTGCCCTTTCACCATTGCCCATTCACCTGTTCTACCAGTTACTAAACCTTATTCCCATGCTATATGGATACTGTTCGAGGCCTCTCTCGTGCAAAGGCTGAATACTGTAACTTCCAAACAACCTTACAGGACCAATACCTAACTCACCTACATAAGCCAGGCGGAATTGGTCAAGGCCAATATCTCCCTTTGTTTTTACCTTGCCTCTTTCACCGCTGATTTGCTTGG
>JAQBNO010000183.1 GCA_028288485.1 Segetibacter sp.
GATAAGATGGTGAAATTAACAAAAAGGCCCTCAATTAATGAGAGCCTTTTAAAAATCCCCCTAAAACAACCTGGAACAAAACTAAAAGACAAGGAAGCAAAAGGAAAGGGTTATTTCCCCCTTTTTAGCACGGGTATTTCCCCTTTTTTCCAATCTTTAATATCCGTTTACCATAGCAACGATGATTTTATAAAAAGCGGTATCTGCGAAACATTAAAAATCAAGACAGCAAAAACGGGTTTATTAGTAGGGCTGTGGCATAAAATAAGCTGCTGGCTGCTGCCGAAGACCCGCTCGAAAAAAAATATATAGAATGTAAAAAATCGCTTGTTTCGTTATAGCATTTCTTTATTACTATATATAAACCTCCAATGAAAGAAGAGAAAATGGTCCACGTGGTTCGAAATGAGTTCTTTCGTAACTGTTTTCAAGCTGTTAAGTTTTATGTTCTCTCAACCAATTCACTGTACATTTGTTAATCGAAGTAGCCTCCTTTTTGGGCGCACTAAGACTTTTTTTATGACCTGGTTAATTTACATCCTGATTACTTTCGGCACTTTTTGCTTTATGGAAGCGGTTGCGTGGGCAACGCACAAGTATGTAATGCACAAATGGCTTTGGGTTCTTCACGAGGATCATCACCAAAAAAGGCCGGGCTTTTTTGAGAAGAATGATGCTTTTTTTTTAATATTTGCCATCCCCAGTATGTTATCTATCCTATACGGAACAATGAACCAGGTGTATTGGCTGGTATGTATCGGAGCTGGTATCGCAATGTATGGATTAGCCTATTTCATTGTCCACGATATTATTATTCACCAACGTTTTAAATTCTTTAGCAGGAGCAATAATACTTATGTGAGAGTAGTAAGGTGGGCCCATAAAATGCACCATAAACATTTAGGCAAAGAAGACGGTGAAAGTTTTGGAATGCTTATTGTTGCAGCGAAGTACTGGCAAAAAGTAAAAAATGACGCTCAACGGAACAATGCAGGAAAATAAGAGCGACATATAAGATATTTTAAAATAAGCAGGAGGCCATGAGAAATCATGGCCTTAGTTATAATTTCACCACTTTAAAAAATATACATGCAAACGGCTGAAGATATAAGATTGTTAAATGAAAGGATACAACACGCAGCAGTATTTATTGAACGACTGCGGGCAGAATTGTCGAAAGTGGTCGTAGGCCAGTTGTATATGGTTGACCGTTTAATGATCGGGATGCTAAGCAACGGGCATGTGTTGCTGGAAGGCGTTCCGGGACTGGCGAAAACTTTAACGATTAAATCTCTTGCCCAGGCTGTGCAGGCAAAATTTAGCCGTATCCAGTTTACCCCTGACCTTTTACCTGCCGATGTTGTAGGTACCATGATCTATAACCAGCAGCGAAACGAATTCGTCATCCGTAAAGGACCGATCTTCGCCAACTTTATCTTGGCTGATGAGATCAACCGTGCACCAGCAAAAGTGCAGAGTGCATTGCTGGAAGCGATGCAGGAAAAACAGGTTACCATTGGTGAAGAAACACATAAACTTGAAGAACCTTTTCTTGTACTGGCAACACAGAACCCAATAGAGCAGGAAGGTACTTATTCGCTACCTGAAGCACAGGTTGACAGGTTTATGTTGAAAGTAGTAGTTGGATATCCCGGAAGAGCTGAAGAGCAAATGATCATAAGGCAGCAGGCGCAGGGTGCTGAAGTGCCCAAAGTAAATGCTGTGGTAAGCACTTTTGAAATTTTGCAGGCACGTAAACTGGTAAGGGAAGTTTACATGGATGAAAAAGTGGAGCAGTATATTCTTGATATCGTTTTCGCAACCCGTTACCCCGAACAATATCGTTTAGATCGGTTAAAGCCTTTGATCAGTTATGGCGGATCACCCCGCGCCAGCATAAATTTAGCACTGGCAGCAAAAGCGCATGCGTTTATGAATAAAAGAGGATATGTAATACCCGACGATGTTAAGGCGATCTGTAAAGATGTAATGCGTCACCGTATCGGTTTAACGTATGAAGCGGAAGCAGAGAATATTACATCGGAGAAGATTGTGGACGATATTCTAAATGCTATTGCGGTTCCTTAATGTAGCGATGACAGTTGACCGATCACAGTTGATGGAGGAGTTTTGGAGCGGAAGATGAAAGATTATAAGGGCTGACCGTGAGGGGAGAGATATTTATTCATTAATAATCGAATAAAAGTATTTGCAGTGTTGAAATAGTCCTTATTCTTAAACATGATGATTTCAATCGCGAAATACTGTTACATCAAATTTTAATTCTGTCAACCGTCATCCGTCAACTTAAACACGCTCATCCCTAAACCTAAATAAAATGACTTCCTACAAAAAACTTGACGCAGGGAAAAAAGCAATGCTTTTAATAAATGAGGTGTACCATGTTTGTAAACTTTACCCAAAAGAAGAATTGTTTGCATTAACATCTCAAACAAAAAGAGCGGCTATTTCAATTGCAGCAAATATTGCGGAAGGTGTAGGTAGAAATTATAAAAAGGACACAATACAGTTTTTGCACATAGCAACAGGGTCGTTATACGAGGTTGAGACACTTTTAAACATAGCAGTGATGGTAGAAATATTGCCTGAAGAAAAGTTTAACCCCTTTGAAAGAATGATCGATGAAGAAATAAGAATCCTGAACGGATTAATAAAATCATACGAATCAAGACCTGAATTGAAATAAACTTCTACCTGTCATCCGTCAACTGTCATCCGTCAACTTGAACTTAGTCAACCGTCAACATTCCGCCATGACCACCGCCGATATACTTAAAAAAGTTCGTGAGCTTGAAATTATCAGCAAGCGCCTTACCAATCATTTATTTACCGGTGAGTATCATACTGCTTTTAAAGGCAGGGGAATGTCGTTTAAAGAAGTAAGAGATTATGTTCCGGGCGATGATCCAAGGTTTATTGACTGGAATGTTTCGGCACGAATGGGGCATCATTACAGTAAGATCTTTGAGGAAGAAAGAGAGCTGTCGGTTTATTTATTGGTCGACATTAGCGCAAGCAGTTTATTTGGAACATTTCGCCAAACTAAAAAAGACCTGATCACAGAAATGTGTGCAGTGCTTTCATTTTCTGCTATTACTAATAACGACAAAGTCGGGTTGATCTTCTTTAGCGATCACGTCGAAAAGTTTATACCGGCAAAAAAAGGGCGTGATCATGTGTTGTATATGGTAAGGGAAATGTTGAGTTTCAAACCTCAATGCTCGCAGACGGACGTGCTAAAGGCATTAACCTTTTTAAATAATACTACCCGGCATAAAAGCATTGTTTTTATCTTAAGCGATTTTGCAGATGCGGGGTATGAGCAAGGTTTAAGGGTTGCCGCCCGACGCCATGACGTAATTGGAGTGCAGGTGTATGACAAGCGCGACGATCAGCTGCCGATGGCCGGCATGATGCAACTGAAAGATGCTGAAACAGGCAAAATGGTTTTATTAAATACAAGTGATCCGTATACCCGTTTTAAATACAGCCAGCAATTTCAAAAGGTACTGGAAGAGGCAAAAGTTGCTTTCAGGAAAGCAGGAGCTGAGCTTTTGCAGGTCTCTACCGGGCAGGATTATGTAAAACTTTTACAACAATTTTTCATCAGAAGAGGGCATAAGTGAATAGAAAGAAATTATATAGGGTTTACTTGTCAGGTCTGTTATTGTCGTGTTTTGCACCAAATGTATTTTCGCAGACGATTAAGGCGCAGGCAGACAGGGACCGGATATTTATAGGCGAACAAATTAAATTAACCTTATCTGTAGAAGGAGGCAAAGCAGGGATGTCGTGGTTCAAATTTCCCGACAGCGTTAATCATCTCGAAATTGTCGGCCGCAGTAAGATTGATACAGTGCTGAAAGGTAGTTATACAAACTACTATCAAACCATTGCCATTACTTCGTTCGATAGCGGCCGGTGGGAGTTTCCTTCTTTGTCTCTTGCCGGCTTTGGCCGGTCAACAACTCCAATCACCATTGATGTGCTACCTGTCGACGTGTCAAAAATGGAGGACTACAACGACATCAAAGATATTGAGGAAGTACAACGGGAAACCAATTGGTTGATAGTTGGAATAATAGCTGCAATTACACTTCTTGCAATAGGCATGGTGTATTGGCTGATTATAAAAAAGAAGAAAGTAGTTGTGCCCGATACTGTTTTAAAGGGAAATCAGTCGCCCCTGGAATGGGCCTTGTCGGAGATTAATAAATTGAATGCACAAAACCTGCAGCAGAATGACTCTAAAAAATATTATTCTGAATTAACCGGTATCGGCCGTACTTTTTTTCACCTGCAACTACAGGAACAGTTTCAACAAAAAACGACTGACGAGTGGATGATCAATCTTCAATCTTTACCCGTAGACAATGACACAAAAACAGCTTTCTTTCAATTCCTGCGGCTGGCAGATACCGTAAAGTTTGCCAAATATTTGCCGCCTGAAGCTGAAAAGGAAGTGTCGGTAGATGCAATCAAACAGATGCTGCAAAAGGTATCGCTGTTACATTCAAATATTTATTCAAAATATCAACCCCAATAGATGCTGTATCGTTGGTTTCAAGATATCACCTTTGCCTACCCCGAAGCTTTGAGTTTATTGCTCATTGTTCCAATTTTAGCTGTGTGGTATTATGGTAATATTCAAAAACGCCAGGGGTCGATGCTGGTTACAACTACCCATTTTCTTACCGAGATCCGAACATTCAAAACCTGGTTCCGCAACTTTCCTTTTATATTAAGATGCCTTGCTTTGGCTTGTTTAATCGTTGCCCTTGCAAGACCACAACACAAATTTACCGAGCAGCAAACCGAAGGTGAAGGAATTGATATTGTGCTTTGTTTCGACATAAGCGGAAGCATGACGGAAAAAGACTTTTTGCCAAATCGACTGGAAGCGTCGAAAGAAGTGGCGCAGGCCTTTGTAAATGAGCGCCAGGGAGACCGCATTGGCGTTGTCATCTTTAGTCGTCAAAGCTTTACCCTTTGCCCAATAACTACCGATAAAACCACTGTATTATCTCAAATCTCCAATATCCGTAGTGGTTACCTGGAGGAAGAAGGTACCGCCATTGGCTCAGGTCTTGCAACCAGCGTAGATAGGTTGAAGGACCAGAAAACAAAGACCAGGATCATTATTCTGCTCACCGATGGTGTAGACTTTGGCGGCTTGATTCCCCCTGATATTGCAAAGGAGATGGCCAAGTTTTACAAAATAAAGGTGTATACAATAGGCGTGGGATCCGACAAAGAAATTGACGAGCAGGTGCAAACGCCGTTTGGTAATATGCGTAACAAAAAGAAGCTCGAGTTTAATGAAGATTTACTCAAGAATATTGCAGCAGAAACAGGAGGACAGTATTTTCATGCAGCAGACATAGATGCATTGAAAAAAGTTTATGGAAGCATCAATAAGCTCGAAAAATCGCGTATTAAGATCACTTCTTACGAGCGGTTTACAGAAGAGTTTTTACCCTGGCTCGTCGTTGCCCTGGCTCTGCTTGTCATCGAAACACTCTTGCGTTATACTGTGTTTAAAAAGTTCCCGTAGAAGAATCTTTTAGGTACCAACAGTTGTTTTTCTTAGCATCATCGTTGCGTCGCAATCCGTTCATCTTTTATATCTCCGGGAAACCGGTTTATCGTGGTAATCGGGTGTAGAGACCTAATAATGGATTACGACTCTACACCTACCCTTTTAATGCCGGGTAGATGGGCGATCAATACTATTCTACAGTACAAGTGTGCCACCCTTCTACACGCTGCGGGTAAAACTGCCACGTTCAATAATGCCTTTACAGTACAAGCGAGCGTGGCAACGATGATGAGTAAAGAATTAAAGCCGGTTAACAAAAAATGTCCTTAAGTAACTGAACTTGATTTAAAATTTAGATAGTGGGACAGTGGGATATTGAGAGAAATTTAGGTATTTGGGTTTCAAAGCTTATCTCGCCTCATCTTTAGTTCTCTCCACGTTGCTAAAATAATTCCCTCGTCTGCCAATGCCTTTTTAAATGCCGGATCTATCATAGCTAAGAGGTCTGCTTTACGAAGCGGCCCGCTATTACTGATGTATGGGAAAACCGGTGTGGTTGCGGTGCAATGCATGATCATCATGGTTACTCCCGGCCTCAGTGTTTTTAACGCTTCAATGTACTTTTGCGCCTTAAACGACTGCAATTTCTTATCGTCGTTCTCTATGTTTACAGGTATCTTCCAATCGTAACTTTCGTTATGAAGATCGTCGAGTACCGGTAAACCTGAAGACCAGAGTGTTTTGCCAATTTCGCGCAATTGGTTAATGAGTGCTTCCTGCGCATTCATTTCCTGTCTGATCAAACTATTATGCCCTCCAGGCAACATAACGGGAATATTTTTTTCAATACCCACCTTAATATATCTTTCTAAAAACGCCGGGGAAGCAAACAAAGTGCCCATATGAGAATCCAAATGAGTGGGTATAAAGCCCATTGTTACTGCCCTGTCAAGCTGTGCCCTGATTTCTTTTTCCACCTCATCTGCAGAAGCATGTTTTACTACATCTGCAACCGCCGGCCACAGGTCTCCTTCAGCGTCTGTTAAGCCAGGCACAGCAGTTTTTCCTGCCAAAGGTCCCCAGCGGTAATCCTTCCATTCGGAGGTCAATGTTAAGTGCAAACCTGCATCAATAGCGGGGTTCTGTTTTAAGAAATGAACAAAGCCGGGAACCCACGGGCAGGGCATCATAACACTACATGAATTTGCTGCACCCCTGGTCATAGCTGCAATAGTTCCTTCGTTTGAGTCGAAGCTCATTCCTGCATCATCTATATGCAATATCAGCACTTTTGCACCTTTAGGGTAACCGAGTTTTTCGGCATAAGTGCTATCAATAGTTTGAGCTTTGCAAAAGGTTAGAGAGAAAAAAAGCAGGAAAAAAAAATAGCGCATATTGATTGTTTGTTATTAAATAGAACGGGTGATGTACATGGTTGTAAGTGGAGGAAACAGCCTGCAGTGAAAAACTATTAATTGCATTCCTGATTTCGGCTATTCTAATTGTACACTACGAAAGCTAATCTTTTATTCGCCTGCTTCCTGTAGCGCTTGTCGCTCAATTTCGTCTGTTATTCTAAAGTCAGCCTGTTTGATTTTTGCAAGTAATGGTTTTATAGTCAAAATAATTCCTTTAACCTTTGCTTTGATAATTACAACAATTGTTCCCGTATAAT
>JAQBNO010000184.1 GCA_028288485.1 Segetibacter sp.
CAGTTGGGTATACCAACCAGGAAATTAAGGTAGGTGGCAAATCGGATATTTCGGTTTCGCTTGTTTCGGCTAACAGGGAATTAGAGCAGGTTGTGGTAATTGGTTATGGTACAGCCAGCAAAAGAGACCTTACCGGGTCGATCGTAAAAGTGTCAGGAAAAGATGTTGCTGACAAACCAAACGCAAATCCGGTTGCCTCGTTACAAGGTAAAGTGGCAGGTCTTTCCATAGTAAATTCAGGAACACCGGGAAGATCACCTGATATTCGTATTCGTGGTACGATCAGTATAGGATCTGTTAGCCCTCTTTATGTAGTAGATGGTATTTTTAATGATAATATTGATTTTCTCAATCCTAATGATATAGAATCAATTGAGATATTAAAGGACCCGTCTTCTCTTGCCATATTTGGAGTTAGGGGTGCGGCGGGAGTTATAGCCGTTACTACCAAACGGGCAAAAGCAGGACAAGTGCTTATTAGTTTCAATACCTCGTACGGGTTTAAAAAATTGGTGGATAAAATTCAACTTGCAGATGCCGAACAATTCAAGACTTTGTACAATGAAGAAAGGGCAAACCTCGGAATTACCACTCCATTTGATTATACTCCATGGACCGCTAATACTGACTGGATAGATGCAGTTTCACGGACCGGACATTTTAATTCAAATAATTTAAGTATTGCCGCCAGTTCCGAAAGAAACAGGTTTACAATGGGACTGGGATTTATTTCAGATGAAGGCATGATCAGGCATGAAAAATTAGAGAGGATCACTATCTCGATAAACGATGAAGTGACATTAAGTAAGGCGATTAAAGTTGGCGTTAATTTCAACCAAAGCCGTCAAAACTTGCCCTACGATGCTACATGGGTTTTAGACGCTGCGAGAAAAGTAGCTCCGATGGTTCCTTCAGGAACTAAATCGGTTTTTACCAAAAATCCTTATGGGCTCGACAGCGGTTACTATGATCTTTATTATGGATTACCTGCTATTCAGAACTCTGGCGTTGATAACCCATTAATATCTGTCGAGAATACCTGGAATAAGAGAAAAAGAGTAGAATACAGATCGGTAGGTAGTGTTTTTGGAGAAGTTAGCTTTTTAAGAAGTTTTAGCTTCAGGGCAAGTTTTTATGGTGATATGAGCAATGTAAATACAAGGTTTTATAATCCTCTTTACCAGGCTTATGATGCCGCTACTGATGCCCCTTTTAACTATTCCACCTCTACTTCAGTAGGGGAAAGTGACCAGACTTATAAGAAGTTTCAACAGGATTATATTTTAAATTATAAGAAAACGTTCGGCGACCACAGTCTATCTGCTGTTGCCGGTTGGACCACTTATTATTACAGCAATTTCAACAGGAATGGTTCGGTGAGACAAAGTTCTACCGGCTCCCCAATTCCTAATGACGAAAGGTTTTGGTTCATCAGCAATGGTTTTGGAGATGCCTTATCTCAAAGGGCCGGTTCCGACCAGAGAGAAAGGTCAACCGCGTCCGCTTTAGTCAGGGCTTTGTACAATTATAGGGGTAAATATTTTATCAATGGTTCATTCCGTAGAGATGGTTCATCTCAGATTTCTCCTGCTAATCGCTGGCAGAATTTCTGGGCAATTGGTGCAGCATGGGAGCTTACAAAAGAAGATTTCATGGCCGACCAAAATCTTTTCAATTTCGTGAAATTAAAGGCATCAACAGGAGTCCTGGGAAACCAGAATACTTATGGATATGACTATCCATATTACCCGGGGTTAATTGGAGGAAATGCAGCAGTTTTTGGTACCAACGTTTACCTGGCTAATTCACAGGCATACCTTCCTAATCCAAACCTGAAGTGGGAAACAGTGAATGCTAAGGAAGTTGGAGTGGAATTAGCAGCCTTTAAAAATCGCTTACGTTTTGAAGCCGCCTACTTCGACAAGGTAACCAAAGATCTGATGACGTTTATTCCGGGAACCAACGGTGCTGCCAATGGGCTGGATAATATTGGAAGCATTAAAAATAGCGGCTTTGAATTTAGCGGAAGCTGGAACCAAAGAATCGGTTCGGACCTCACAATGACAATAAGTGGTAATTTAACTACTTATAAAAACAGGGTGTTGGAATTGGCTTCAGAGGGATTTGAAATACGCGATGGGGTTAGTGCAACGTCAGTTGGAAATCCAATTGGATATTTTTCAGGATACATAGTCGAGGGCATTTACCAGACTTACTCCGAAAAACTTAAATCTCCCGTTAATACACAGTTTGAATATGGCCCCGGCGACTTTAAATACAAAGATGTTAATGGCGACGGTCTTATTACTAGTGCTGATAGAACAATCATCGGTAATCCAACCCCGGATTTTACTTATGGAGGCACTGTTAGTTTTAATTACAAGGGATTCGATTTGGGGGTAGATATTAATGGGGTATATGGAAACGAAGTCTACAGGGCATGGGGAAGTACAGAATCTCCATTTCAAAGAGTTAACTACCCAGCGTTTAAAATTAACAGGTGGCATGGTGAAGGAACTTCAAACTGGGATCCAATTTTACACCAGGGTCACAGGATAAATTATGAGTATTCTACCTATGGTATAGAAGACGGTAGCTATTTTAGACTTAGAAACCTGCAATTAGGTTACAATTTCCAACAAAGTTTAATCTCAGGTTGGAAAGTGAGAAGCTTACGGGCCTATGCAAACGTTCAGAACCTCAAGACCTGGAAAAACAATTCGGGTTATACTGCAGAGTTTGGCGGTAGTGCTACCCAGTTTGGTGTTGACTATGCAGGAGGAGCCCTTCCAATGGTTGTAACTTTTGGATTAAATGTTACCTTTTAAATTGTAAAAAAAGTTATATGAATAAGCTTAGAAAAATAATTATAATAATCTGCCTGGCTGTCCCTATTGTTACCATGTTAGGGAGCTGTAACAAATTTTTGGATCGAAAACCGTTAACATCAACTTTAGATGATTTAAACCAGGGAGGATTAGAAGGCCAGATCTTTGGCTTATATAGTTTTTTCAGAACGAGTTATGGTAACGTGTCCAGTCTCCCTCATCTCGGGCTGCATGGTTTCAGGTCGGATGATGCAGTGAAAGGAAGTGAACCGTCAGATGGTGCCGAATGGGTTGCCCCGATGGACCAGTTTAAGTATGATAAAAGTTTTCCAGGTGCACGCGATTACTGGGATGATCATTATAAGTTGATAAACTTTGCCAACACGGCCCTTCAAACTGCAGACTCGCTAAAACTTACTTCCGATGCCGATTTAATTAATTTAGCCGAGGCTCGTTTTTTCAGGGCGTTTGCATATTTCGACCTTGTAAGAACATTTGGTGAAGTGCCAAAAATAGACTTCCGTATTTACGAAGCCAGCCAGGCTAATGTACCTAAATCTCCTATCGCAGTTATTTACACCCTGATAGACCAGGATCTTCAATTTGCTGAAGCAACTCTACCTGCTTCATGGGGTAGTAAGTTCGTGGGACGTTTAACCAGTGGAGCTGCCCGCACTTTACATGCCAAGGCTTACCTCTTCCGCGGTAATTTTCCAATGACATTGGCTCTTAGCCAGGCGGTCATCAATTCCAATCAATATGCCTTATACTCACCTTACTGGAAGATCTTCAAAGATGAAGGGGAGAATTCGAGCGAGTCGATTTTGGAAGTGCAAAATGAAGTGACACTAACAGACGATTATGGTTCGGTTTACGCAACTACACAAAACGTAAGGCAATCTACCGCATCAGGGTGGAATTTAGGTTGGGGGTGGAATACGCCTACAGAATCACTGGTCAATGCATACGAACCAGGTGATCCAAGAAAAGATGCTACTATTCTTTTTGCAGGACAATCTGATGATCCTGCTAACGGCGGATACGGCAGAACGCTTCCAAAAGCACAGGAAGACGGCGGAATTCTTTTCAGCAGGTATTATAACAAAAAGGTATACGCTGACCCGGCAAAACGTATTGCATTAAACCGGTTAGACCAGGCCGGCTGGATAAATCAAAGGATCTTCCGTTATGCTGATGTAGTTTTAATGGCTGCGGAAGCTGCGAATGAAACCGGCAACGGCAAATTGGCAGAAACCTACCTTGAGCAGGTTAGGGCAAGAGCCCGGAATGGAGCGAGTGTACTACCCTTCATTCCTTTTACTTCAAAAGAACAAATGAGAGCTGCTATAAAGCAGGAACGAAGGGTGGAGTTTGGAATGGAAGAGGAGAGATTTTTTGATTTAGTTCGATGGGGAGATGCTGTAAGCGTTCTTGGGCCGTTAGGTTACCAGGATAAAAATAAATATTACCCGATTCCTCAGAGTTTTATAGACAAATCAGGCGGTGTGTTAAAACAAAATCCCGACTACCCATAATCGTCGCTTTGGCATGTGGTCGATTGATTTTAGAAATGGTTTTTTTTATAACAGAAAAAATATAACAATGAATATTCGAAATAAAACGAATAGGTACCTGTCGGCAGTTGTAGCTCTATTTACACTCTGCCTGAGTTGCCAGAAGATGGAGAGACCTGCGCTGGGTGATTATCCGAAAGATGCCAATCCTCCCGGTGGGCCGTTAAAATTTTATGCTGCTTTAGATGGTGGAAATGTTGACAGTATAAGAGCAAATTTTGGGGTAGCTGAGAAAGCCGCCTACGAGCCAGGGGTAAACGGAATGGCCTATAAGGGCAGTACTGACAGTTATATTAAATATACTTCAGCTAACGATTTTGCAAATGTTACCAGTTTTACCATTTCCTTCTGGCTGAAAAAGAACGGTCCTCCTGCTGCTGGAGCCGGAACTCAATGGGCCTTTGGTTTGCCAACTAACACCGACATTTGGCATCGACATGAAATGTGCATGTTTTTTGAAGACGCGAACAACCCAAGCACTGCAGACTCAGTTGCAATGAAAATGATATTGCAAGACCAGTTTATTGAATTTGTGGGCGCCCGCAGGATACCCAAGCTTTTTAATAACCAGTGGCATCACGTTGCAGTAGTTTATAGCGAGGCCTCTTCCAAATTGGCTACTTATATTGACGGCGTGCAGCAGTATGCTACTATATCAAGTGTGACTGATATTAAAAAAGGTGGAAATCCGAGAGGCAAACTAACATTTACAAATGTATCAGGATTTGTAATTGGTGGTCCCGGTCATTATGCCATAGGTAAAACTCCTGATGATTGGATGCATAATTTCGATGGTTCTCTTGACCAGTTCAGGTTGTATGGAACTGCCCTTTCTGCGGCTGAAATAACTGCTTTATACAACAGTAAATTGTAAAAGAAGCTGAGGTACGAAAAACAAAAAAGGGAGTGCAAATAAAATGCGCTCCCTTTTGAATTAATGTAAGTTGTGCCTGCGTAAATTTCTAATCTGTACATGATGTAAAAGTGTTTGTAGAGGAAATTAACGGGGTGAGCCCAACAGGGTTACTACTATGATGCTTTACTTGCGTCGCACTCTTGTACAGTTTTTTGTTGCTCAACAAAATGCTAATCGTAGAAAGAAGGTTTCGCAAAACCGTAAGGTAGCTGTAAATGCAACAGGAAAGATGCCATAGAATACTTTTAGTACAAGTGAGTGACACAACGAAAGCCGCTATAAAAACTGCTGTTCGATCCCAAAAATCTATTTAAATAAATTTGCCGAAGTAATTACATCTTTGCCGTTGACTTAACTTTCCCGCATTCCTATTAAGGTATTTAGGCCTCCACAATACGTATGATCATAGCTTACAGACCCCATATTGTATATCTCCTTATTCTATTCGTGCTTTTTGTTTCATGCAACAAGGGGGGCGAGGTGTTTACAAGTTTATCCCCTTCCAAAACCAATATTCATTTTGCAAATAACCTCGAAAAGCGCGAAGGATTTGGCATCTTGTATTACCTGTATTACTATAACGGTGGCGGTGTATCGACCGGCGATATTAACAACGACGGATTGCCCGATATTTACTTTACCGCAAACAGCTTTGGCAACAACAAATTATATTTAAATAAGGGGAATTTTGAGTTTGAGGACATCACAGAGAACGCCGGTGTAGGTGGTACTGCCGACTGGTGTACAGGCACTACAATGGCCGACGTAAATGGAGACGGTTTTCTCGATATTTATGTTTCTGCAGTCAGCCAGTCGTTTGATCTACAAGGTCACAACCAGCTGTTTATCAACAACGGCAATAATACGTTTACCGAAAGTTCGGGAAGGTATGGGTTGGACTTCTCCGGGTTCACTACGCAGTCAGTTTTCTTTGATTACGATCGCGACGGCGACCTTGATTGTTACATTCTTAATCAATCGCACAAGGCGAACGAGAATATTGTTGATACCAGCAACAGGAGGAAATACGATCCCCTTACCGGCGACCGTCTTTACCGCAATGATATGAATGGACCGCAGAAAAAGTTTACCGATGTTTCTGCCGAAGCAGGTATTTACCAAAGCAGTCTTGGTTATGGTTTAGGAGTTGCCGTGTCAGACATGAATAACGATGGCTGGGATGATATATATGTGGGAAATGATTTTCATGAAAACGATTATTATTATGTAAACAATGGCAATGGTACATTCACAGAAAACGGAGCAAAGCATTTCAACCATTATAGCCGCTTTAGCATGGGTAACGATGCAGCCGATTATAACAACGACGGGCAGTTAGACCTGGTTACGGCGGATATGCTTCCCGACGATGAAAAGATCCTAAAAACGTATGGCAGCGATGAGAACCCAGACATCTATAAGCTTAAACTTATGAAGAACGGTTTCCAATCCCAGTACTCAAAAAATTGCTTACAGCGCAACAACGGTAATGGAAGCAGTTTCAGCGAAACAAGTTTACTAAGCGGCGTTGCTGCAACCGATTGGAGCTGGTGTCCTCTTTTTGCTGATTTTGATAACGATGGAAATAAAGACCTTTTTATTTCCGCTGGTATCGTTAAGAGGCCGGTCGACCTTGATTACATCAGGTTTGTGTCTAACATGACGGTTGATAAGTCAGAAAATAGGAGTGCCGATGACCTTGCTTTGGAAAAAATGCCTGACGGAAGCTCGCATCCCTTTTTATTTAAAGGCGATGGCAACGTAAGCTTTAAAGACGTAAGCTCCGACTGGGGCACGGCTCATATGAAAGGTTATTATAACGGCGCCTCTTACGCCGACCTTGATAATGATGGCAACCTTGACCTGGTTATTAATTGTATCGATGCGGAAGCAGTTGTCTTAAAGAACAATGCTCCTAAGAAAAACTATCTCTCCGTTTCTTTTAAAGGTGATGGCTTAAACACATCGGGTATAGGTTGTAAGGCGTATGTTTTTCAAAAAGGAAAAATGCAATACCAGGAACTGATGGCAACAAGAGGCTTTCAATCCTCTTCTGATCTGTGTTTGCACTACGGCTTAGACTCGTCTTCGGTCATCGACAGTCTTCTAGTGATCTGGCCAAATCAAACATACCAGGTTTTGAAGAATGTTTCTGCAAACAAGCAACTCGTGGTTCATCAAAAAGATGCAAGAGGACAATTTAATTACAATACTTATTTTAAGGCTGCGCCTGAAGTTTTTACCGATCTTACGAATGAGATCAAAGTGAACTGGCAGCATAAAGAAAATGATTTCGTCGACTTTAATGTGCAGTACTTGCTACCACACGGCGAATCGACAAGAGGACCTAAAATTGCCGTAGCGGATATAAATAAAGACGGGCTGGATGATTTTTATGCTTGTGGGGCAAAAGGTCAGGCAGGCGCATTAATGATTCAACAACAGGGCGTTGGATTTGTATCATCTGATAGTACTGTATTCAACACCGATGCTGCATCCGAAGATACCGATGCAATTTTCTTTGATGCTAATGGTGATGGTAGTACCGACTTGTACGTGGTAAGCGGGGGGAATGAATATACCGGCAATGAACCGGCATTATTAGACAGGTTATATCTTAATAACGGTAAAGGACATTTTACCAGGTCAACCAATTCTTTGCCGCCAATTTTTGAAAATAAATCATGCGTTTCTGTAACAGATATTGATAAAGATGGTGACACTGATATTTTTGTCGGCACCCTTGCCAATGCCCGTGCATATGGTGTTCCTCAAACATCTTACCTATTAATCAACGATGGAAAGGCAAAGTTTTCCATTGCCAGCCAGCACATTATTTCTCTTTCAAATATCGGGCTTGTTACTGCCGCAGCTTTTGCAGATGTAAACAGGGATGGCTGGAGCGACTTGATAGTTACGGGTGAGTGGATGCCATTGGCAGTTTTCACCAATAACAA
>JAQBNO010000185.1 GCA_028288485.1 Segetibacter sp.
CAACGCGTGGGGTTTAATGCTTTTATTATCCTGAATATTACCGGGTTTCATCTACTGGTATTAACTGAACGTGGAGGAAATGGAGATTTACGTTAAATGGATGGTCCGGTTTTTCCCCATAATTACAATACCACTTATTCTAATTCTGTAGAGACCATCTTTCAATCGTTGGCCGCAGGTAATCCCGATCTTCCTGTTCTTTGGGCAGGCCAGATTTGCTGAGAGTTTTTATTCTGAGACTTCCAATTTCGCGGCAACATTATTAGCGGTCATTCTATCAAACATCTTTTTATGGCTGCAGCAGAATATGAAATCGTGGTAATGATCCGACTTCTTAACCAGCGTGTGGAATCGCAGTAATTATATTTCTTAACTTAATTTGTTAGCTATAACCCTTCCCCCTAATTTTATCGCAAAAGCTTTAAATAAAAGTAGTAGTACGAATGGCATTATTAGAAAAACAACTGGAAGTGAAAGAATCAAATATTCCGGGTGCTGGAAAAGGTTTATTTACAACGAAGTTTATACCAAAAGGTACCAGGATAACAGAGTACAAAGGCAGGGTCAGAACCTGGGAAGAGGCCCAGTGGGACGACACCAATCTATACATCTTTTATGTAAACGATGATTACGTTATTGATGCCAACCGCCGCAAAAAAACAGTTGCCCGCTACATTAACGACGCAAAAGGCTTGCAGAAAATAAAGGGCTTATACAACAATGCACAGTTTGTAAAAGATGATCTGAGAGTATTTGTAGAAGCGACCAAGGATATAGCGGCAGGCTCGGAAATATTTGTTGATTATGGAAAAGAATACTGGCAGGTGATCCGAAAAAATCTAAAGCTCGAGGCTAAGGCGAATGCAAAATCACATCCGTAAAAAGAGGTAGGTTTTTACAATTTTACTGTGCATCGTATCTTTCCTGCCCCAAATTGGAAACCTTTTTAAATATAAAACAAGCCATTTCTAAAATGACTTGTTTTATAATCCAGGACTTAGTTTCAGCGCTATTGTTTTGCTGGTTATTGCAAAACTTTATTCCTCTTTTATGCGTAAGTCAATACATTATGTTTCTTTTCAAGTACCTCGAAAAACAAATCATCGTTCAGCAAATCCTTCACCGATTTAATGATAAAATCAGGCGTATAACCGTACTTATCAAGATCTTCCTCTTGCGTTACACCCGACAAAGTAAGTACAGTGGTGAAACCCATTGAGCCTGCGCCCAGGATATCTGTGCCCATTGTATCTCCTATCATAATTGTTTCATCTGTTGCCAGGTCGAGTGCCTTGCGCGCCATCCGCATCATAACAGGGCTCGGCTTCCCAACGCTGAAAGCCTGTTTACCGGTAGCAAATTCAAGCATCGAAACAAAAGCACCACAACCGGCCCTGTACTTCCCATTACCTACCGGGCAATTGGCGTCAAGATTAGTAGCTATGAGCTTTGCACCGTTCATGATCATATTGATAGCCTTATCGACAGATTCCAACATTATTGTTCTGCCTTCTCCAATCACCACATAGTCGGGGTTGTCATCTACAATTGAATAACCAACATTATGTAATTCGGTTAGTAAACCACCTTCGCCAATGACATAGGCGGTGCCATTTTCCTTTCTCGAAGCCAGGTAACGGGCTGTTGCCATTGCACATGTAAAAATATCTTCATCATTAACGTTGAACCCCATTTTCCGGAGCTTATAACAAACATCCCTGCTGGTTCTTTGGCTGTTATTGGTGAGAAAAAGGAATGGGTAGCCATTGTCGCGCAGGCTATTAATAAATTCTACCGCCCCCGGTATCGGTTGACTGCCATGATAAATTACGCCATCCATATCTATAAGAAAGCCTTTCTTTTCCACGATCTTGGTTTTAATCTCTAAATTTTTCATTACTTCTGTTTTTAAAATGAATGGACAAGATGTTAGAGAGGCTACTCCAGGTATTATAAAAGAAATAGCCTGCGGGTATATGGCAGGCAATCAGTTAGGCGGAATGACAAAAGAAATATTTTGCCGAAACTTTTTTAAAATGTTGTTTCTAATAATTCTATTTAATCGTTTAAACAAAGTTTAGGCCAAAGAGAGGCAGTTAACAATTTCGTAACCTTAGTAATTTTAGTGCTTAGACTAATCTGCTAGACTTTCTAAAAAATTAAACATTTTATAGCAGCGGGCTAAAATAGCTGAAACTACTACTGCAGTACAAGAGTGCGACGCAACAATGTTTAATAGCAGTGCTTTGTTTAGTACATCAAAAAACCATTATGGAGGCTGTTATGTTCTTCATCAACAGCCTTTTTTTGCATTATAACCTGATCATGTTTCTGGTTGAATAGGAAAAATATACCAGGGCAATTAAAAGCACCTACATCGGGACAGCAAACTGATAAAGAGGACCCAACGAGCAACCCCCTAACCTCCCCTTCTATAAGGGCCGCCTGAAAAAATTATTTTAATGAGAATCTATGAAAAAGGTAGGTGTATGCGAGAATTAGACAAAAGATACTTAGGAAAAAAGAATTGTCGAATGAATGAAGCTGGCCGATTCTTTCCGTTTAATTTGCCTGTGTCTATTAATTTTTATCATACCGCAAAATCGGCTTTTTAATTTTTTATATTTTTCCGCTTTACTTTACCCGCCGATTGCTTACGACAACACTTATGAAGAACTACTTTAAATATTTAAACATCAGCCCGCTAGAGGAAAACTGGGGATTTTATGTCACTACCGTTGGTTACTCTAAAATAGACCCAAATGAAAACTACCCCAATAACGAGGAACATCCTCAAAATCATACTTTAACCTGGAATAAAGGCAGGATACTAAATGGCTATTATATGATCTTTATTTCAAAAGGTGAAGGCGTTTTTGAATCTGCTTTAACGCCGCCTTCCGATATAACTGCCGGCACTTGTTTTTTTCTTTTTCCAGGGGTGTGGCACCGGTATAAACCAAACCTTCAGTCAGGATGGGAAGAATATTGGGTAGGTTTCAATGGTTTCTACCCCGAGCAATTGATGAATAAAGATTTGTTTAACCGTGAAAGTCCGTTCATCAATGTGGGATTGAACAAGGACCTGCTGATTTTGTTTCGACAACTGATAGAAACCATAGGAAAATCGTGCGCAGGCTATCCACAACAAATCGCTGGAATTACCTTGCAAATCCTGGGATTGGCAAATGCAGTTTCCCTGCACCAGGAATATGACAACGACCCGGTAGGTAAGCTTATTTCAAAAGCAAAGTTCCTGTTGCAGGAATCACTGGAAGAGCCTGTGGATATGGAGAAACTGGCTAGAAAGCTCCCGATGGGTTATTCTTCTTTCAGAAAAGCCTTTAAAAAAATTACCGGAGAATCACCTAACCAGTACCATCTTAACCTTCGTTTATCAAGGGCCAAAGATTTGTTGGCAACAACCGCCTTAAATATTAATGAAGTAGCCGACCAGACCGGTTTTGATTCCGTCTTTTACTTTTCGAAACTTTTTAAGAAGAAAAATGGTGTTTCACCCAAATCGTATCGAACCGAGCGTAACGATTAGTTGCGATACTGAATATAGCGCTCGTTGAGCAAATCTTTCATGTAACAATTGATCTCGAATTGATCGGCGACGGCGCTATTGGTGAAAGGAATTGTTGGCATATAAGGCCTGGGACCAAATTCGGTGGTAAGCGGTAGAATCTTACATTTGGAAGTGGCATTTAAGGCCACGATGCGGTCCCACCAGTTTAAAAAATGGTTTACCGCATACTTCCATTCGGGAGCCCTTGGATCGGGAACCTGCGGGCCCTCTTCGAAACCTATTCTTGTGTGTATATGGCGGCTTCGCTTAATCGCCTCATCCAGTATTCCCGCAAAGTTTTCGAGCATACTTTCAGTTACACAAACCCAGTGCGAGAAGTCGGCAGTTATCGAAAAGCCTTGTCGTGCTGTAAATATTTCATTCGCCATTTGTGGGCTATAACCTACTCTGCCACGATGTGTTTCATGCGCAACCGTTATTCCTGTTTTTTCAGCAAACTCCTGTGCTATATCTACAAGTTGAAGGTTTTGTTCCAAGGAAAAATAATCCCTGCCAGTATGGGAATTGATCAATACAGGACCGGGTTCAGCACATGAATACAAATTTGTGAGAAACGATGACTTAAATTCTTCAAATGTGCTTCCCTTTGCCTCGTGCTGGTGCGTAACAATATACATCCCGTGCTTTTGCAGGTAATCGAACAAAAGCTTTTTTTCATTTACATCTTGTGGTATCCACGTATCAAAACCGTCATACCCGGCTTCCCTCATTTTATCTAAGAACACCTTATATTCCAAATGCTCATGTCCCCAAAGCGGGCTAAGTATTTTTATCTGCATTATTCGACGTTACTTAAACTTTTTTGAGACCAGCATTCCGAATTTTAATAGACATCGTTCCCGCTAACGGTACAAGTAGTGTCACCCAGTTGTACAGGCACTCTCCTATTCGGCAAAAGCGAGCTGTGGTAAGTAGCAAAAATAATTAACCATGATTTCGCGGAAGAAATGCAGCTTAGAACCTATCACTTTCCATCCATTCACCGTTGTTTTGGCAGCTTTCCCTGTTGTTTGCAGACCCCTTCTTTAGACAATTAGGGAACTCAAACAACAGGAAGAGCATGACCACTTTTTTATTTACCAGGCTTACAATAATTATATTACACAACCGGCCAGCGCATAAAACTTGCCACTACTAATATCCCGGATTCTCTGCAAGATTTGAATTTTGTGCAGTGCGGGAAAGTGTAATAGGTAAATAATAATTTTTAGGTAAAAAGATTGGCGGAGCCACCGTTCCATCTATGTTCTCATTCACCTTTAATTTTAACTTCCGGGTAGTAAAATCAAGAATATAACGAAGGCCTGAATTGTTTTTAGACAAGTCAACAACAGCCGTTCTCCACCTTCTTACATCCCAGTACCGCTGGCCCTCGAACGCGAGTTCCACCTTCCTTTCATGACGTATCTTATCACGGTCTACAGAAGCGAGTGGCGCAATTCCGCCCCTTTCCCTAACCTGGTTTATTGCAGTTAATGCATCGCCGGTTTTGCCAAGTTCATTAGCTGCTTCTGCATAATTCAATAATATTTCCCCGTACCTGAATACGATCCAGTCGGTGTTTGAAGTTGCTCTTTCTCCCATATTATCCTTGGCTTCATTCAGGTACTTTAAAACGCCAAAGCCGGTACCGAAGTCAAGACCAGCATTTGCACTTTGGGTTCCGTTTGCAGGCACATTATTATAAGAACCGGTAGTGATGATCGTTCCATCAGGTTTGATGAGGCCATTATGAAAATCGATTAAAGTACCTTTCCATGGTGTATTATAAGTAAAGATCGATGCAAAAAATCTGGGGTCTTTGTTCCGCCATAACTCTTCCGGTGTCCAAAGACCTTGTTGTATAGCACTCCTGTCTAATTTCCCTGGTTTTCCATCTACATATTCAAACTCTTCGGCCATTTCCAAATAGGGCGCTAACTGGCTTCCCGCTCCCCACGCATTTGGAACCGGCGTATTGAAAAAATCGTAACCCCATCCCTGCCCATTCTTGCCACCATCGATATCATCGTGAATACGCGCAAATATTACTTCTGAATTGTTCTTCTCAAGAAAGAGTTGTCTGAAATTCTTCACTTTATCCCCGGGAAAGTATTTTTTGAATAAAGCGTATTTGCCGCCATTGATGATGGCCTGCGAAGCGTCGTAAGACTTTTGATAATAAGCATTTGCCTGCGATCCCGGAATACCAGTTACCCCGTTTAACTGAACAGTTCCAAATTGGGCAATGCTTCCGGCATACAGCGCTGCTCGTGATTTCAAAGCCAAGGCAGCGTACTTTGTTGGCCTCCCGTATTCTGTGCCCTGCGTTTCAGGAAGGACGCCGGTAATAGCATCAATTTCTGACAATACAAAATCATAAATCTCCTGTTCCTTAGCCCGCTTTGGAAATAAGACATCCTGTGGGTCTTCTGCTTTTTGGGCTACGGTAATTAATGGCACCCCACCATACCGCTTCACCATGGAGAAATAATTATAGGCCCTCAGGAACCTTGCTTCAGCTATCCGTTGTTTTTTGAAAGACTCTTCCACGGGAGACGTTGGAACGCGTTCGATAAATTCATTCAAAGAACGAATAATTTTATACGATTCTTCCCACCATGGCAACAGCGGCGCCATTCCGGGTAAACTGCCGGTAATATCTAATTTGAACTTATATGCGTAACTGCTGTTTTTGATCCAATTGCCCATTACCTCATCACTCACCTCAGTCACCATATTTATGTTAAACCACATTACACCGCCATAAAAACTGTTATCCGGTACCTCATTAGTCAATATCGACATGCCGGAATAAGCGGAAGTAAGGTAAGCATCTATAAGCGACGGATCGTTCCACAGATCATTTTCGGATATGATCTCCAGCGGCTTTTTGTCCAGTACATCTTTTCTACAAGACGTAACTGCTATTAAACTGATTAGTAATAAACAGGCTATTTTTCTCATGATATGTTTGTGCTATGAATTTTTATAATGATATAGTAGCTCCGAAAGAAATGGTTCTTTGTTGAGGATAATAGAAGGTTGAGCCCATCTGCCCTGAGGGAGCTTCGGGATCGATACCATATTTTTTAAGCTTATCGAAAGTGAGCAAGTTGGTTCCAGCCACATAAATTTTAACCTGCCTGAAATTCACCTTTTCAAGCCATGTTGCCGGCAGATCATAGCCGAGAGAAAAGACCTTCAATCGTAAGTAGCCGGCATTTTTATAGCGATAATCAGAAGTGAAATCATTGGTTACTGCTCCGCCCAATCTTGGCTCGAGGGCATCCGGAACATTATTTTTCTCTGACCACCTCAGGTCATATATTACTGAAGGACGCATGAGGTTGCCAACCTTATAAGTTAATATGATATTGCTATAGTAACCCATTGCTCCCTGCCAGAGGGAACTGGTGTAAAAATTTTTATACCTCAAATTAATATTGAAGCCAAGCATCCAATGCGGCATTGTACCTTTTCCAATCTCAACCTGGTCTTTCCAATCCAGTTTGGCGTCGCCATTCACATCTTTGTACCTGATATCACCGGGGCGAAGTGTCTTATTCTTCTGCAGATCCTGGTCAAAATTTAAGTCATCAATCTGCTTCTGCGAGGTAAACAACCCGTCAGACAAATAGCCGTATTGCCGGTCAGTCCACTCCCCCGAGGTTTTAAAAATTCTTTCCTGGTCAGCATCAGTATAGGCGGGTTCCTCAAAGTGATCCCACTTTGCCCTTGACCACGATATATTGGTGCTAATATCATACGAAAACTTTCCCCTGTTGCCCACGGTTCCCAACCTTAATTCAAAGCCCCGGTCGTTCAAGCTGTTTAGATTTTCGGGCGGTAAGTTGGCGCCAAAGGTGGAAGGAAGCGAGGAGACTCTGCGGGCAGGAATACCTACACGTTTACGATAAAAAACATCGGCTTCTCCATACAATTTCCTGTTTGCAAAAGAAAAGTCGAGGCCGCCATTGTAAATACTGATCTGCTCCCAGGTTAAGTTTGGATTAGCCAGGCCTGTTGAAGCAAGTGCGGGTACCTCAGCTGTTCCAAAAACATAATTTCCAGACAAACTATACCCCGTGAGGTATTGAAAATTCCCCACCGCGTCGTTACCGGAAGCGCCATAACTGGCTCTTAATTTCAGTTCATCCAGGCCTCCGATATTTTGCATAAATTTCTCTTCTGTCAGTCTCCATCCCACAGAGATACTTGGAAAATAGCCCCATCTTTTCTCCGACGGAAATTTAGCAGAAGCATCTGCCCGAAGTGAAGATTCCAAAAGATACTTTCTTCTATAAGAATAATTAAACCTGCCTACCACACTTTTTCTTCCCATTTCAGAAGCGCTGCCATTATTTGACATGCTGTTCTGGCTACCGGCAAATAATTGCTCGATAGTAGCGCTAACAAATTGTGTTCGGCCGGCTGATAAATACTCACTCCTGTAATCATTTGTTTCATACAGGGCCAGGGCAGTTACCTGGTGGTCTCCCTCAAACGTGTGATTATACGACATCGACAGCTGCGTATTAATAATTCTGTCCTGGTTCTTTGTAATATCGAGTGACGCCTTTGATCCAGATGCACCGGCAAGTGTATATACTTTACTATCTACATCGTAGGTGTAAAAATTAAAAGGCTTGGTAAATGACTTACCGGTATTATAAGCCTGCGAATAGTTCACGAAGGCCCTGGCCGATAACCCCGGAATAGGCTTGAACATATAATTCAATGCCAATGATCCGGTAGAAATCTGGTACTCGCCCCTGCTATAACCGGCTATGTCTTTATTACTGGTTAAATGCACGCCTCCAACCCCGGCGCCGTTAGCATAAGAGTATTTTGTAGGATCAGGCAATGACGCGGGATAAATGGGCCTGGTGGTCCAGAAGTCCTGCCATATTCCATTCACGCCGCCATTAGCCATTCGTAAAGGAAAATCACGATTTTCTACGATACTTCCAATGTCTAACTGTAAGGAGAGATTATCAAGTATTTGCGCATCTATGTTGGATTTGAAATTATACCGCTTATAATCGCCACCACCAGTCTTCCACATGGTTTTCTGGTCGAGGTATCCAAGGAAGCCGTAATACCTAATTCTATCACTTCCGCCTCTTACCGAAAGATTGTGTTGTTGCGAAGGAGCCCAATCGCGGGTTAGTTCATTATACCAGTCGGTATTTGGAAACCTCGGATCTGTTCCGGCGTAATATTTTTGAATAACCTCCTGCGTATAAGGAACCTGGCCTGCGGGTCTTCCTGCCTGTAGCCACGCTTCAGATTCCATCTCGGTGTATTGCCCCGCACTTGCAGGTCGCAACATTTTAGTAACCCCCTGGCCGGTTACAGTTGTATTAAGCGTAATCAGTGGCTTTCCGTTATTGCCGCGTTTGGTAGTTACCAGTATAACGCCATTGCCTGCCCTGGCCCCATAAATAGAAGCAGAACCGTCTTTTAAAATTGAAATAGATTCAATCTCATTGGCGTCGATATTATTAAAATTTTGCTCAAAGCCATCTACAATAACGAGTGCATTTCCAAAACCACGGATACTCAATGCTGCAGCATCAAAACCGGGCATCCCGCCAGATTGTTTAGAAATCAGGCCGGGGAGCCTGCCAGCTAAAGTATTTGCAGTGCTTGCTACTGGCGCTACCGTTAACTGATCGCCCCTAACAGAAGCAACAGATCCGGTGACTGTTTGTTTTCTTTGCGTTCCATAACCAACCACCACCACTTCATCTAATCCTTTCCCGCCGGTTGATAAAACGATATCAATCCTGCTCCTGCCACCTACCGGTATCGTTTGTGTTTCGAAACCAACATACGAAACCAGTAACTCCGCGTTGCCAGCTACGGTTAACTGAAAGTTCCCGTTCTCATCTGACCTGGCCACTCCAGGGCCGCCTTTTACAGTGATAGTAGCACCAGCCAGCTTTTCACCTGTAGCAGACAAAACATTACCCGTCACAGGAATGTTACGGGATGTTGCAGCACCGTTGCCTGGAGGAAGTGAAGGAGAAGTATTCTGCGCGGCGCCGCGGAAAGAATTAATAAATAATACACATGTCGCCAACACTAGAACATAGTGAATGTTGATGGTAAATAATCCGGGGGATTTTTTGGAGGAAAACGGCTTTTTAAAAAAGAGCTTTGGTTTCATACTTAAGCAATGTTTGGGTTTATACAATTAGAGGTATCTATACTTACCGGTCGTGAATCGTTTTTAAAAAATCTTTCTTCATACATACCCGATTAATTACCTGATCTAACCTCGTCGTAACCTAAAAAATATTTTCCCAGGCATGCGCCGACTTCCACCACCTTTGAAAGGGAAATGTTCTACATCTTAAATAAGGTGATACGAAATCCTTCAAAACGCATTCATGGAAGAATTGAGGAAACAAATAACAATCATTCAAAACTTAGATCGGTATGCATAAAAGAAATAGCTTTTGCAGTTTAAAAATGCTGAATCAGCATTCCTGTTTCATCAATTGAAAACCTGGTTAAAGCATCATATCCTAATCAAATTTATCCTGTTTGCCACCACCGCTTATGGATAAAATGATTAAAGATTTGTACTTTTTGGCCTATCCGCATTATCATTTCAAAACAGGGAGAAAATTGTGGTTCTATAAAATAACATTACCCGGCCTTCATACAAAAGCAACCAGTGCCAGAACATTTAGCATAGGTATGTCTGCTAATAACTGCTTATCCACTGATTACTTTTCATCCAATTTGTGCATTGTGTAAACCATTCATCAAAGGTTGGCGTTGCTCCAAATCCATGACCCCCTTTTGCATAAATATGAAGATCGGCAGGAACGCCGTTTCTGTTTAGCGCTTCGTAAAATTTTATACTGTTTGACACACTCACCACTTTATCATCACCAGCATGAACCAGGAACGACGGTGGGGTTTGCTCGTCTGTATGAAGTTCGTTTGAAAAAAAGTTTACAGAATCAGCAGAAGGAGCAGTTCCCAACAAATTGTTTCGGGAACCAATATGACCTATGCTGTTATTAAAACTAATAACAGGGTAGACCAATATCATAAAATCAGGGCGCACACTTGTTTTGGCAGGATTAGGAATTGTAACCTTGTTAAAATGAGTGCCGGATGATGAAGCAAGGTGACCACCGGCAGAAAATCCCATGATGCCAATTTTACCAGGATCAATATTCCATTTTTCAGCGCTGTCTCTTACCATTTTAATTGCCTGTTGTGCATCCTGTAAAGGAGCGATTGTTTTATCTTTATTTGTCTTATCATCTGGTAAACGATACTTAAGTACAAATGCCGCAACCCCTATTCTGTTAAACGCTTCCGCAACGGTATAACCTTCTCTTTTAATATTCAGTTCTGCATATCCGCCTCCTGCGCAAATGATCACTGCTGTTCTTTTTACTTGTTGCCCTTGTGGAAGATAAATACGCAAGGCGGGGTTAACGACCCTATAAAAAACACTATTGTCAACATTACCTTTATCGATGGCATCTTTATGTATCGAATTTGGGACTCCAGCGGGGTATAGGGGAATAAAGACGTTGTGCTGAAGAAGAGCCGTGAGAAATAACAAGGAAAAGAATGATGGTTAATGTGTGATTCAATATTTCCATTTGATATAAGCTAATAATTGAATAAAGTTGAATAATGAACAAGGCGTACAAGAGTGCGACGCAACGGCAGCAAAACACTTATCCGGCTGCAGGGTTCAACATAAATGCACTATTAGAAACAGGCCTGTAAACTTAGAAGAGGTTTTTTGAAACCAACCACATTACCTCTATTAAGCTTTGCTTGCGTCGCACTCTTGTACCCCCAATCGTTATGCAACAATCAATACGTTTTTCCCCTGGTGTTGCAAGTTGTCATTCTTTAATCAGCGACGTGATCTTCCGGTGCCATTTAATATCTTCCCAGATACCTTTGAATTGCGGATGTGTAAAATTGGAGCTGCAGATGTACTTATAGCTGGAGTGCTTCTTCGCAAGTGGCACTGCAATATCAGCAGCTTCTTTCACCCAATTCCAATTGAGGTCAGGATGATCTAACCAACCCACCGGCCCCCACCCTTCGGTATTACCACAGGTGATGTTGTTTTCCCGCGCTTTTGATGCAACTGCTGTAATCGCCTTATCCATCCATTGAGTCATTTGGCTTTTATTCTCTTCCCAAAACTTCATGAGCTGGTTAAATGCAGGACGATTATCTTTTGATAGATCGATACCGCCAAGTGAACGCCAATTGGGAATATCAGCAGCTGCAGTAAACCATAAATGATAGTCCAACGAGCCAAATCTTGAAATATCGATACTATCCAAAGGGGTGGTATAAGTAACACTAAACTGGTATGGATAACCAGGAAATTGAGTCTTCAACTTTTGAATAAAATCGTTGGCAAAATCCTGCATAAACTTTTGCTGCAATACGTTGTACCCCCCGCTGATTCCCATATCGAAATCGTCGGGAAAAAACGCATTTGGATTATTTAACCTGAATTGCTTAGCGTCACCCCGGGCATTCATTTCGTGTTTAAACCAGTCAAAACCATGATACTTTGGGTACTCATTCAGCAAGTCGATATAAATAATATTATCGTCGAGCAGGTCGTGTTGTTGCAGGAAAGCAAGTGTTTCAGTCCATGCTCTTAATGCACCGCCTTGTTCCGAAAAAACGCCCCGAGGTCCTGTATTGTGATTCGTAAACCAGCTTGAGAGGGCTAAACGAAAGCCGTATTTCCTGCACATTGGAAGAAACTCGAGCAGGGCCTCTCTCGGGCGAAAGCTCATGGTATAATCATTACCCCATTTGGCCGGCGCCCAGTCTTTTTTTACACTCCTGAACTCTTCTGTAATCTTACCATCGGTATCGGCCGCTACATACTGCGGCATTACATCTAAACGGATAGCATTGTAGCCGCGCCGGGCCAATTCATTCAAAACCTTATCCCAGTTCTCAAATTCCCCGTACCTGTGGTGACGAAGGATCCAGCTAAAATCCCACATAGCAATAGCCAGCGGTTTCTTCAACTTATCTAGCGGCACTTTGTTAAGTGCTGATTTAGAGACGGCAGCATTTGCCTCATCAGTGGAAAGCAAGCCGCTGGTGAAAAGAGAACCAGCACCTAACGTAACATCTTTTAAAAAGTTTCTTCTTTGCAACGCCTGCTTATTATCCTTTTGTAATTACAAACTTATTTGCCGCCGGTGTAGTCTTATGATCAAAAAAGAGGGTACCGTTTGCATTACTCCTGGCAGTCCCTGTACTTTTACCGTTGATCGAGATGGAATAGTAAGAATTTGGCGACAACCCCTTGATGGTATGCGCTAACTTTTTGCCTTGCCCAACGCCGACCGTACTCCAGGCCATTTTATTCGTGTCCCACTCATCTACGGCTATAGTGAGCCCAACTTTCGGTCCTGTTTTTATAACCAGCGAAGCTGTTCCATCGTCGCCATCGAAGTAAGATATTTGGTCGCCTTGTCCCAAAAATCCAAAGTGCTTGTTTGAAATGATCTTATACCGGTCATTCGAAACGGCGTACTGGTTCATGTTGAGACCTATCGTAAGTTTCTGACCCTGGTAATTGTATTTCAGTTCTGTTCCGGCAAGTTGATCGGTAATGTGAGGGTTTAAGTAAAACCTGTTGTATAAAGGATTGATACCATAAATGGCCTGGTACAACCCTACAACTGAAAGGCTGTTCCCTGAAAGTATATCGTCGCCCCGCCCATCTTGTTTCTCGCGGCCATAACGCTGGTATGCCAGCCCGTCTTTACTGTGTCGATCCATTACGTTGCTCACGTATTTCAGCGCCAATTCCGGTTTATAATCAGCGTAAGCCTTTACAGCAACAGCACCCCATGATAAAAAGAGGTCGCCGTTTTCATATTCGGGAAAAGGGAATTGCGTTTCTCTACCTTCATCTTCGTCGTATGACGACATGGTTAATGGCCAGAAGAAAAGATTTTCTTTTTGCATTTGAGTTTCAATATCATCCAGTATAGTTTTACGTCTTGTTTCATCGTCGCAAATACCGTAGGCAATAGCCATAAAGTTCACGGGCGTAACCATGTTTCTGCCATGAACACTTTTGTCTTTATTTAGCCAATGCACATAACATTTTTTCTCCTCATCCCAGAAACCGCCTTGCCCTGTTGATTTATTAAAGCTTGCTTTCAGCTTGCCGGCAAAGTCTTCGTATTGCTTTGCTTTCGCGTTATTGCCCAATTCACGTTCAATAACAGCCCATTTTATCAGCGCATAGTACAACTTGGCATTTACAAAGGCGTTTTCATAAGCTGCCCAAATAATATCAATCCAGTCGCTGCCTCTTTTTTCCTTGTGGCTGTCTGTCATCATTTCCACAAGGCCATCGCTATCGCTATCCCTGTTAATCATCCAGTCCAAAGCTTTTTCGCAAGACTGCTGGTGCGTTTTTACCCAGGCCTTATCACCTGTTTGATCGAACAACTCTGCAACATTGGTTACAAAGTCAGGGTTTGAATCCATAAGAAAACCCCACTGTGCTTCATAAAAGCCTTTGTCGGTAACTTGCCCCGGCATAATATCCACGTTATTATATGCCCACCTTGCCCAAACCCTACCATCGGGTTTTATGGCATTGTCGCGGTAATAATCAAGACATTCTTTATAGCCCTGCAGATAGGTATTGTCGTTGATGGCAAGCCCCATTTGAGCAATATACTGTTCATGAAGACAGATAGGACCGTAGGGAGTATGCCAGCTGTTTCCACCAAAGTGTTTTGCATCGATCACACCAATTCTTGCAATGGTATTTAATACTGAACTTACCTGCGTACCATTCAATCCTACAAATTTGCCACGACCAAACTCTTTATTGAAATCGAAATAAGACAGTGTTACACTCGCAGATGTTTTGCCAGCAGGAACATTGAAAGCAGACCAGACATCGGTTCTTCCCCGAATGAATCTTTTGCGGTTCGTACCGCTATCAAAACGGGGGATCATTTCTTCGTCGGAGAGAGTAATGTTATACGCCAACTTATTATCATTGGTCCTGCTATACTTCATCGCCACCTGCTTTCTGCCTGCATCTACCGAAACTTTTAAACCATTACCGGTCTTACTGTTCCAAAACCTCGACGAGTTTGTGTGAACGCCATAGGTACATAATTTTTCGTTGAACAGGTAGAACCACGCCAAACCGCCGTAACCCTGGTAAGCACCTTCCCACGTATTGATATTATTAAAGTTGAATGATGGAAGTGCTACTTCTTCTACCAGCGCCGCTTTAGAAAAAGTTCTGTCTACATCAAACTTTATATCCTTGTCTCTAATAGTAAATTTCCACGTTTCGGTAATAGTCAGATCGTTATTGCCATAAGAAATGCCGGTAACTTTTACCGTATTCGTTGTTACCTGTACTGTAGGTGTCGATGTTGTATGAAGTGAAGAATACGAACCTGAGCTCATTCTAACCTCGGAATAAATTCCTGTATTGGCGTCTATTACTTTTTGGCCATTTACCTGGAGAGAAGAAATATTTGCCTTCCTGTTATAATCAAGCGTGAGCTTGATTTTTGCGTTGCCAAAAGAGATCTTCCTGTTCTTTCGATCATTGTTAGTAATAACAGATTGTGCGACACAAGTAACGGTTATACTAGTGGTAATAGAAACTAATAAAAGACAAAATGCGATTACAATATTTCTTTTTTTCATAAGACTTTTAATAAAACAATCGTTGTAAGGAATGTAAACTTTCCGTTCCTTATAGGTTATCTTGATTTTATTCTTTGGTACCCGGCATTTGTTTTTTAAAGTGCCATCGTTGCGTCGCACTCTTCGTCTGTAGATAACCATATTCAGCAAACAATACCCATCCTTGCGGTTTTTTTGAAAATGACACTTTACGAGTGTCAATGCCCATCCATATAAAACCTCTATTATGATGAATCAGTTTTCCGAATGTGTCGTTGGCAACACGGCTTATACCGCAAACTGGAAAACAATTTCCTTCATAGGCCTACGGTACTGCGTTCATCAACAATTGTACTTAAAGTTCATCCCCGTTAAGAAAATGAAAGACAACCAGAACCTGAAGTATAGCCGATCGTGCATTATATCCATCACTGAAATTACAAAATGATTGTTTGTCGTCGCCAGCCCTTGCGCCCCAATCACTACTGTACGCGAAGCAATCTTCACCTGACTAATAAACCTTTTTGCAGCAAATACATTCTCCCCGTTTATAGTTCACGAACTGCAGGCATGGCAAATTTCCTTCCTCATCCCTGCATCATGCCGGGGTAGGCTTTGCAGTAAAAGTCACTGACACTACTTGCCCTGTTAGCGGGAACAGTGTTTAATAGCAGCACAAGTGCCGGCCACCAAATCATGCTACTAAAACCTAAACACTCCCCGGTTGAAGTATTGCAACCTGCCACCTAATCATTTCCAATCATGAACAATTGCTTTGAT
>JAQBNO010000191.1 GCA_028288485.1 Segetibacter sp.
GGAATCGCGCAACTAATTTTCACGACCCGTGTGCACGTACTGTGTATTAGTTTTTTTGATACCAGCATTGGTACGGACGGCATCGTCGTTGCTTCCGATACATCGGAACAGTTCAACTTTTAATTGATTAATAGAACTTAGCGTAGCAGTTTACCCTGAACCAAGCCGAAGGGTGGCAGTCACTTTCTCATCTGAAATACTGTTGGGCAGAATTGTGGAGCAGTTGCATATAAGCGATGGCTGCTTTTTTATTTTTTTTTGTGCGATACCTACGCCAACGCCTCTCAACTAAGCCCTGCACCTGAAACACTTGCAAAGGCGGCAAAAAATTCAAACTACGAAAAATGAAAGGAAGCGTCTATTTTTATTGAAAGAAAATCACACGACATAAAAAAATAACATGACAACCAAAACTACCAACCTTATTTATTGGGTATCCACGATTGTTTTTGCAGCATTAATGATATTTTCAGCTGTAGGCGGACTTCAACCTTCACAACAGGCTATACAATTGATGCACGATGCACTGGGCTACCCGGTGTATTTTATACAATTTATCAGTATTGCAAAATTGATTGGTTCTATTGCTATCCTCGTTCCCGGCTTGAATCGCAGCATAAAAGAATGGGCTTATGCGGGTTTGTTCTTTGACCTTGCGGGTGCAGTTTATTCAGGCGTTGCATCGTCAGGGCAATTCGACCCGATGATGCTTACGATGCTAATATGGATACTGTCCGGCATTGTCTCTTATTATTTTTGGCATAAGAAATTAAAAAGATAATATCGACTATACTTTTAAAACCTATCCTGTGATATGAAAGATTTCTTTAGGAAGAATCTTTAATGCTATGCAAAGAAGTAAATAAGTTTTGCGGGCATTTAAATTAAAGAGGCTGTTTCAATACGTTGAAACAGCCTCTTTAATTTATGTTTATGTTGTCAGTATAGCCCCGGACCGCTGCGATATAACTCCGGCGGTTGCAACCAAAAGTTTGCCCCGGTCGCCGATGCGCGAACCATTGTGCAAGAACTCGTGCTTGTTCCCGGTATTGGTAATATATGCTGAAGAACGATTTGCCGTACAAGTGTGCGACGCAACAGTGCTCACGAGGATTTGTGTTGCCTGCCTCAAAAAAATTTACTTCATAGTCGTCCGTTCCTGTGCTTTCATATTTACCAGGGTAGGGTCGTAAAGTTTGCTGTGAATTTCCCTTAATTTATCTGCCGGCATTTTAAGTACTTTTCTATCGTAGGTAAAAAAACCGTTCACCTCAACTTCCACATCGGTAGTTTGTGTGTACACCGCAGCAGAGAGGCCTCTTTTAATAAGTGGCGGAATACGTTTTACGAAAGTCTCATACCTTTTATACAGGTCATCCGTGCTTTTATAGCTTTGGTATCCCCAGTTGTTTTTATCCTGCCATGTATGGTTTTCTGTTGCGTATCCCAGACCTCCGAACTCGCCTAAAACAAGCGCACTTTTTGCTCCGAATAACTCAGGGCTTGGCATAGCCGGTGCGGGGTAGATATGGATGTCCATTATTTGAGCGTTGCTATAGAAATTTCCGCCGCTGGCACTGTTTACAAGCCTGGTAGAGTCCATTTTCAATGTCCAATTGGTGATGTCCTCTACTTTAAATTGGCCCCATGCCTCATTGAAGGGTGTCCAGACAATAATGCATGGAAAATTGTACAGGTCCCTCACGATTGCCTCCCACTCTCTTCGATAAATGGTTTCGGAAGCTTCCGTGCGCTCCATATCTTCACCAATGCCTATTATGCCAGGTCTTGATTCCCACGTCGCTCCTAAGTCCCCGCTGGGCATATCCTGCCATACAAGGATACCTAATTTATCGCAGTAATTATACCATCGTGCAGGTTCAACTTTCACGTGTTTCCTGATCATATTGAAGCCGAGCTCTTTGGTCTTTTCGATGTCGAACCGCAACGCTGCATCTGTAGGGGCAGTATATAAACCGTCGGGCCACCATCCCTGGTCGAGGGGGCCATACTGGAAAACGAACTCGTTATTCAGCAACATCCTTTTTACGCCATTCGCATCTGGCTTGATCGACATTTTTCTCATGGCGAAATAACTGCGTACCGTATCTATAACTTTATTATTCCGGGTAACAGAAACTTTAAGATCATACAAATATGGATTGTCAGGAGACCAAAGTTTTGCATTGGGAACCGGTAAAATCACTTCTCCAGTTCCAACCAAAGGTTTTTCTGCAAGTTTTTGCGCACCGTCCCAAATTGAAATTGATACACGGTCGGTAGGCAATAAATTTTTCAATTGAGCGCCAACAGAAACAGTTTGATTGTCAATTTCCGGTGTTTGCCATGTTGAAGCAATATATGTTTTTGGGACAGGCTCAATCCATACTGTCTGCCATATACCGGTTACAGGCGTATACCAAATACCATGGGGCCTTTTTACCTGTTTTCCGCGAGGCTGAGGACCGTCGTCGGTAGGATCCCAAACTCTTACTACGATTTCCTGTTTTGTACCTTTTTTCAAATGAGGCGTGATGTCGACAGAAAAAGGATCGAAGCCGCCCTGGTGACTACCTGCACGTTTGCCGTTTACAAATACATCGCATTGCCAATCAACTGCGCCAAAATGAAGAAGGATGTTTTGCTTCGAGAACTTTGAGGGAATAGTTACCACATTCCTGTACCACAAAATACTGTCCTTGCCAACAGTTTTGGCAACACCTGATAATGCTGATTCAACCGGAAAAGGCACAAGGATTTTTCCATCAAAAGCTGCAGGGATGACAATTGTGGTGTCCAAAGAATCTCTGGGAATGATTGAATAATCCCAAAGACCGTTCAAATTGATCCAGTTTGTGCGAACCATCTGAGGTCGTGGATATTCGGGTAACGGGTTTGCAGGATTCACACTATCACTCCATTGTGTGCGGATCTTATTCCCGGCAATTTGCCAGCCTGTTTGCTGAGCAGAAACAGTCGAAACAAAGAGGAGGCAAAAAATCTTCGTTAGAATTAAATACTTTTTTTTCATCGTTACTACAGCTTTATTATAAAATCAATCGTTAATTAAAATGGTTCTTCGGCATTTGTTGGGGAAGGTTTGAACCTCTTACCACGGCCGCAAATTTAGTGCAAAAGATGAACGGATTGCGACGCAAAAGTTGTTGTCATTAAAACCAAGGCCCTATCTTAAAAATACTATTCGCTAATAAACGAAGAACCATTTTAACAACACGATACTTTAATTACATGCTACGGTCGGAACTGTACTGTTTTCAACATCGGCCTGTTTTTTAATTGCCCATCCGCTTTTAAAACAATAAATACATCAGACAGTTTTCCACCTGCCGGGGCACTTACCGGAACAGCCATAGAGATTTTTTGTTTGTTTGCGCCAAAGGTTAATACTCCCTGCCCTATTACATTGCCGTTCGCAGCATCGGTCCTGATCTCAACACGATAACTACCTGCCTGTCCACCGCTAAAGCCGTTCAATGCGATACTTTTTATTCCTGTAAGATCAAGTGACCTCGCTCTTAGTGAACCTTCACCCTGCGGGAGGATTAAGAAAATATTGCCTGAAGAGTCTTTTGTGGTAAAACCTGTAAAAGTTTTAAACTCACTCGCATCGAGCGTACTGTTTCTTAGAAATACTGTTTTAGAACCTGTGAGCGGTTTGACACCAGCACTGCCCTGGTCGGTGTAGGACGCAGTTAACGAGAACATCGTATTTTGTTTTTGTGCAAACGGTGGAGTTGGTTTAACAGTTCCAACAGGTGGCATTGTTTTAGATTTTTCCTTTACAGCTAACGATAAAATATAAGTCACCATTTGCTTTACATCTCCCGGCTTTATGTTCGGATGAGCAGGCATTGCATTTTCTCCCCATCGTCCACCGCCTCCTTTAATGATCTTATCCATCAAGTAATTTGCAATCCTGGAAGAATCTTTGTACCGTACTGCTACAGCTGTAAAAGACGGCCCTATCGATTTCTCTTCTACCTTGTGACAGCCTTTACAATCACCATTCATGATTAGGTTTTTGCCCATTACAGCATCGGGTACATGCTGGTGCCCTTCTGATGCGAGGTCTTCATTGCCCTGTAAATAGTCTGTCGTAATGAACAGGTTCGCCATATCGATCTGGCCTCCTTCGTCGGCCACTTTCACTTCATATCCAACAGGTTTACCGGGGAAATAAAAGCTTCGGTTACCCTTTAAAATCACATCCAGTTGCGGTTCTGCATTTCCCGCAACTACGGTTACCTCGCCACTTTTTGAAGCAGCATTATCACCGTCTTTAACTTCTACACTTACAACATATTCGCCGGGTTCTTTAATAGCGTAATTGAGAACCGGCTCTTTTGTTTCCTGTGTTTTATTGCCTATTGTCCATACGTAAGTCAACTCATCGTTTTCAGGATCTTTTGCTGATACTTTGGCTGAAATATTCATAGGAAGATTACCAGACATTCTATCGACTGAGAGGCTATCTACCTTAGGAGGGCGATTTCCAGACAAGTAATCGATTCTGGACAAGGCTGCATCCACGTTTTGTGTGAACCATCCCTTACCATATTCCAAAGTATAAATTTTGCCATCGGGACCTACTTCCATATCTATAACTGCAGCAAACTTTTGTCCCTCCATAAATGGATCCATCTTATCAAAGTCTCCATTCGGTAACATCGTCACTACTTTTACCCAATCTCTTATCCATTCGTAAATGAATAATTTACCGTTGAACCAGTCAGGATAACGGGTGTCTTTGGGGTAATCTTCTGTATAATAAACAGGGCCCGCCATCGCATTACGACCACCCGTCCCCACTTGCGGGAAATCCCTTGACTCTGTATATGGATACCAGATAAAAGCAGGCTGTGCCGGAGGTAAATTTGTTAAGCCGGTATTGTTGACTGAATTATTTACCGGGCGAGCGGGGTCGAATGCAGGACCGCTTTCCCCGGTTGCATAGTTATACTGGTGGTAAGCAAAATTGTTTCCTACGAAAAGGGGCCAGCCAAAAAAACCTGCTTTACGCGCCTGGTTAACCTCGTCGTACCCACGCGGCCCACGCACACCAGAACTGTCAGCCCTGGCATCAGGACCAACTTCGCCCCAATAAAGAAAGCCTGTCTTTTTATCGACTGAAATACGATAAGGATTACGATTACCCATTACATAAATTTCAGGTCTTGCTTTAGCTTCATTTTTAGGGAACAGGTTACCGTCAGGAATTTCATAAGTTCCGTCTAGATTTATTTTAATCCTTGAGATCTTACCACGTAAATCGTTGGTATTACCCGAAGATCTTCTTGCATCATATTGCTGATGGTCGGGAAGGTCATTTAAAGGTGCAAAACCGTGGTTGGCTATTCCTTTATTAGGCTCATCGAACGGTGTTGAATTATCTCCCGCAGAAAAATATAAAGTACGGTCGGCACCAAATGTTACTGAACCACCGGTATGGCAACAGATTTCCCGTTGTGAATACACGTCCAGAATAACTTTCTCCGTCTTGTTGTCGAGCGTATCATTTTTAAAAGTAAACCGTGATAACCTGTTTACAGAAGTATCGGAAGGGCTATAATAAATGTATACGTAATTATTGTTTTTAAAATCAGGATCCGGGGTAATACCGAGCACGCCTTCTTCAGCGTTCACTCCGGGAGTATTTAAGGTTTTATAGTAAACATTTAAAAATCCGGCCTGCTTTATTTTTTTGGTTTTGTCGCTATATAACATGATCTCACCCCGACGTTGGGTAACAAGAATATCAAGATTTGGCAGAATGGCCATCTCTGTCGGTTCAGTAAAGCCTCCCATTGAAAGCGTTGTCTTTACAAACCTGTTTGACTCAGGTATTGGTTCACTTTTGGCTTTCGCATAATCAAGTTTGTTATTTTCACCTATTGCATATTGAATTCCTCCTAACAGGTGTTTTAAGTAATTAGGGTCAGAATAAGACTCGTCGGTATGACCAAGGGCTGTATAAAAGGCTCTTCCACCGTCATATTCGTGGTACCAGGCCATCGGGTGATTTCCCATTTTATAGCCGCCCTTGTAACTGTTTTCATCAACCGAGATCAGCACTTTTGTATCGGTGCTTAGCTTTTTGAAACTGTAAAATTCATCGGTCCTTAGCCACTGTCGAGGAAGGTGTTTGGTAGCGTTGTTGGTTTGATCAACTACATTAAACATCCCTTCCTGGACATTTGAAAAAGTATCATTAATTCCCGGGTGGTCTAAAAAATTACCACCTACCAGGCGTGTATACCATCCCCAGTCGTATTCAGTATCGGCAGCTGCATGTACGCCTACATAACCTCCGCCAGCCTGTATAAATCTTTCAAATGCCACCTGCTGATCTGAATTCAATACATCTTCGGTAGTGCTTAGGAAAATAACTGCAGAATAATTTTTAAGAGAGTCTTCATTAAACCATGAGGCATCAGCGGTGCTGTCTACATCAAACTTGTTTTCCTGCCCCAGCTTTTGAATGGCAGCGATGCCAGCCGGTATCGACGCATGGTGGTAACCCGATGTTTTGGTGAAAACCAAAACCCTTGGGTTTCCTGATCGTTTTCCACCGCACGACATTATAAACAGGAAGGAAAATACAACAGGAACCATTAAATACCATTTTGACATTAATAGCTTTCCTGTTACTTGTTTTAATTGTTTCATTTAAAGCATTCGTTTTTTTTGTTCGAGAATCGTAGAAATTGATTGAAAAGAGGAATTTAAATCTGTTGGGCAATTTACATAAATTCTTACCACGACGATTGTAAGTTTAAATATTAACGGATTGTGCCCGGTGTAAATAAGACAAATTGCAGTAGAGATGAGGCTCAATTAAATATGTTAACCAGAACAACTTGTAAAGAAAAGAGTAGCAGGGAAACAGTTGCTATGAAAAGATGCAGTAGAAGTGAGTGACACAACCGGAGCTGCACAAAGGGATTGTGCTTGAAACAAAAAAAGATTTTAAGAAAGCACGATGACAGGTTAGTAAAAGTGGTTTGAATGCGATTGGATGCCTCGTAGCACGGCATGACAAACATGTTGCTGCGGTGCCGGGGGCAAAAGGCATTTCAACGGGGTATTCACATTACAGGTTTGCAGCGACTTGTAATAATAAAATGATCATACTTAATTTTTTCTACTCTAGCGGTTTACATCCATAAAAGTTGCGACAAATATCAAGGCAAAAAATAATAAGAAGATAAATTGCATAATTTAGCCTTTTCTATAACCTGGATTGTAAACTAAAATAAAAACGATTACCCGCTATGAACAGAAAATTACGGATGGGCATGATTGGTGGAGGAAAGGACGCTTTTATCGGAGCTATCCACCGCCTTGCCGCTAATATGGACGGATTGGTAGAACTGGCTTGTGGAGCCTTAAGTATTAACAAAGACATCGCTATTGAAAGTGGTCATGCTTTGTTTCTTCCCGAAGACAGGATTTATACTACTTTCCAGGAAATGATTGAGAAGGAAAGCCAGTTGCCGGAAGATAAGCGCATGGACTTCGTGACGATTGTAACTCCCAATTTTGCTCACTATGCTCCGGCTGTTATGGCGCTTCAAAAAGGCTTTCATGTTGTAATAGAAAAGCCAATCACGGTATCGTTAGAGGAAGCAAAAAACCTGCAACAAATACTACAGGAAACGGGAAAAATTCTTTGCCTTACACATACTTACACCGGGTACCCGATGGTGAAACATGCAAAAGAAATTGTGAAACAGGGAGCCCTTGGAAAAATCAGGAAAGTGGTGGTTGAATATAAGCAAGGCTGGCTAAGCAAAATGACCGAACGGGAAGGTAACGCACAAGCTGCGTGGAGAACAGACCCTAAAAAGTCGGGGAAAAGTGGTGTAATGGGTGATATCGGAACCCATGCTTTTAACCTCGCCGAATATATTACGGGTATGCAGGTAACTAAAATCTGTGCGGTTTTAAATACAATGGTAGAAGGTCGTGCGTTAGATGATGACGGAAGTGTGCTGTTGCAATTCGATGGCGGCGCTGCCGGTGTTTTATTGGCTTCACAGGTAGCTGCAGGTGAAGAAAATAATTTGGTAATCAGGGTTTATGGAGAAAATGGCGGGCTTGAGTGGCATCAACACGAGCCGAATACCCTATTATTGAAGTGGCTCGATAAACCGACGGAGGTGTTAAGAGCAGGTCAGCCTTACTTAAGCAGTATTGCGAAACATAACAGCCGTACTCCGGGTGGACATCCTGAAGGTTACCTGGAAGCCTTTGCCAATATTTACAGGAACTTTGCCCTCACCTTAGGCGCACAAATAGATAACACCAGCGTTGATAACAGCCTCGTTGAATTCCCTTCTATAACTGAAGGTATCAGGGGAATGGCGTTTATCGACAGTGTGGTGAAAAGCAGCCAGAGCGATGAAAAATGGATCGATTATTCAATTGACTAATAAAAAAAGGTGGATCTTTTAAAGGTCCACCTTTTTTAGTTTATTTGGCGACCATCATTTTATCTTTTTTCAACATCGTCGCCGGCTCGCGGGTTCTATTGTACTGGCAAATACTTTATTCAGCCTTTTACACAGGCATTGAACCGTCTCTGATTTTACCTACATAATTTAAAGGAACTGTCGTTAGTGAACTCTTATCCGTCACCTGCTAACTTCATCCGTCATCTCACAGGTCACCTGTCATCGGTGAACAAAAACATATCTTTAAACCCTAACCAAAAAGACTGCCTATAATGGAAAAAGAAACCCGGAGAAAATTTCTTACAACAACCGCAGTGCTGGGAGCTGGTGTAGCAGCTTCAGCGATGCCATTTCAAGACAAAAAAATTAAAAATCAAGTGATCCACCACGTATTTTTCTGGTTAAAAAACCCTTCCTCGAAGGAAGATTTAAACAAACTTATTGCAGGGTTACGAACCCTCGAAAAAATTGAAACAGTTCGTAAAATACACGTAGGCGTACCCGCTTCTACTGAAGTTCGCCCTGTTGTCGACAATACGTTCAGCGCTTCCGAAATTTTGTTTTTTGATGACCTTGCCGGTCAAAAGACTTACCAGGACCATCCTATACATTTAAAATTTATAGAGGACTGTTCATCCCTCTGGGAGAAAGTAATTGTGTATGATGTAATAGATGCCTAAGCTATTACCTGGTGCAACATGTTTGATTGACTTTATAACACGTACACGTTCGACTTAAGGTTTTTCAGTTCTTAGCGTAAAGCAACATATCGGGCTATTGCAGATCGATATGTTGTTTTACAATTAAGAATGTACGTTTTATGGGTCGTGTTGTAATAACGCCTGCTGAGCGGTAGGGTTGAACTTTTGAAGAAGGTTTCTGGTGTTGTTGATATTGAGTCACTTATCCTTAAAACCTATTTTAATAAAGTTATATGAAACCGCTCCTGGCCAATTTAATATTAATACTCTCCACTCAGGCTGCTGTACCACAGGAAAACGAGAAGCTTCAAGCAACCCCCGATAACTCTACACGGCTTCCGGTACATGAAAGCCCATTTTACGGAGTGAGCGTGTTTACTGAAAACGACTTCTTCTCTCCTTTCTCTCCTAACCTGGATGATAATTATACGGGCGGTCTTAAAGTGGACTTCATCACCAATCAACTGCAGTTTTTACGTTTTGGCAGCTTGTTCAAGAAGGACAAATGGCATATAGTAATGCAGAACGTTTCTTATGGATTCACGGTTTTTACTCCCAACGATTTAGCAAATGACAAAATTATAAGAACCGACAGGCCTTATGCCTGCTACGAATTTATTAGCGCCGGTTCCGCTTTTGTAAAAAGTGCTACCTACAAAAACATAGTAGGCTACGAGATATTTGCAGGAACAATGGGTTCACAGACAGGTAAAAATATCCAGACAACTATTCATAAAAATCGTTGGTTTGGAACAACCAGGCCGGTGCCCGAAGGATGGCAATACCAGGTGGCTAATGGCGGAACATTCGCTTTAAATTTCAGGTTATTTTCGGAAACCAATGTTTTTCAAACAAAACAATCAAACAACTTCAACTGGCTGCAATGCAGCTGGATGCATGAAGTGAATTTTGGTCAGTACCTGATTAATTATGCACAAGGTGTTCGCTTTAACCTTATTAATGTAAACAGGGTTTTTGGAAAAAGCTTCTCCGGTGCACAAAATCCTGTTCTGCCGACTATTGCCGGAAATAACCTTGGTTCCTCAAGCAACAAAACAAGCGATAGCAAGAAAAAGAGCGTGAACATGAACCTTTACATCACGCCAAGGGTAAGAGTGGTTGGTCACAATGCCTCGCTTACTGGCAACTTGTTAGCTAAAGCTTCTGAATACACCCTTGCACAAAAAGATGTAATACCCGCGCTGGTAGAATACGATATGGGAATGAATATAAGATGGCTCTTTGTAAGCCTTGGCGCTAACTTAACTGGTCGAAGCAGGGAATTCAAATTCCAGGACAAAGCCTTTCATCATTGGGGCGGTATCTACCTTGCTCTCGTTTATAATCCCGGTTAATAATGTAAACAGCCCGAAGAGTCTTTTTACAATAAGATCTGTTAATTTATACAATAATAAGGCACTAAAACTTTTATAGTAACGGCAAGGGACCGCGGCACAAACCCGCCTATCATCGACCATCCACTTTACTACCTGGTTTACGCTGTTTCCGTGCCTTAGGTGTTGGTACAGAGGTAAACCACAAATTAAACACAGAAAAAAAATGAAAACAGTATCCCTATTATCCTTTCATTATTTTTGATGGTTTGCAAATCTTTTGAATAAGAATGAGGCTTCGTTGTGTCGCTTACTTGTATGGAGCCATTCACCCGCATATTCGCTATGGCAGTATCCGTGATCATAACAAATGCATTTATCCTTTGTAAAAAGTCGCCATAGGCTTTCACTGTTTTAAAAGGATGATCGCCGCTACCGGCACCGACTTGGGAAAACGGAAGACGATAGTCTCCCATTTGATTTAGGGGGTGTAGTACACCGGGCATCTCAGGTAACGCAGGGCGTCGGAAAGATCATGTTGAAAGATCTCATAGCTCAGCTGATCTTTTTCTGACAGTCTCTTTTTATTGTAAGACTTTAAAGAATCGAGATACCGGCTATAAAGCTGCTTCGACTGTTGGCGGTATGAAGCACCGATGTTGTTCTCCTGTTGATGGTTGTACCGGTAATCTCCCTCTGAAGTAGCTATCGAAGGATTTAGTTTAAGGTACTCTTTATAATACGAGTGAAACATCGACCGGAAACGATTTGCATACTGGAGGTTGAATAGATATTACAGCAAGGCTGGCAGTAATAATCTATGCATTGAGTGTAGCTTGGCTTTGAATAGGGAAGTTAAGATTTTATGCAGAGGCATCTATAAGGTAATAATAGAAAATAACTGAAAAATTTGCGGCCTGCGTTAGCTCCCCGCTACTGCTCCCCGACAGTGTTTGAAAAAGCACTACAGAGGTGAAATTCCCTTGTTTACATCATCTCAAAAAATTGCCTTTTCCTCTATACGAAAACAATTGTGTTCATAAAGGATATGGAATTGCCTATAGTAGAAAGTTTACGCACAGCTCGTAAAAAGTTAGTGTGGAAAGAATTGTGGTTCTTCCTATTCGAATTAGTTTCGCCGAAACTGTTTTGCAAATTTATGTTGCTATTATGGGAAAAATTAGTAAAAGGCTACGTTGGGTGATCTTTATTGTTTACCTGCTGGTGTTAATTAAAGTGATTCTACTTAAAACCCTTAAACGTGTAGGAGATAGCCCCGTATTTTATAAAGCCTTACAACTCAACCAGCATTACGAACCGGCCAACTTTGTGCCGTTTAGAACAATTAACCTGCTGTTCCGGCAGGAAGCAAGTTGGTTTGTTATTGAAAATATTGTCGGTAATATTGTTTTATTTATCCCTTTAGGTATCCTGTTACCAATTTTAATCCCTGCTTTTTCTTTTCTTAGTAGAGTAATTTTAACTGCTTTTGCAGTAAGCCTGGCTTTTGAACTAATTCAATTAATTGCAGGTTTAGGAATTTTTGATGTAGATGATCTTATTTTAAACACAATAGGTGGTGGAATTGGGTTTGCAGTTTATAAAAAGACGTACCAGGTTTATACCGGATAACAATAGCAGATCAAGTTGCAGATGCCTTAGAAAAAATTAAATCAATGACGCATGGCGAGCAAGAGGAAATAATAAATAGGATATTAGTTCTGCCAAATGAAGACAAACAAATAGAAATGATTTATACTGCATTAGTAAGCTAACATAATCGCTGCGGAAAAGTTAACTGTTGAATAGTTTTAGTTAAACCAAACCGCATAACCTTGTCTTCGTAAGTCCCACGCAAGTTTTTCCTCCATTGCCAAAGCTTCCTCGCGGTTCATTGGTTTTACATTCAGATGTTCATACAAACTTGGACGAAGATAGATTCCATACTTCTGGACCACGTTGGCGGACAGCTTGTGACCTTTCTGGTTTATGTACCCGGTCTTGTGTTGTTGCAATCGTTCTGCCGGTGTCTTACTGGTCATGCCTACATAAAGACACTCCAGCGTGCCATTGAACTGCGGGTTAGCAGCCCTGAACTTCCAGTTTTCTGTAAATATTGTTTTTGATAGTTCTACCACGTATACCCGGTATGTCGCTCTCGGCATTTATTGTAGCTTTTACTGGCTGAAAGTAAGAAACTGTCTAAATTTTAAAAAATAGAATTAGTAACGGTTCTCTTCGTGTGCTTTGTGTAAGACTTCGTGTGCTTTGTGACCTTTTTTCGGAACACGAAGTACACGAAGAACCACAAAGAACACAACGAAAGACATCAATGGAGCGTGACAACACTTAAACTAGCGGGGGAACACTTAAACTAGCGGGCGGGATTCCTCCTGCGTCGGAATGACAAAGACACAACTGTTAATTACAGCCGAACAGCGAAATCTCGCTGAACGGAGCGTCGCAACTTCCGTCTAATGCTTATTCTTCCGCCTGTGCCAATAAAAAAACTACCCCCGGAATATGTTCAAAAAATCTTGACAGAATTTCTTTGCGGATAATAGAAAAAATCATTTTCACCATTAATATTTCGACACGAGCAGCAAAATCAACTAAGTTTATGCCTAACAGGATATCCAATTCTCCTGTGTTGCCAATAGTAAATTTAAAACCATCAGAAATCATGCTTATGACGACCAGGAAACTTACCTCGTTCCTTCTGCTTTTATTCTCGTTCCTCACCATCGAAGCACAGGAAAATACCGCATCGGTAAAAGGGGTAGTAACAAACGAAAGAGGAAATCCATTGGAGGGAGTGAGTGTGCGCGCCCTCAACACTTCCACGAATGCAGGTTCGGGTACCCAAACCAATGCTGCCGGCGTTTTCACTTTTCAGCGTCTGCCTGCAGGAACTTACAGTTTTACATTCAGCATGGTTGGGCAAAGAACGCAGAACATGGGCGGTTACTCCGTGAGAGCGGGTGAAACCACTACTGTAAATGTAACCCTGGGTGATTCATCCCAATTCCTGGACCAGGTTACCGTTGTGGGATACGGTAGCCAGCGACGACGCGATGTTACGACAGCAGTGGTCGGTTTGCGGGCAAAGGATATGGAAAATTTACCGGTTAATAACGTGGCGGAAGCCATGGTTGGAAGAATGACAGGTGTGCAGGTTGTGCAGGGCAGCGGTCAGCCGGGAACGCCCCTATCCGTAAAGGTACGCGGTGTAGGAACCATTACAGCAGGTACGGAGCCGCTGTACGTGATAGATAATGTTCCTACTTCCGCAAACAATCTAAATACGCTAAATACCTACGATATCGAATCGATTGAAGTCCTGAAAGACGCCTCATCCGCCGCCATTTATGGTTCCAGGGGATCGAACGGAGTGGTGCTTATCACAACCAAGCAAGGTAGAAGAGGAGCACCGGTGGTAGCGGTAAACTCCATGGTGGGTGTACAAAGTGTAGCTCATAAAATCGATATGCTCGATGCTTATGGTTATGCATCACTCGTTCGGGATGCAAGAAACAATGCATATTCCGACCAAATGATGGCTAATAACCTGAGGCGCCAGGCACAGGGACTGCTTCCCATCAGTTTTTCGCCTAATGACGACAATGCCACGAGGCTTGTCAACACAGCCAATAATACAAACACGATTATCCCCGTTGACGTACTGCCTTACCTAAACGGAACACCGGGACTTGTAAATACCGACTGGCAAGAGGAGATCTTCAGGAAAGCGTTGATCCAGGATCATTCAGTTTCTGTTTCGGGCGGGTCAGAAAACTTACGTTACTATACTTCGCTTGAATATCTGAACCAGGATGGGATCATTATCAATTCTAATTTTAAACGTTACGGTGCCCGCGTAAACCTTGATGGGAACAGGGGCATTTTCAGGTTTGGTTTAAATTTCAATCCTTCTGT
>JAQBNO010000194.1 GCA_028288485.1 Segetibacter sp.
TTTATTAATGGAGAAACAGCATAGCTACGATGTGTATGGCAGAACCTTAGCTTATGCTTTGTTGCCTGATGGAAGTTGTTTGAATGAACAAATGATTATTAAAGGTTATGCAAAAGCCTACAGTAAATATTACTGCAATCAACTACCACACTATCAAATGAAAAATTTTGAGGCAAAACAAGAAAAAAGGGGGTTATACAGTGCAGTTAATAGCTTTTAGCAAAATGTTTACCCCGAAATGAAAAATGCCTCGTAAACTATTGATTTACAAGGCATTAATACTAATTTAAGCGGACCGGACGGGACTCGAACCCGCGACCTCCGCCGTGACAGGGCGGCATTCTAACCAACTGAACTACCGATCCAAAATTTTAAAGAACTGATCTTTTTTCCCTCAATATCAGGTCACCTCGTTATTTTTGGGATGGCAAAGATAAGGGGAAATGATATTTTCAAACAAAACTTTCTTGAAAAAATTTCTACACTTAATTTTACCCTCATAACCACCAGATATGCCCGAATATCCCAACCGACAATTTCTAAATTTCGAACAACCCATTAAGGAACTATACGAACAAATTGACCAGACAAAGAAACTGGCTGACAAGAATTCAAAGGTAGATTACAACAGCACTATACTGCAGCTACAGGATTCGATATTAGAAAAAAGAAAAGAAATTACTGAAAACCTTACTCCCTGGCAAAGGGTTCAATTAAGCCGTCACCCCGACAGGCCATACACTTTGAAGTACATCAATAACATGTGCACCAATTTCGTAGAGCTTCATGGTGACCGTAATGTGAATGATGATAAAGCTATGGTGGGCGGGTTTGCACAGTTGGAAGGTGAAACAGTTATGATGATCGGGCAGCAAAAAGGAATTAATACTAAAATGCGGCAGCTACGCAATTTCGGCATGGCCAATCCCGAAGGATACCGGAAAGCTTTACGCTTAATGAAGCTGGCGGAAAAATTTAATAAACCTGTTATTACTTTAATAGATACACCCGGCGCTTTTCCCGGCATGGAAGCCGAAGAGAGAGGACAAGGCGAAGCAATTGCACGCAATATTTATGAAATGGTGCGCCTTAAAGTTCCGGTTATTTGTATAATTATCGGCGAAGGCGCCAGCGGTGGAGCACTGGGAATTGGCGTTGGCGATAAAGTGTTTATGTTAGAAAATGCATGGTACACCGTCATCTCTCCCGAAAACTGTAGTTCTATATTATGGCGTAGCTGGGACATGAAAGAAAAAGCAGCAGAGCAGTTAAAGCTTACTTCTGACAATATGTTTAAATTCGGGCTTGTAGATGGCATTATTCCTGAACCTTTAGGAGGCGCTCACTGGGACTATAACCAGGCTTCAGAAATATTAAAATCTTACCTTATCCCTGTCATAAAAGAATTGAAACAGATTGATCCGGCAGAGCGGGTAAATCAAAGAATTGAAAAATTTGGAAAAATGGGCTTCTGGGAAGAATTGCCTGAATAATAAAATCACAATAACGAGAAATGTCATTAAGAGATACTTTACGGGGAACCGGCGTTGCGTTAATAACACCATTTACCCACAATCAGGAAGTTGACTTCGAAGCCCTCGGCCGTGTTATAGAATTTGTATTACATGGAGGAGTAGAATACCTGGTAGTCCTGGGAACCACAGGCGAAACACCTACGCTTGAAAACGCCGAAAAAATAGATATACTCAACTATACGTACCAAAAAGTTGGAAACGCGGTACCAGTTGTAGTTGGTATAGGTGGAAATAATACCAAAGAGCTGTTAAATGACCTCGACACCTTTCCCCTTAAAAATGCAACTGCCATTCTCAGCAGTAGTCCAAACTATAATAAGCCATCGCAGGAAGGCATCTTTCAGCACTACAAGCTGCTTGCCGAAGCTTCTCCCAAACCCGTTATCCTATACAATGTTCCCGGCCGTACAGGCAGTAATATTGCTGCAGAAACCACTATTCGCCTTGCTAATGAATCAGATAACATCCTTGGTATTAAGGAAGCCAGTGGAAATATGATTCAGTGCATGCACATCCTTAAAAACCGCCCGAAAGAGTTCCTGGTTACAAGTGGCGACGACCATCTTGGTCTACCTTTAATTGCCGCCGGCATGGATGGTGTTATTAGTGTTGCTGCAAATTGTTTCCCCAAAGATTTCTCCGAGATGGTTCGCCTTAGCCTTAACAACCAGTTCTCACCCGCTAAAGGACTAATGTATAAATTATTGCAGGGTTTTGATTTATTATTTGCCGAAAATAATCCCGCAGGTGTTAAAGCATTTTTGACAGAAATGGGTGTGATTGAAAATTACCTTCGCCTGCCGCTTGTGCCTTTGAGTGAAGGCATCTATCAGAAGGTAAGAGATTATATGAGTGTTAATGAATTTGCCGGTGTTTAGAAGGATTCTTTTGTTTCCGGCATTCATTTTCTGTTAGACATCGTTGCCACGCTCGCTTGTACGGTACTGCTTTATTCGAGGCACGAAGCAATCTACCGATTAAGATTTAAACCTGTTTCAATTTGTAATGCAGGATAGTGTCGTCGTTCTTCCTGGCAATGACGAGTAATGATTCCGGTACAAAAGCCGTGATTGCGAGTGGTTAATTTTTGGTTCCCAAAAAAGTTCTTTGAAAATGACATTATATCGAGTAGGATTCGTGGTAGCTGGGAATGACAGAACACAGCTGTCATTGAGAGTAGTTAATTTTTCTAACCAAAAAAGTTCTTCCAAGATGACATGATATAAGTGGCTAATTCAAGCTCTTATTTACGTTAAGGCACTGTCGAGAGCTTCCATTTTGTAAAACCTTTCCTAATGCAGTGTTGTTACTTTCTTTTATCTCAGAAATGTTTATGTTTTTATTGGTTTCGATGAATGCTTCGCATTTCCTCGATGAAAAGAAAGTAACCAAAGAAAGATCAAGAAAGGAATGAAACAGCCGGTTCCTTTCGTTGTTCCTTGATTAAACTGTACTGCTGCTGTGGCTTCTGCATTTGTTTTCATGCGTATTTTGCCTGGCATTCTTACTTATATATAATTAGAACGGCA
>JAQBNO010000091.1 GCA_028288485.1 Segetibacter sp.
GGGGTTACAGTAAAAGCGAGCGTGGCAACGATGACGACTGCAGCGTTGAAGACGACTACATAAAAACTCAATTATAATAAATCGAACAGAAATGAATATAGCACCTAACTTTTGGAATTCAATGGCAACCATATCGGCAGTGTTTCTATTAACCGCTGGTTGCAAAACAACAAAAACAACTACTCCAACTAATGCAACCTCAACAAATTCAGCGCCGGTCAAAACGTATTTGTCACAACCGTTAGTGACAGATATTTATACTGCTGATCCGTCTGCTCACGTTTTCAACGGTAGAATTTACATTTATCCTTCTCATGATGTGGAAGCCGGAGTTAAAGAAAATGACAACGGCGATCATTTCGACATGCGGGATTACCATATTTTGTCTATGGATGACATCAATGGAAAAGTTACGGATCATGGGGTGGCGTTAAGTGTTAAAGACATTCCATGGGCAGGCCGGCAATTATGGGCGCCTGACGCCGCTTATAAGAACGGAACCTATTATTTATATTTCCCGGTAAAAGATAAGCAGGACATTTTTCGAATTGGTGTTGCTACCAGCAAGTCTCCCACTGGTCCTTTTAAACCGGAACCACAACCAATGGAAGGAAGTTTCAGTATAGACCCCGCTGTTTTTACAGATGACGACGGCAGCTCTTATATGTATTTCGGTGGTATTTGGGGCGGACAACTTCAAAGATGGAACAACGGCAATTACGATGCAAATGGTTCTAAAACTGACTCACAGAAAGAGAATGAGGCAGCATTAACCGCAAAGGTTGCGAAACTCAGTGGTGATATGCTGCGTTTTGATGGAGCGGTGAGGGATGTACAAATAGTTGACGAGCAAGGTAAGCCGTTATTAACAAGCGATCATAACCGGAGGTTCTTTGAAGGTGCCTGGATGCACAAATACAAGGGTAAGTATTATTTTACGTATTCAACTGGCGACACTCATTATCTTGCCTATGCCATCGGTGATAATCCGTTTGGCCCGTTCACCTACAAAGGAATTTTTATGAACCCTGTTCAAGGTTGGACTACACACCATTCCATCATTGAGTTTAAAGGCAAATCGTACATATTTTACCACGACACTCAGTTATCAGGCAAAACCCATTTAAGAAACATAAAAGTTACCGAGCTTAAACGTAATCCTGATGGTACTATTCAATTAATTAATCCTTAATTGATTTGCCGCACTTTTAATAACCTGGCTTTTAAAAACGGGAACTTCCATAGGCTCCCGTTTTTTGTTTTTATGAAAGTTTGCAAAGTTAACAGCTGCCGGTACTGAGTGTTGGAAGGGGAAAAAAACTTTTCAGTGCTTCAAAGACTTCGTCAATCTTAATAAAGTACTTTGCATAAAATAATATTGCTTTGAAACAATGCCTTTATTGTCTCTTCCTTAAAGTTGCTTTTACAATATTTTTTATTGGTTTAATTCAAATTACCGTTCATGCTCAAAAAAAGAATGAAAAGTACCAGTTGCACATTCATAAAGCTTCTTCCGCTATAATAATTGACGGTATAATTGATGAAGCTGGGTGGAAAGATGCGGAAGTGGCAAAAGATTTTTATATGGTGTTGCCGATGGACACGAGTTTTGCAAAAGCACGTACAGAAGTGCGCATGGCATACGATGAGAACCATCTTTACCTGCTTGCCGAATGTTACCAGGCAGTGGCAGGCCCTAATTATGTAGAGTCTCTTCGAAGAGACTGGAACTTTGTTAAGAACGATAATTTCCTGATGTTCATGGACCCTTTTGATGACCAGACCAACGGCTTTGCTTTCGGCACTAACTCGGCAGGTGCACAATGGGACGGAATGATGTATGGTGGCAGTGCAGTAGATTTAAACTGGGACAATAAGTGGAACTCAGCAGTAAAAGACTATCCTGATAAATGGGTGCTTGAAATTGCGATACCCTTTAAAAGTATACGGTATAAAAAAGACATTAGTAAGTGGGGTATTAATTTCGGCAGGCTCGATTTAAAGACTTCCGAAAAGAGTTCATGGGCTCCTGTTCCCCGCCAATTTCCTACAGCCGCCCTCGCCTACTCAGGCATTCTTGCCTGGGACCAGCCTGCGCCTTCCGTTGGATCTAATGTATCATTAATTCCTTATGCATTGGGTGGCTTCAGCAAAAATTATCAGAATAACTCCCGGGAAGAATACCGCAAAGACATTGGCGTTGATGCCAAGATTGCACTTACCTCCTCTCTAAATTTAGACCTTACCGTTAACCCCGATTTTTCGCAGGTGGAAGTCGACAGGCAGGTCACCAACCTCGATCGCTTCGAACTGTTCTTTCCCGAAAGACGGCAGTTCTTTTTAGAGAACGCCGACATTTTTGCCAACTTCGGTTATGCTTCTATCCGCCCGTTTTTCTCAAGACGAATTGGCCTGGGAGTACCTATTCGCTTTGGTGCCCGTTTTAGCGGAAAACCCGATAAGAACTGGAGAATCGGCGCGATGAATATGCAAACCGGCAGTGTTGATAATACCGGCTTACCTGCCCAAAATTTTACCGTCGCATCAGTTCAGCGAAGGGTGTTTTCGCGCTCTAACATTGGTGTCATTTTTATAAATAAGGAGTCTTTAAACTACCACCCCGAGAACAACCCAAACAAGCCAGCCTATTCTAACTATAACCGTAACATCGGGATTGAGTATAACCTTGCTTCGTCCGACAACAAGTTAACTGGTAAAGCCATGTACCTGAAGTCTTTTACCCCCGGAAGGTCGGGTAGCGACTTTGTACAGGCAGGGCATTTGCAATACGCAGGACGAAAATTGCTTTTATTCTGGCACCACGAATACGTCGGTAAAAATTACAATGCCGAAGTCGGTTATGTTCCAAGGCAGGCATATTTAAAGCTAAATCCGCAGGTAGGTTATACTTTTTTCCCTAAAGCCGGCAAGGTTTTAAGCCACGGACCATCCCTCGTCTATTATTCGTTTTACAACACTTCACTTCACAAAACTGATGATGAAGCCTATATTAATTATTTATTCACTTTCAGGAAGCAAAGCACTTTCTCCACATTCCTGTCGTACGATTATGTACAATTGCTGCAGCCTTTCGATCCTACCAATTTCACCAAAGACACACTGCCCCGTGGTTCCACACACAGATGGAATGCCTGGGGAACGCAATTTGTTTCGATGCCGCAGAGTGTTTTTACCTATGGATTTTCGAGCCGTTACGGGGGCTATTATGCAAATGGCACCCGCCTTAACCTGACTGCCGATGTAGGTTACCGGTTCCAGCCGTATGTGAGCATGGCAGTTAGTACCAGTTATAATAATATCAACTTGCCAAAGCCCTGGGGGCGTAACACCTTTTGGCTCATCGGTCCCCGTATAGATATTACCATGACCAATAAACTGTTTTTCACCACCTTTATACAGTACAACGACCAGCAAAACAATATTAACCTCAACACCCGGTTCCAGTGGCGATACAAACCGGCGTCAGATATCTTCTTTGTTTATACCGATAACTACCTACCCTCTCCTTTTTCGGTACGTAACCGTGCAATGGTGTTAAAGTGGACGTATTGGTGGAATTTGTAAAGGATAGTGACTGGGGCCGAAGATGTTGCTTATTGATTGTTTTAAAATCATTTGTTGATTATTTTTTGTTTGCCAGCTTGTTAATTTTTGTTGAGCAGCCGTTGCGTCGCACTCTTGTACTGGATTTCATTGTGCAGCTAATTTCAAAACTTGGTCGAGGGAACAACCCGATATTGATGAGAAATATTTTCGCGTCATTGTATCGCCGTTACAAGTTTCGTGCGGCCATCAATTAAAATGAAAAAGTATTTTTGCTTAAATTATTTGTTATGTAAAGTACAGCTATTCGGGAAAAGTTACATGAGTATATTGACAACGTGGATGAAAGAAAGTTACAGGCAATCTATGTTATTCTTGAAGGCGAAATGGAACAAGGTTACGTGTACGATGCAGCTACTATATCAATGGTGCATGAAAGAAGGCAAACTCACTTAGAAGGAATTAGTAAATCATATAGTACCGGGGCGTCTATCAATTTTGTGCACAAACAGGCGAAGTAGCATGAGCTGTACGCTAATAATTAAGGAAGAAGCTGTTGCAGATATTATAGAAGCCTACAGTTATTGCGAAGCTCAACTGGTTGGTTAGGGAACGTTTTTTAGAAGAATTAAAGAAGCTTATAAAGAGTTATGGTCACATCCTCATTATTACAGCTTCATTGAAGAAGATACCAAACAAATATTACGTAATGTAAGACTAAACGAATCTCCTTATCTGCTGATCTTTGAAATTTCAGACGATGAAGTAAGCGTTTATGCAGTTGATAATATTAATAGAAACCCTAAAAGGAAAGTTAGAAAGAGATAAAAGTTGGTTCTCTAAGTTTAACGGCGTAAAAGCATTTCTGAAAAGAGATGCTTTTACGTTGTATCAAAAATTCAAACTTTGCGACGCGTACTTATAATTAAAAGTCTTTATGAAAATTATCTCTTACCTGGTTACTCTTTTCTTGTTTTCTTTTTCTTCATTTACCAACACATACGTTTTGAAAAAAGCAATGAAAAAGAAACAGTGACTTACCAAATAATTTAATGTTTTTACACCAGGCGATTTTATTTTAAAACCGCCGGCCTACATTATTCCACAAGGTTGTTCGACTGTTGCTGAACTACTAAAATTGAATAAGGTAACCATGTTTCAATTGAAAAAAGATTAAACTAATGAAGTCGAAGTTTATAATGATGATTATAAATCATCTCTACGACCTTATGAAAAACACCATAAAAATGCGCATGTGAAAGTTTCTTTATCGCGGCAAAAAATAATTTTTTTAAAAGGAGATTATTTAATTCCCCTTGATCGGGCTGCTAACAGGTATCTCGTTGAAATGCTGGAACCAACAGCTGACGACATCTTTTTTGCCTCGAATTTTTTTGATGCAATTCTTCAGCAAAAAGAACACTGCAGCGATGACCGGTGCAACGACCTTGCTGCCGAAGGTTTGAAAATAATCCCGAACTAAAACAGAAGCTCGAAGTTAAAAAGCAGGCCGATAGCAACTTCGCAACAATGCCTCCTTACAACTAAATTTTATCTATAAGAATTCACCCTACTATTAACCGGCGCATTTGAGATACCCGTTTATAGATTGGTTAAGTAGTACCCAGGAAAAACGATATTGCAAAAAGTGACCGAAAGAATATTCAAGGCTCGGAGATCCAGTCTTTAGCCTCCTGCAATTCTTTATAAGAAAACATTTTCACTTCGCCGGGAATGATAAAATCAAAAAGGCCAAAAGTATTTCGAATACTCTCTTCTTTGGTGACCATACCGATTTTGTTCCATTTTAAGAAATAGCGCACATTTACCTTAGCATCGTTCAACCACGCACCCGCTGTAAAATTCCTGAATTCTGTTTCCATTACCAGCAATAAATTTATCCCTTTCCATTCTGCAGATGCTTTTTTTAAGGCAGGAATTAGCACATTCTCAAAATCTTCTTTTGTAACCTTTCCCTGCAGTTTTATACCTATTGCAAAAGAAGGAAGACCGCTTATTAAACAGAACATATTGAAGTTTGAAATAAAAAAATATATTTAATTCTATTTGATTTCTGCCGGTTCTTCAACCGTAATTCTACAGCTTAAAAAATTAAACCGTTTTTTTGTTCTGCTGAATGCAGTCTAAAAAAGTACAAGTGAGTGACACAACGATGTTTAATAGCAGCTCTTTTGCCGGCCCAATAATTACACATATTCCTGGTCGTAAGCCCCGCAGATGTAGGGGGTAATGAGACCATACGGGCATAGACTTTCAGAACCCCTTAGTAACGTTTACGTTTCTTAGAAATACAATAGCAGCTAAAAATACTACCAGAAAGATCACTCCTGCAATTATCCAT
>JAQBNO010000076.1 GCA_028288485.1 Segetibacter sp.
ATAAAAGCTTTAATTTATCAAAGATTATAAGGCAGCTAGTATCACAAATGATAATATGATGCATTTTTTCATATCCGATAATAAATCTTCTTCAGATGTGCTGAATTATGAAAATCCATACCTGCCCGTTACTTCTATAAAAGTTCTTTTAGAAAGCCCTGCTAACTCTGCTGCCTGTCCTAGCAAAGTTTTTCTCATTCATACAGTTCCCCTGCCAGGATTATTTTTGATTCAGTTTCGTCTATATTCAAACAGTGTGGTAAAGGCGGGTGATCGATTTCATTATAAAAGTTTAAAACTTCCAAAGTCGATTACAAAGATATTTCAAACTTTTGGTTTAATGGGATGATAACGTCGTCTCTTTGTCATGCAATCACTCGTCTTTGGTAACTGAGCAGTTGAGTCGGCAATATTTAAACGCTTTAAATACTTAAAAAAGGCAAGAAGTAAACGAAGATAATTTTACTTAAAGAAAGTAGATCTGTAGGAGTGATATTTAAGTAATGCACACCCCAATACTTTTTTAATACAATTCGTGGTTTACTATATGCGGTAGTTGTTTTCCCTGCAATCCTGCAACAATATTTTCGGCTGCAATTACAGCCATTGCATCTCTTGCTTTTTTAGTCGCCGAACCGATATGTGGCAGTACTGCAACGTTGGGCATATTCAGTAGTGGATTGGTGGCGTGCATAGGTTCCGGGTCGGTGACATCTAAGCCTGCTCCCCAGATTGTTCCGTTTTTCAAGGCTTCCGTCAAGTCTTCTTCGTTATGAATAGCGCCTCTTGCGGTATTAACAAAAATGGAACTGCTTTTCATTTTGCTAAAGGCGTCTTTATTAAACCTGCCTCTTGTTTCGTCGGTTAATCCTGTATGTATTGAAAGTACATCACTTTGTTCGAGTAGTTCATCAAATGAAACTTTAGTGGCATTTACTTCTTTTTCTGCATGTGGATTATTATGGCGGTTACAATAGATCACCTTCATTTTATAAGCTCCGGCACATCGCTTTGCCATTTCCAGGCCTATTTTCCCAAGGCCCCAAATGCCTAGTGTTTTCCCATAAATCTCTATACCTAAATCGACGGTAGGATCATGGAAACCCCACTCGCCGTTCAGGATCTTTTTATGCATATAAAACGCCTTTCGCGATGCTGCCAGCATTAATAAAAATGCAATATCTGCTGTTGCATTGCTTAGTACATCCGGGGTGTTGCCAATGGGAATTCGAAGCCGTGTTGCCTCAGCTACATCTACCCGGTCGTAGCCAACGGAAAGCAATGCAATAACTTTTAAATGTGAACTTTCGTTCAGGAAATGATGGTCTATTTTATTTGAGCCTACACTCAATAATGCATCACATTCTTTACAATGGGCGATCAGTTCCTCTTGTGTAAGGTCTCTTTTTTCAGCCCACTCCACAACCTCTATTCCTGCTTCCTTTAAGATATCTACACCAATTGACGGGATTATTCGTGTTATATATACTTTCATGCAACTATTTTTTATCATAGAATTTGGTGCTTACCATGTTACGATTGAGCGCTAATACATGCTTAATTGAAGGTAGTTTTGTGGTTGAAGAAATGACAGATAAAAGTCACGCTGCAATTTATATTAAACCTCTTAAAACACTTGAAGTTGTTTTTAAAGCAGCGGGTAAAGCAATACGTGTTTTTTAAAATGTATTTAGGAGGTTGTGTAAGGTTATAAGGCAAAAGAGTGCGATCTGGGCCCGGTCAGCCATTCAGACGGGCAACAATTGATGAGTGGAAAACTGCTACCGGGAACAAAAATAAAAAGCTCCTATTAAAAAGTTGTGGCAAACGATTAATGTAAACCTTTTTTTCGAATAAATACACCAACATAAACGGGTACAACTGCTTGTTGTGAACCAGTTACCGGTTTTGTTTATGCTCAATTAAACCTTTTTATTTAAACTATAAGTACTTCTTGTACATTTATTCTTCAGATTGCCATATAGGAGTGCGGATACAATTGCTACAGTTGAGTAAACAATATAAAAAATCATTGAAATAACTACGATGGAAAAAACGATTGCCAGATCCCGTTGGTACCGCCTTATACCAATCGCTTTTATTACTTATAGCCTGGCGTATCTCGACAGGGCAAATTTTGGTTTTGGTGCTGCAAGCGGTATGGCCAACGACCTGCACATCAACTCGGCTATGTCATCGTTATTGAGTTCGCTGTTTTTCCTCGGTTATTTCTTTTTTCAAATTCCGGGCGCATTGTATGCCGCGAACAGGAGCGCGAAGAAGCTAATTTTTTGGTCGTTAATTCTATGGGGCGGCCTGGCGATGGCAACCGGTATGGTCAGCAATGTAAATGCATTGATTGTTATCAGGTTTATGCTCGGTGTGGTAGAGAGTGCGGTTATGCCTGCAATGCTGATATTCCTCAGCAAGTGGTTCACAAAATCGGAGCGTTCAAGGGCAAATACTTTTTTAATTCTTGGTAACCCTGTAACCATACTCTGGATGTCGGTTTTATCGGGGTATTTAATAAATGCAGTCGGTTGGAGATGGATGTTCATTCTTGAAGGACTTCCGGCAATTGTCTGGGCCTTTTTCTGGTGGCGACTGGTGGACGAACAGCCCAAACATGCGAAATGGTTAACCGAGCCGGAAAAGGAGGCTTTGGAGGAACGATTACAACACGAACAACAGGGCATAAAGGCAGTTAAAAGTTATGCAGTAGCCTTTAAATCCAGGGTAGTGATTTTGCTCAGCCTTCAATATGCTTTATGGAGCATAGGGGTGTATGGATTTGTTATGTGGCTTCCATCTATTATCAATGCTGCGCCTGACTCTAATATTGTGAAAACAGGGTGGCTGTCATCTGTGCCTTATGTTTTGGCAATTATCGGAATGTTAACCGCTTCCTATTTTTCCGACAAAACGCTCAACCGGAAAGCCTTCGTATGGCCCTTCCTCCTTATAGGTGCGATAGCGTTTTATGGTTCGTATTTATTGGGTAGTCATAATTTCTGGCTATCGTTCGTGTTGCTGGTTATTGCCGGTGGTGCTATGTATGCTCCATACGGTCCCTTCTTTGCCATCATTCCTGAAATTTTACCACGAAACGTTGCCGGTGGTGCTATGGCGTTGATTAACAGTTTCGGTGCTCTAGGATCATTTGCCGGCGCCTATCTTGTTGGCTATTTAAATGGAACGACGGGTGGATTTGGGGCTTCGTATATTTTTATGGCCGGTTCCTTATTCCTTTCGGCAATTATTACTTTAGTTGCTGTGAAAGCGCCTGCACCGGTGCACAGGCCAATATTGGCAGAAAATTTAACGTGAACTATCAGGCCGCCCGAAGGGTAATGATAATGCGGTGATTATACGTTTACAGATTGTGCGAATAAAACTTTTTTTTTGACCCGGCATAAGATGTTATTGCAACCCCGGTTGCGTCGCACAGCGTGTACTATAACTCTTCGGGGCGACCTTTCGGGCTAACCGGAAAGCAAGCTTTTATATTGAACGTTGTTCATGTTCATGTTTTTATTTTTTTATTTCCGTGCTTTTTTTGAAGTATATTCTTTTTTAATTTTTACCGGATACTCCGAATTTATTCTAACTAAAATACGTTTGCCATGTTTCCCATCCTTGTTTTGTTCCAGCTTTATTTATCAACAATACCTGTAGTTCCGCCAACTCCCAAATTCGAGGGGCAAACTATTGATGATAATATTTCAATAGGTTACGGTCTTGCGCTCGGTGATGTTGATGGTGATCGTAAACCCGATATTCTTTTAGCCGACAAGAAGCAATTTGTATGGTATCGCAATGGTGACTGGAAAAGGTTTGTGATGATTGAAAACCTCACAGAACAGGACAACGTTTGTATAACTGCCCGTGATCTTGATGGTGACGGTAAAGTAGAAGTGGCTGTCGGGGCACAATGGAATCCCGGTGAAACTTCCGATACTACCAAATCTGGTTCTGTTCATTATCTTATCCGTCCAAACGATCCTACCCAACGTTGGGAAGCGGTGAAATTGCATCATGAGCCGACGGTGCACCGCATGAGATGGGTGAAGTCAGGAGATGGAAATTTCTTCCTCGTTGTACTTCCCCTCCACGGAAGAGGTAATAAGAACGGCGAGGGGCAAGGCGTGAAAACACTTGCTTACCGGTTCCCTAAAAATCCTCATAGTGCCTGGCATGCTACTACCATTGATGATGCCATGCACCTTACGCATAATCTTGCAGTAGTGGAAGAAAACTCTCCAAAAAGAACTGATATCTATGTTGCCGGCAAGGAAGGCGTACGGCTGATGCAAGGCTTCGTTAATAAGTCGGGAGGAGGAAATGCACAAAAGATAACAGGTGTAGAACTGCCGGCCGGTGAAGTGAGGATAGGAATTCTTGGTAATGAAAAGTTTTTTGCAACAATAGAACCTATGCATGGAGTTGCAGTGGCTGTTTATATGACAGGCCAAAATACAACACGAAAGGTACTTGATGACCAATTAAAGGAAGGGCATGCCCTTGCTACAGCAGACCTGCTTGGAATAGGAAGCGACCAGGTGGTAGCAGGCTGGCGAAGCCCAAATGCAGAGAATAAAACAGGTATTAAAGTGTATCTGCCCTCAAACAAGAACGGCAGCGAGTGGCAATCGTACTGGGTAGACGAAAACGGAATGGCGACCGAAGACCTGCAGGTGTTGGATCTAAATGCAGATGGCAGACCGGAAATAATTGCATCGGGGCGCGCTACAAAAAACTTAAAAATTTACTGGAACAAGAGCGAATAAATCCCGTCCCACAATAATTTCATTCATTTCTCTGTTTTTATAAATGGTGTTGAAATATCGATAACTGATTTGTAAGGAATTGAGCATTGTTTTTGAACAGTTCTAATCATCTCCATCGGGTTTAATCTTTCATAAAAAAATTAATATGGTACAAAGCAAAAGTTTCTTCATGTTTAGCCCGGGTGGCGAAAATGAAGATGGCGGCATTCCCGGAACCAATGAACCGGAAGAAGTTATCGGCCAGGAACAAGAAGCGCACAAAAAAACCTTTTCAGAAAAGGTTCACGATGCGCTGCAAGACTGGTCGAATGATGACCAGGCTGACCAGGATTTTGATGATACCCAGCCTTAGTTTCTCTCCTCTAAGTGCTCCAATGTTGACTATCTAGATAGCGTATATAAGTTGCGAGATTGTTTTTAATGCTTTTAATTTTTCTAATGCAGTCATGGAATGACTGCATTAGAAAAATTAATTACTGGCCGGTTTAAACAAGAAGAAGCTTGCTTTAATTGCAACCAGTCTCCCCGGAATAATTTTTGAAACACTTCGATTATAACGTAATTTTAGGTCTATACATGAGACCTGACTACCCACATAAAATCTTCTTCGACAGGTGTAACATCTATGTTTGCCTGATGCAGGCGCTTGCAACAGACTCGGTTGCGTAAATTTTCTTTTTTTATTTTTTTGTATCGCACCGGAAACGGTGGATGCATTATTTATTATTTAAAAAGCATATTTATGTTTACCGTTATTGCAGATAGAAAAACTCAAACTCCCGGTACTGATTTTTTACCCTTGAAAGGAACCGATTATGTAGAGTTTTATGTAGGAAACGCCAAACAGGCTGCGCATTATTATATGAGTGCGTTTGGTTTCCAGGCTGTAGCTTACGCAGGGCCTGAAACAGGTGTCATGGACAGGGCAAGTTATGTTGTTCGACAAAACAAATTAACTTTTGTATTGACGACCCCGCTTCGTTCGGGTAATGAAATTGCCGAGCACATTTATATGCATGGCGACGGGGTTAAGCATATTGCTCTTATGGTAGACGACGCTGCTGACGCCTGGCAACAAACAGTAAGCCGTGGGGCCGGTAGCTATATGGAACCAAACGAGTTGACCGATAAAGATGGTAAACTGGTAATGAGTGGTATTGAGATCTACGGCGATACAGCTCACCTCTTCATAGAACGGAAAGATTATAACGGAGTCTTTATGCCGGGGTACAGGGAGTGGAACAATTCCCACTTTAAGCCAGCCGATACAGGCTTGCTGTATGTTGATCACTGCGTGGGAAATGTAGGATGGAACCAGATGGACCGCTGGGTGAAGTTTTATGAAGAGGTGATGGGGTTTAAAAATATTCTCACCTTCGACGACCAGGATATTTCAACCGAATATTCTGCGTTGATGAGTAAGGTGATGAGCAATGGGAATGGCTATGTAAAATTTCCCATTAACGAGCCTGCAGAGGGCAAGAAAAAATCGCAGGTGGAAGAATACCTTGAATTTTATGACGGAGAGGGCGTGCAACATATTGCCATGGCAACAAACGATATTGTAAGAACTGTTCGCGACCTCATGAGCAGGGGAGTTGAGTTTTTACAGGTTCCTTCAAGTTATTACGACGACTTGCTGGACAGGGTAGGGCATATAGATGAAGACCTGGCACCTTTGAAAGAATTAGGAATACTGGTAGATCGGGACAACGAAGGTTACCTGTTGCAATTATTTTCTAAACCCGTAGAAGACCGCCCCACACTTTTCTTCGAAATCATTCAACGCAAAGGCGCTAAAAGTTTTGGGAAAGGCAACTTTAAAGCGTTGTTCGAAGCCATTGAAAGGGAGCAGGAGGCGAGGGGGAATTTGTAAGAAAGAGGACGTCTGACCTTTGACGGATGGCAGAAGTGCCGTCGCCGTTGTTAGTAGCCCAACCAACAACAACTATCATACTTTTGTATCTAATTTTAAACCAACGATTGCCATGCCTCACTATTATACTTTAGGTCAGGTACCTCCCAAGCGGCATACTCAATTTAGAAAGCCAGACGGCAGCTTATATTCAGAACAGCTTTTTTCCACTGAAGGGTTTTCAAACGACTATTCGCTGTTGTATCATGTATACCCGCCGACGCAAATAATCAAGACTGAAAAACCGGTAAATGTAGCCCCTGTGATTGCAGAAGAAAAAATGCTGAAGCACCGTAGCTTGGAAGGCTTTACAATAAAGCCGGCAGCAGATTTTTTAGATAGTCGCATTCCTGTTTTGGTTAACAATGACGTACACATAGTTTTAGCCGCTCCCCGACAAAGTCTTACAGGTTACTTTTATAAAAATGCAGACGCAGATGAGATCATTTTTGTGCATGAAGGCAGTGGTGTTTTAAAAACGATGTATGGCGAGCTTCCTTTCGCTTATGGCGATTACCTTGTTATTCCCCGTGGCACCATCTACCAAATTCATTTTAATACTGAAGACAACAGGCTGTTTATTGTTGAATCGTTTAGTCCTGTCAGGTATCCCAAAAAGTATTTGAGTAAATATGGCCAGCTACTAGAGCATTCTCCTTATACTGAAAGGGATATTCGTCCACCTCAGAACCTCGAAACCCACGATGAAAAGGGAGATTTTTTGGTGCGCACAAAGAAGAAAGGTGTTTTGTACAACATACATTACGCCGGTCATCCTTTTGATGTGGCCGGCTGGGATGGTTGTTGTTATCCTTTTGCTTTTTCCATTCACGATTTTGAACCTATTACCGGCCGTGTTCACCAGCCTCCTCCGGTACACCAGACTTTTGAAGCAAATAATTTTGTAGTATGTTCATTTTGTCCGAGGCTGTTTGATTATCACCCGTTGTCGATACCGGCTCCCTATAATCACAGCAATATCGATAGCGACGAAGTTTTGTATTATGTCGACGGCGATTTTATGAGCCGCAAGAATGTTACCCGCGGCATGATTACTTTGCATCCTGCCGGCATACCACACGGGCCACATCCCGGAACGGTTGAAAAAAGTATCGGTGCAAAAGAGACAAGGGAACTGGCAGTAATGGTAGACACATTTCACCCACTCATGCTTACGAGGCAGGCGTTGGAGATTGAAAATCCAGGGTATACAGAGAGTTGGATAGAGTAAGTTTATGTGTATCTTTTTTATGAGCGATTACTGACATTAAGCTTTCGTTCCCACCGTGGCGAGACTCTTGTACTTTTGTTCTCTATTCAGCAAATAGAAATACTACAACAGCCTGTAACAGATGTGGCGAAGTAAGGTTCTTGAAACTTTTGTTCTCCGTGTCTTCATGGTTCAAAACATGTAAATTGTAGAATGAAATTAATCTCGTACCTAAAGGCTAGCCACGATCAGTTGGCTTTAATGCTTGAAGATCATTTGTTTGACCTTGATAGTCTTTCTCCTGAACTACCCCGCAATATGGCTGATTTTTTAAAGGACTGGAATAAGTTTTTTCCTATTGCGCTAAGTGCTGAAAGTGCTTTAAGAGATGGCAAAGAATATAAGGGTAATGTTATTCCTTACAGTAGTGTACCAATATTAGCTCCCGTTCCTTTTCCAACCTCATGCAGAGATGCTTATGCTTTCAGGCAGCACGTGGAAGCCGCAAGAAGAAACCGGAAAGTGCCGATGATTGCTGAATTCGATCAATACCCTGTTTTTTATTTTACAAACCATCATAGTATTGAAGGTCCCGGTGAGGTGACCTGCATGCCTGACCATTTGGAAAAACTTGATTTCGAACTGGAAGCAGCTATTGTTATCTGCAAAAAAGGAAAAAATATTAAAGCAGAAGATGCCGACGAGTATATAGGCGGATTGATGATCATGAACGATTTGAGTGCACGACTCTTACAAATGGAAGAGATGTTACTAAACCTTGGCCCGGCAAAAGGAAAAGACTTTTCAACCACTATTGGTCCGTGGTTGGTAACACTTGATGAACTGGAACAATTTGTTGTGCCGGCAAAGGAAAAGCATATTGGTAAAAGCTGGAATTTGCAAATGACATGTAAGGTTAATGGAACACAGGTAAGTACAGGGAATTTGAGTGATATGGATTGGACCTTTGCTGAAATTATTGAACGAGCTTCTTATGGCGTTGACCTTTATCCCGGCGACATTATTGGCAGTGGAACCGTTGGTACCGGTTGTTTCCTGGAGTTGAACGGAACAGGAAAATTAAAAGACCCGGATTTTAAAGAACAATGGTTACAGGCAGGCGATGAAGTGGTTTTGGAAATTGAGCAGTTAGGAGGTTTATGCAATACAATTGTAGCCGAAGAAACGGATTGGAGCATTTTAAAGAAGAAAATAAGAATCTGATTTCGCTCCACAATCGGCGAGAGCCTTATGAACACTATCACCAGCCGGAGCCTGGCGATAGCAAAAGATTAGAGCATTTTGAAGAAAAATAACAGTTTAATTTCGGTTGCAATTGAAATATGATATTTAATCTTTCCGACCTTACCACAGTTGAAAAGCAATATTACCTGCAACATGTTGTTGCCCCACGCCCAATATGCTTTGCCTCCACTGTTGATAAGGAAGGAAAGGTGAATTTAAGTCCATTCAGTTTTTTTAATATGTTCTCTTCCGATCCGCCGGTTGTTATTTTTTCTCCGTCGAGGCGGGTAAGAGATAATACGACTAAACACACGCTACAAAATTTAGCAGAAGTTCCGGAGGTAGTAATTAATATAGTTACTTATGATATGGTGCAACAAACTTCTTTAGCAAGTTGCGAGTACCCAAAAGGGATAGACGAGTTTGTTAAAGCAGGTTTTACAAAGGAGGCTGCAACAATCGTTTCTCCACCGATGGTAAAAGAAAGTAAAGCAAAGCTTGAATGCCGGGTGCTCGAAATAAAGTCGTTAGGCACACAAGGTGGAGCAGGAAACCTGGTGATATGTGAAGTGATTTGTTTACATCTTGACGATAGTCTTTTAACTGATGAAAAGAAGTTTGATCAGACTAAACTCGAGCTGGTGGCCAGGTTAGGTGGCGACTGGTACTGCAAAGTTTCAAAAGACAACCTGTTTATTGTTGCAAAGCCGAATGTGCAATTAGGAATTGGAATTGATGCATTGCCCGATGCCCTTCGAAACAGTGCAATTCTTACAGGTAATCATTTGGGAAAGCTGGCGAATGTGCAACAAATACCTGCTTTAGATCCTGCTTTTAATGACGAAATTTTAAAAACTCCTTTTTTTACTGAAGGAGACATAGAAATGAAAAGACACCGGTTTGTTGCAGGATTGCTCGATGAAAATAAGGTAAATGATGCCTGGCAGATTTTGATAAGGAACCGCGCCCCTAAAGGGCTTTAGTCGAGTCGGTTACAAAAGATGCCACTTTTTTCGTAACTACTAACTATGATCTTCGTGCATATTTCGTTGGCTGCAAGTAAAACCGGCGTTCTTTGCGCAACCCTTGGCGTTCTTTTCGAGGCCTTTTAATTCCGATAGAAGCACCGCAAAGAACACAAAGAAAACCGCAAAGAAGCGCAAAGTATGCGAAATGATTTGCCTGTGAATATTTCAACTATTCGCGGAACTGCCCGGTTGCTTACCAAACAAGAGTGCGACGCAACAATAATGCTATAGAAAACAAATGCCGGTGACTAAAAAATACGCTTAAAAAATCCGTATAAATATTCCATACAATGGTCAAGACTTTCAAAGTCTCCTTGTTCTTTTCGAAACCAATGATCTTTCACGATTTTTGTGACCGTTCACATAGCTTTCTATAGCAATAAAAGGCATTACAACAGAGAGGAGAGAAGAAATGCAAATTCAATTTCTTAATCAATATTTCCTCCATGAGTTTCGTGAGGTTTTATTTAGGAGAGCAATTATGTACTTAGCTGAAGCGGTACTATTTTGCAACTGTTGCGTCGCACTCTTTTACTGGAAGTAATCCTATGGAGCCAACTGGCATTGTCGTTGTTCGGACAGCTGCCTCCCGTTTAGCTGCTGATACAATGCTTTTGCCATTTGAAAAAAACAGCCGACCCTGTTATTCGCCAGCAGGAGCAATGTGTTTATAGTAACACAAATTTGTAATGTTTACAGGCTGCCAAGTAGCAACGTAAATGCCTAATGAAGTTATGGATGCGTATTAATTGTGAGGACGTTAATTTTGTTCTGCAATAAATGCCATCTTTTTTTAAGCCCCTTAGCGATTGGGGTTCTTTAAATTTACTGTTATGATAGAAGCTAAAGATTTGCGCATCGGTAATTTAATTACCTGGAATCCTCAACTGTTAAATCCAAATGTCACTCTGCCTCCATTACAAATTGAGGTGTTTGCAATATTACCCAGGGGAGTAGGTTATGTTTTTCCAAATATCGAAAACCGGGTTGAACCTTTTGAAGATGATATAGCGCAAATCGGGGAGCGGTTCAAGCGATTAGAGGAGCTCGAACCTATTGCGTTAAGCATTGAAATATTAGAGAATGAGGGCTTTACACAAAAAGGAGGTTTATTAGGATCGAAGTATTTCGAAAAAGGAGACTTACAGTTAAAACAGACAGGTAATTATTTTACAAGCGTTTCGGTTACTGCCCTACATACACACGAATTCACGTTACCAATAAGGCATTTCCACCAGCTTCAGAACCTCTACTTTGCTTTGACAGGCGAAGAACTTGAAACAAAGCTTCACGGTCAGCAATCGTAGTAAGGGAATTTATAAAAGATTCCCCTGTAAACTTTTGCAGTATTTTTTATTCTTTCCCGTTAAAGCAGGGAACCTACAGTTGAACGTATTGCGACGCAAGGATGATTCATTGGTAATTCAAAAGCAGGAAGCCAAAAAATATTACACAAAACAAGCTAAATGACTAACGTGGGAATAGCCGCGGTTGCGTTCCTGTTAATACAGCGGGAAAGATTTGCAAAGTGGGTGAAAACAAGGAATGTTTGAATGGTAATTTTTAAAGTAGCCGGTCGTAGAATACTTTTGCTGTGATGCTACGATTAATCATAACAATAGTGTTTTTTCTATTATCGCTACTTACCATTTTTAGAGCGCCAACAAGTTTGATATGGTACCTGTCGATATTGGTGACCGAGTTTTGCTGGATCTTCTTTTGTATCGTCTTGCTGTTAGTGTTTTGGCGCTTCGGTAACGAAAAGTACAACCTAGCCGTATCAGTACTCGGTATTGTTTCCTTGGCATTGTTTTCATTACCTGTTATAGGCGCTTACCGTATTTCGGGCGAGCTTAATAAAAATTTCGACTCTGCATTTCCTGGAAGTAACAGACAAGCAACTGCCGGATCAACTACATCAAATGAGGCTACAAAAAATAGCCGTTATCTCTCTTCTCCCTTTAGGGCCGGGGCTTCTCCGTTTAATTTACTTCAAATGTTTACCGGTATCAATGCACAACCTACAGCCTATAAAACCCATACTTTTGATGAAGCCAAAAAGCTTACACTCGATTTTTACCGATCAGCAAAAGCCGGTAAACAGCCTTGTGTAGTTGTTGTTCATGGCGGTTCATGGGCAGGCGGCGATAGCCGGCAGTTACCCGGGTTGAATAGTTACCTGGCGAAAAAGGGCTACCAGGTGGTAAGTATCAATTACCGGTTAGCTCCGGAGCATAAGTTCCCCTCGCCGGTTGAAGACGTTGGGGCAGCCTTAAATTACCTGCGAACCAATGCTGAAAACCTTTCAATAGATACCGGCAACTTTGTCTTGCTTGGCCGGTCAGCAGGTGGGCAAATTGTTTTATCTGCGGCATATATACTGCGCGATCCATCTATAAAAGGAGTTATTAGCTTTTACGGCCCGGCAGATATGGTGTGGGGTTATGCTAATCCAACCAATCCTCTCGTACTTAATAGCCGCAAAGTGATGGAAGATTATTTAGGAGGCACAATTAAAGAGGTGCCGCAACAATACACGAGCAGCTCGGCAACAGAAACAGTAACAGCTCAATCACCACCTGCACTGTTAATACATGGAAAGAATGATCCATTGGTATCGCATCTACACGCCGAACGCTTAAGCAGCAAGTTGCAAGCAGCAGGCACAAAGCATTTCAAATTGTATCTTCCCTGGGCTACTCATGGGTTTGACTACACATTAAATGGACCTGGGGGCCAGTTGAGCACATTTGCAGTAGAAAGGTTTTTGCAGGTAGTAGCGAGGTGAAAACGTGTCGGTGAACAGTTTGTCTTGCTGAACCAATAAAAAAATTTATTTAAGAAATCCAAAGTCTACTACACGCCGCAAGTATTTTCTGTCTTGTATCACCCATGTTACTTCATAGCTTCCCCCGGCTTCAGTTTTTAGCATATAAATGTAAATCTTCCGTCCATCGGCAGAAAGGAAAACCTTGTTTTGAGATTTTTGGACGCCACGATCCATTACAGAAAATATGGGATTATACAAATCAACATATGCTGCGGGTGGAACAACAATAGTATCCCTTCCTGCAATAACAGTTACGCTTTGAATAGTTGTTTTAGGCACTTTCCCATAATCACCAAAGTAGGGTTTGTTGTCAATTTTTACCAGGTATTTTTCCTCGTAGTATCCGAGCTTATGTTGCTTAGGATCAAAAGTTCCGCCTACAATCTTCACCTGTAAATTGTCAGTTTCAAAAGTTATGAAGTTACTGCCAACTGCGGTGGCCGGCAGTGTTTTTAGCGGAAGTTTACCCAGGCTTTCATCAAGGCCACCCATGCTGAAAGACGCTATATCACTCCTGATATCTTTTTCAACGATACGGGTAAAGATGTCTTTTTTACTGCGGTAATCGGGAAAATTTGGGTCTTGAGCAGCGCAGGCATTAGTTATATAAAAACATAAAACAACAAGAATAATTCGCATATAGTCAGATTATGAAGAAATTTTAAAGCTAACTATTAAAACGTTTCAACCTTCGTTTTTGATATGGAGGAACGGGAAAAGAATGTTAATAATCCTCGTCCACGTCTTATGCAGTGTAAGCCTGAAGTTCCTTATTCTATTTCACATACAACTTTTAGCAATGTAATTAGTTGGTTCTCTTCTGATTACTAAAAGTTTAAAATATAAATTATTTTTAGTAACTTTCTTTATTGTGGCATGAAATTGTTGTTCAACAAATAAAATTTCTGGTATGAAAAGGATAATCGTGTTAATACCTGTAGCAGCGATGCTTTCTTATTGTGGCTCAACCAAGTCGACTCAAACAAGTAGTACCGAATCTGCTTCCAAACGCTTAAATGTCGCGAGGTCAAATGATAGTAGTGAACCCGCAGGCCCTATCCGCATTTCCGGCGCCCAATATATTCCCATTTACGGCAGGAATGAAGCGGGGGTGCTGCCTCAATTAGAAGGTAAATGGATTTTGCAATCGATCGGCGGAACGGCGATCCCTGGCACCAGTTCTATTAATATAGCTCCTAAAACTGCTTTGCAAGGTGAACGCCGCGATAGCATTACTTCAACCCAAACAATAAATGGCGTTACCCGCACTACTACCGAAGTCAATATTGAATTGCCGGGCAAAGAAGAGAAACGGATTACGCCACAGCAAGGCACTAACTTCCATATTCCTGAAAAACCTAGTATAAACTTTTATGGCTCTAACGAAACTTTTGCCGGTTTTACAGGCTGTAATAAATATTCAGGTCGGTACGTGATTTCCGGAACAAACTCCATTAGCCTTCAAAATGCAACTGCCTCTACTAAAATGGTTTGTATTGGCGACTACGACGAAGCTGCATTTCTTAATACTTTACGTCGCGTCAATTCTTTTAAAGGCACTAACGACCAGTTGCAGTTAATGGAAGGGGATAGTGTGCTGCTTGTTTTTTCGAAAAGCAGGCCTCAATAAAAAATGAATTATTAGTTGTGTATCCACTTATTTATTGACCGATTTGTCGTATTTTTTTGGTACAGGCAATCGTCTATAAATTGAACATCCTTGCGTCGCATTTCGTTCATCTTTTGTACTTCTATGCAACTTGAACATAGGTTGTTATTATCACCTACAAAAGCAGGTAAAAAATTTTACAGAGAGGTATATCAAAAAGGTTTACCTCTTTTTTATTGATGGTGTTGTTCTTTATAAAAAAACATTCCTTCACCCTGCGCAGTCTCTTCGTAGATATATTCGTGAATTGGTGGGAAAAAGCCAATTGGCACTTCACCAATCCTGATATCTTCCGACAATGGCGGTTGCTCATGTTTATAAATATGTAGCTTACTTTCTACCTGCCGGGTTTGGCCATCTAAAGGACCGCCAAAGAATTTTGCAGTTTTCATATGTTTTTCCATATATTAAAATTAATGTTTATGAAATATTAATTGACAAAACGCATAAAGTTATTAGTCTGAGTTCCACTTCTTTTTATAAGGTAGGAAATAAAGTTAAGCCCTTCGGCTCTGTTATACCTTATGTTTTGCGGTTCAATTGCATAAATATTCTTTCCGCCACTACTGTTTTCCTGGATCTAAAAAAAACTTCATTTGCTTGCATTTTAAAAAAAGCGGTATTACATTAGATGGATTAAACACACCTATCACTGTTTAAAGTACTGTCGATTTTACAGTCATAATTTTCGCAACCAAAACTAACCTCGCTTATTGTTCCGCACATAATATTAAAATAGATTTTTTACTGGCGTTTTATCATTCTTAATAGAAACCTCCGTCCCGGATGGTTTAAAACTTCTGGAACTTCTTTACCTATGAATTCCACGGCTCGCTAAAGGTTTAAAAAGTGAAAGTGGCTGAATAAGTGTCATCCTTTCACAATCACTTTGCCAACTAAACTATCAAAGCGTTCCGGTAGAAATTTATAAAGTGCCGGCTAGGAAAAGATAAATTTCAAATAGCAATCGCTGCTAGTGAGTCTCATATAAATCTTGCTGCCTTTAGCACTTCCATTCAAAAACCATTGATTATATCATATTCAGCTGGCCTCACACTTACATTATGATCGACAGATATAGTTATCCCGACTCAATTAAATTCAGAAAGGATTTTTCTTACGATAAAGTGGTTCCCACTTTTGTGAGTAATAATATTGGCGGTACCGACGAAATAGCCAGGTGGGTATTAGACCTGAATGATACATTGTACAAAGATGAACAACACGCTCCCTATTTATATACTGCTATCGCGAACAGGTTAACCGGAAATAAAAACCCCGGAAATAGCCAAAGTCCTGTATTAATTAAAACCGACGGTTTAATTTATACTGCAAATAGTGTTTTGCAATATTATGAGCAGCATTGTCTCAGTAGCAAAAAGCTTTTACCCGAAGAACCTGCCACAAAGAAAGAAGTGTTGGATTTGTACAACTTGTTTACAAATGAATTTGAAGATCATGTAAACAAATACGTTTATTCACAATTACTGGCCCATCCTCCAATTGCCAGGCGTTTGTTTACCAAAGGTGTTCCCATTAATGAAAAGCTAACATACAGTATAAAATACGCTTCTATTTCCGGTGCTCTGTCTAAAGAATATCAGCTCAATGAAAGTAAGCCGGGAGAATGTATAGCATTTATTAGGAAAATATTCGAACATGTTAACGAGCGGTTAAGTGATGGGAGAAAATACCTCGCCGGTTCAGCTTTAACCATGGCCGACATTGCTTTTGCTTCTGTTGCCGCACCCCTGATTCTTCCCGAAGAGTTTGGTGGAGTTGTGCCGCGAATACAACAACTGCCGGAAGAATACAGGAAACTTGTAATTGAGTTAAGAGAAACTCGCGCCGGCCAATTTATACTGGATTTGTACCAGGAAGACCGGCCGCATAAACGTTCGCAATACAACATTCCTAAAGAACCAAATATTCTTGGTTTAATTGCGGAGAAATTGAAGTTATCGCTAAGTGCAGGCAAGTCTAACATCTTTTATTTCCTTCAGAAGCGTTACCCGGTCTTGAGATTAGGACCTCTGAAATTAATGACGGTAAACAAATTTGATTTAGTGGTAGAGCTGTTAAGCCGCGATTTAGACTTTACCGTAGAAGAGATCAATTCAAAAAAGATGGCCGATCAAAAAGGCGCATTCTTTTTAGGTTGGGATAGGAACAATCCCCAGTTCGACAGGGAAAGAAATTTGGTAAGAAGCGTTACCCAAAAAGACGACCTTGAACTCATCCGGTCATTTGTTCGAACAACTGCAGATGAAATAATAGCTAATGCGCAGGACTATGGTAAACTCGATGTTGCTGATACCTTGTCTTATCCGGTATTGATACGCCTTCTGGATTTTTATTTTGGTGTGCCATCGCCGTCGGAGGATAAAATGAAACGTTGGTGTCGTGCACTGTTCTTCGATCTGTTCCTTAATTTTATGAATAACGCAACAAAGCATCAAAAAGCAGTGGATGCGTCTCTCGAAAGAAAGGAGTGGATCCTCGAGTTAATAGAGGACAGGAAACAAGCCTTAAAGGATGGAAAAACTCTGCCCGACAACATTTTGAACAGGTTAATTATACTGCAGCAGCAACCCGGCAACGAATGGGTTGATGATGACGTGTTGCAGCGAAATCTTGGAGGCTTATTAACAGGTATCCTGGAAACAACGAATAAATCTGTAATGCTGGTTCTGGATGAATTATTAAATCGGCCGGAAATATTAAAAGGCGCTGTGAAAGTTGCCGGGGAAAGGGATATGAAAAAAATGTACGGGTACGTTGCTGAGGCCCTGCGTTTTAACCCTGCCCAGCCAGGGGTAATCCGTTTCAGTGAAAACAAGCAGGTATTAAAAGGCAAAGGAGACAAAACGTACACGATTCCAGCTAAGACGAAAGTTTTGGCTCTTACTGCTGCAGCAATGTTTGATCCTGAAGCTTTCCCCGATCCTAAAAAGTTTAATCCGCAACGGGATGCAGTGTATATGAACTATGGATATGGGCTACACGAATGTTACGGTAAATACATAAATGCAGTAACCATTTCTGAATTAGTAGCTGCTGTTCTTAGGTTGAAAAATGTAAGACGTGTGGCGGGAAGAGCAGGTGCCGGAACAGGCTTGAAGCAAGGTCCTTTCCCTACAAATTTTGTAGTTGCATTCGACCAGGACGATTTTGAATAAAGTAACTGCAATCCAGTTCTGTACGGCGCCCTGGTCTCAAACAAACCTTCGTCTGCTGATTTTTTCGTGTAGTTCAAGTGTGCGATCGTTCGGCTTCGCTCAGGATAAACTGCTACGCTCAGTTTAATTAAAAAATAAGAGTTGAAGTGTTCGAATGTATCGGAAGCAACGATGATGCTATTAGAATAACTGCCGGTACCATAAATATCCATACCATCTAACTGTCTCCCGAAATAAAATTTACGTTCAATGACGCGTCAAAACCCGTTAACATTAGCAACTCCTATAAAAAGTTCGGAAATTGAAAACCTTGAATTTTTGTTACTTAAAATGAGAGGTGACCTTGAAAATGGTGTGAATGAGGAGTTTGAAAACCTGGGTACAATACATTATTTAAGATTGGTGGTTTTAAAGTCGAAAGACCCGGAAGGCAATGTCTTTCCCGGTATCCCTACAAGGTTTGTTTTCTCAACCGATTACGACGGAGACGAAGAGCAGCACCTAAAAGACCTTGCTGCCAAAACTCCTTCCTTTCTCGACAAATTATACTCCTGTTGCGAAGGTTACCCGGCAACAAATGCCAGAACTACCGAGAACCGGCTTGCTTATCTTAAACAATGGCGCATAAAATCTGCTGCTTTTTTTGCAGGAGCACCCGGAAGAACGCTTCCCCAGATCAAGCAGGAAAACAACCTGCGAAATTATATCTGGCATTTCATCAACTCCGGGAACTGGAAGAACAAATCACCGGGCGAAATTCACAAGGCAATTAAAGAAAATGTACTCGGCCAAAGCGAGTTTCAATGGGTGAAAGAAAAGGCAAAACTGCCTTCTGAAAACTGGCTGGGGATGGCGATGCTGGGATTAATTTTATTGGTCCTGCTGCCCTTTATTATTATATGGATCCTTATCCTCCATTTTGTTCACGAGATAAATGATAAGCCACTGGGAAAAACGCCCAGCCAGATAGATGCAACACATACAAGAAAGCTGGAGGAATATGAAGACCTGCATAACCAAAACCAGTTTACCCAGTTTTTAATTATGCGGCCGGGCTTTATGCGTCTTGTAACTTTTTTCGGATTGATGGCTTTTGCCAAGGGGCTAATAAATAATTTATTTGTAAAGGGAAAGCTAATGGATATTCCAACGATACATTTTGCCCGCTGGATCATTATGGACGACAATAAGCACATGTTGTTCTTCAGCAATTTCGACGGGAGTTGGCAACAATACCTGGGCGATTTTATTGATAAATCAGGGTGGGGATTAACAGGCATCTGGAGCAACACTGAAAACTTTCCAAAGACTAATTATTTATTTACCGGCGGCGCTTACGATGCCGAACATTTTCTTGCATGGAGCCGCTACTACCAAATACCAACCGCGGTCTGGTATTGCGCTTACCCTAATCTTTCGATTAAAAATGTAATGAACAATACTTACATCAGGAATGAAATAATGGAAACTCCTTCGGAACAAGCATCGGAGAAATTTTTAAAAAGATTTTAAATTGTTACCAGCATGGAAACATTGGACCTACATGATATACAAGGCTATATAGTTCGCGGTTATAAGCACATGAAGTTCTCGCGATACGTGTTGTTGCATATTACGGATGCTACAGCCGCTAAGAAATTTATTGGCGATATTGCCGACAGTATTACCAACGTAACACATTTCCCCAAAACAAATTGCTTAAACATTGCTTTTACAGCCGCTGGCTTACGTGCTTTAGGCATGAAAGAAAGCAATATAAGCAATTTCTCCCGCGAATTCTCGGAAGGAATGACGACTCCTCACCGCCAGAGACTACTGGCTGACTTTGATAGCAGCGATCCTCAAAAGTGGAGGTGGGGTGGTCCAAATAATACCGAGCCACACCTGTTATTGATGGTTTTCGGAACCGATGAACCGACCACACTGAGCTACTATACACAGCTGGAGCAACAGTTTACAGCAGCCGGAATGAAAGATATTTTCCAGATAGACGGATTAACTTTGAAATTCAATAAAGAACATTTTGGTTTCCGGGACGGCATTTCTCAGCCAATAATTAAAGGTACCGATAGGAACGGACCACCTGAAGATTATGTGAATGCCGGCGAATTTATTATGGGGTATAAAAATGAGTACAACGTCTATCCCGATACCCCTATTCTCGAAGAAAACCAGGGCGATGTTTCTGCTTTGCCCCTTGATCCTATGGGAACGGGAAAAAAAGATATTGGCCGTAATGGCAGTTACATGGTCTTGCGCCAATTACAGCAGGACGTTGAAGGTTACTGGACGTTCATGAATGAAAGAACTAAAAATGAAGATGGTTCGGTAAATGTTGCAGAAAGTAACAAGCTCGCTTCAAAAATGATGGGCAGGTGGCCAAGCGGCGCTCCACTTGTAAGGTTTCCCGATAAAGACCCGTGCGGGGAAGATAAAGACGATGATTATTATACAAAGTTTTTTAATTACCAGGATAATGACAAGGATGGACTGAAATGCCCGTTTGGTTCGCATATTCGCAGAACAAATCCGAGGGACAATTTTGAGGACAATGGTCAAAAGCAATCCTGGAAGCTTACAAGGCGACATCGAGTTATTCGCCGTGCCCGGTTGTATGGTTGTCCTATTGCCGGCTCACCCACTAACTTTATTCCGGAAACTGAAGTGGGCTTAATGTTCACCTGTTTCAATTCCGACATTTCGCGACAGTTCGAGTTCATTTCTTATACCTGGGCCAACTATCCCAAATTTTTACAGCTTTACAACGATCCTGATCCGGTAACAGGAATAAGAGAAGTTCCGGTTCCCGGTACCGAGCAAAACTTCACTATTCCCGATACACCTGTTAATAAATACATCACAGGCATGAAGAGTTTTATTACTACCAGGGGCGGCGCGTATTTGTTTTTCCCTTCAATAACTACCATTAATTACCTGACCACTATTTAATTTAATGAAAAGTGTATCCGGGCCGCTAAGACCATTAGGGCTTTGAGTAAGTTTCTTTTGGTACGAACATACGGTCGCCTGGTAACATCGTTGCTACGCTCAGTTCAACTTTTTGTTATCCATTGAACTGTTCCGATGCATCGGAAGCTGTTTACCCCGAGCAAAGCCGAAGGGTCGCAATCCGTTCATCTTTTAGTGCTTGCATCTCGCTTTTTTTATCAAGTTTTCAAAAAATCATAAAACCGGCTGTTATATATTTTTTTCAAACCTAACAAGTACAGGCACTAATCCTCTACACCAAACTCAACTCCATGAACCCAGACACACTTTTTAAAGTTACCTGCGGTATTGCCGCGATTGGATGGATCGTACTAATTGTTATCAGTCCTTTTTGGTTTGGCTGGGATAAGTTTGTGATTGGGATCGTCGTTGTCTTGCTGGCGCTCACATATACGTATCTCAATTTTACCAACCTTGATCCTGATATCCTGCAAAAGTTTTCTTCCTTGAAAGGTGTGGCCAATTTGTTTAGCACCCCTGCTATATTATTGGCTGCCTGGGTTCATATAATGGCTTACGACCTCATAGGGGCTGTGTGGATGAAGCGAAATTCTGTTAAACACGGCATAAAGCACGTGGCAATCTTGCCAGCCCTGGTTTTTACCTGTGCACTCGGACCACTTGGATTCCTCATTTATCTTTTGACAAGAGCAATAGTGACTAAAAACTATTTTGCCGACAATGGCGCTTAAAGAGGTGAAAGGACTTCGGAAAGAGAAGTTAGTAGTGTGCTTCTTTACTGTTACCAAAAGTTTTGATAGTACTGCGAGCGAATACCCACTCATACTCGCCGAAAAGGGGAAAATAAAACAGGGTTATGAATCGGATTCATAACCCTGTTTTGTTTTATTTAAAATGTGCTTAGATATATTTTAAAACTTCCTCGCCCATAGCATCCGTACCTAAGATTTTATCTTTCGGCGTATTTGCATCTGCAATGTCGCGTGTACGGAAACCTGCTTTTAATACCTTGTCAACTGCATTGATCACAGTCTCAGACTCAGCTTTCATACCAAATGATATATCCAGTAAAAGCGCTGCAGAAAGCACCGAAGCAAGGGGATTTGCTAAACCTTTCCCTGTAATGTCGTGTGCTGAACCATGAATAGGCTCGTAAACACCGGTGCCGTCACCAATAGAAGCTGAAGCAAGCATGCCCATTGAGCCTGCAATTTGTGAAGCTTCGTCGGTTAAGATATCTCCAAACAGGTTTGCTGTTACCACCACATCAAAACGGGTAGGATCTTTTATCAGCAACATTGCCGTTGCATCTACAAACTGGTGTTCTACCTCAACTTCCGGGTATTCTAATGCTACTTTTTGAACCACTTCACGCCAGAGACGACTTGTTTCAAGAACGTTGGCTTTATCAACAGAGCAAACTTTCTTTCTGCGCGTCATCGCTGAGTCAAAAGCTTTTCGGGCAATACGTTCCACTTCATACCGGCTGTATTCAGCAACGTCGTAGGCCGTATCTCCGTCGTTTTTACGGCCTTTTTCACCGAAATAGATATCGCCTGTTAATTCCCGGAAAAAAAGAATATCGGCACCTTTTAAAATTTCCGGTTTTATGCTTGAAGCATCCAATAACTCATCGAATAATTTAATGGGGCGCAGGTTGGCATAAAGACCTAACTCTTTACGCATTTTCAGTAAGCCTTGTTCAGGACGGACTTTTGCCGAAGGGTCATTGTCGTATTTGGGATGGCCAACAGCACCAAACAACACTGCATCCGAATTTCTCATTTTCTCTAATGACTCGTCGGGTAGGGGGTTACCAGTTGCTTCAATTGCTACGTGACCGATCAGTGCTTCGTCGTAAGTAAACTCGTGTCCAAAATTTGCAGCTATCTTATCTAAAACTTTTTTGCCTACCGCGGTTACTTCCTGTCCAATGCCATCGCCTGGAACTACGAGAATATGTTTTTTTGCCATTTTCTTGGTGAGTTGTGAGTTGTGAGTGTTGAATGGTAAAACGTCGAACGTCAAAAGAGAAATAAGCACTTTTCAATTGATGTTTCGCATTTCACGTTTGACGTTTCACTTATTGATCAAATAAGGTTCAGCATTTTCCGGGTCGCTTTTATAGCAGCTACCGTCTGATCGCTATCTAGCCCGCGCGTTTTAAATTGCCGGCCATTATTGCAAACCCACGAAATGATCGTTTCGCATAAAGCGTCCGATCTTCCTCCTGGAGGGATGCGAACAGTGTAGTCAGTTAAAGCAGGAAGGTCGAGATTTTTTTCTTTGTATATTTTTCTTAAGGCATTCATGAAGGCATCGTATTGCCCGTCGCCTTGAGCATGCTCTTCAATTGTTTCTCCGTCTATTATAATTTTAAGGGTAACCGAAGGCCTTAAATCTTTTGAGTGAGTAAGTACATAATTTTCTACCTGCACCTTTTCTTTAATCGTATTGCTGTCCAGTATGTCTGATAGTATATAAGGTAAGTCGTCCTGTGTTACTACTTCTTTCAGGTCACCTAATTCGATTACCCGTTGAGTAACTTTTTTCAGATCCTCATCTGAGAGTTTGATGCCTAACTGATGCAGGTTATTTTCTATATTGGCTTTACCGCTTGTTTTACCTAATGCATATTTACGCTCACGGCCAAAACGTTCCGGCATCAGGTCGTTGTAATACAATTTGTTCTTTTTGTCACCGTCAGCATGAATTCCCGCAGTCTGCGTAAAAACGTTTTCACCAACAACAGGTTTGTTATCTGGAATGCGCAGGCCTGAAAAAGTTTCTACCAGTTTACTTGCTGAATACAGTGATGTTTCGACTACAGATGTTTTTACCTTTTTCATGTAATCGTTCAGTACTGCTACTGCGCTTGCAAGAGGTGCATTTCCTGCACGTTCTCCCATACCGTTAACCGTAAGATGTAGACCATGTGCACCTGCTTTTACCGCTTCAAGTACATTAGCAGTACCAAGGTCGTAATCGTTATGCGCATGAAAGTCGAAATGTATTTGTGGATACCGGTTTACAAGTTCAAATATATAATCAAAAGTTTCTGACGGCAAAAGAACTCCCAAAGTATCTGGCAGAAGTACCCGCTTTATCGGTTGGTATTGCAGAAAGTCGAGGTATTGTAAAACATACTCTTTCGAGTGGCGCATCCCATTGCTCCAGTCTTCGAGGTAAACATTGCATTGCAAACCTTTTTCATTTGCAGATGCAATCACATTTGCTACTTCAGAAAAGTGTTGCTCCGGTGTTTTCTTTAGCTGGTGAGTAAGGTGATTTAGTGAACCCTTCGTCAGCAGGTTCATTACTTTCGCTCCTGACTGCAGCATCCATTGTATAGAAGTTTCATCATCAACAAAAGTGAGAACTTCTATCCTGTCTATAAATCCGTTGGCTCCCGCCCATTCAGTGATCTTTTTTACGGCGTTGAACTCTCCCTCCGACACGCGTGCCGAAGCGATTTCAATCCTGTCAACTTTTACTTCGGTAAGTAATACCTGTGCAATCGTTAATTTTTCTGATGCAGAGAATGAAACTCCACTGGTTTGTTCACCATCACGGAGAGTGGTGTCCATTATTTCGATATGGCGTTGAACCGGTATTTTATTCCCTTTGGCCGCAACTTCCTGCCTGTTCAGTGATTCTACCGCTAATTGCATATTTATTCAGAAGTATTTAAGTCAGAAAATTTATTAGCTGTCGATTGAATGTCAATTAGTACAAGCTCTTTGCAGCAAAAGTATTAACCTCATCTTTCATTGCCTGTAAGTAATCAATGTCGTCAAAACCGTTGATCATATTGTGCTTTTTGTAGCCGTTTATGTCGAACGATTCCTGTTCCCCGGTAGCAAGAATAGTAATTGTTTGTTCAGGCAAATTTACTTCCAGTTCGGTTTTTGGATCTGCTTCAATTGCAGTAAAAATCCTATCTAAAAATTCCGCGCTCACCTGTACGGGGAGAATGCCAATATTCAGTGAATTGCCTTTAAAGATATCCGCAAAGAAACTGGAAACTACACAACGGAAGCCATAATCATAAATAGCCCACGCCGCATGCTCCCGGCTGCTTCCGCTACCAAAGTTTTTTCCACCTACTAATATTTTTCCCGAATAAACAGGATTATTTAAGATGAAATCTTCTTTGGGGGAATTATCAGGATTATATCTCCAGTCCCTGAAAAGGTTGTCGCCAAACTCTTTTCTTTCAGTGGCTTTTAAAAAGCGGGCAGGTATTATCTGGTCTGTATCTACGTTTTCTATCGGCAGAGGGACGGCCGAGCTTCTAAGAACGGTAAATTTATCGTAAGCCATTTTATTAGTAATTGGCAATAGCTATAACCTGTTAACGGCAAGCAACAAGCCTTTTTTAATTTTTATTTTATTCTGATATTGTTATGACAACCGAAGATAAAATTTGTATCCTCAGGGTGTCAGGTCGGTAGCATTCAAACTGGTCGAATCATTGCATGCTGTACAAGAGTCCCGCCACGCGGGAACGATTAATCATAGTAGCAATTCTGCCTGGTTCCCACGGAACGTGGCAGAATTAAAGACCGTAACTTAATTCCAGCTCTTCTTCTTGCACTTCCATCAACTCTCTCGGGTCAGTAACCATGCCTGTTACAGCGGCTGCTGCAGCCATCAATGGACTGGCAAGTAGCGTACGGCTTCCAGGACCCTGGCGACCTTCGAAATTCCTGTTACTGGTACTTACTGCATACTTACCTGCAGGAATTTTGTCGTCGTTCATTGCTAAACATGCCGAACAACCCGGTTGGCGCAATTCGAAACCAGCTTCGGTTAGAATATCGAGGATGCCTTCTTCTTTAATTTGTTGTTCAACAATATGAGAACCGGGAACTATCCAGGCAGTCACATTATCAGCTTTTTTGCGTCCTTTTATGATCGATGCAAAAGCGCGGAAATCTTCTATACGTCCGTTGGTACAGCTACCTATAAAGACGTAGTCGATCTTTTTGCCCTTCATTTGTTCTCCCTCGTGGAAGCCCATGTAGTTAAGAGACTTTTCATATGTAGCAACACCACCCTTTAAGTCGGTAGCCAAAGGAATGTTCTTAGAAATTCCCATACCCATTCCGGGATTGGTGCCGTAGGTAATCATTGGTTCTATATCAGCAGCATCAAAGTGATATTCTTCGTCGAACGTTGCCCCTTCATCGGTTTTTAAAGTCTTCCAGTACGACAGTGCTTTGTCCCATGCTTCACCTTTAGGAGCTTTTTCACGACCATTAATATAATTGAAAGTTGTTTCATCAGGAGCAATTATACCACCACGCGCACCCATTTCAATACTCATGTTACAAACCGTCATACGGCCTTCCATGCTCATGTTTCTGAAAACGTCACCTGCGTATTCAACAAAATAACCTGTGGCGCCACCTGTGGTCAATTGAGCAATGATATATAAAGTAACATCTTTTGGTGTAACTGCTTTGCTCAGCTTTCCATTTACATTAATGCGCATTTTCTTGGGCTTCGGTTGCATGATGCATTGAGAAGAAAGCACCATTTCGACTTCTGAAGTACCAATACCAAAAGCGATGGCTCCAAAAGCGCCGTGAGTTGATGTGTGAGAGTCACCGCAAACGATGGTCATTCCAGGAAGTGTAATGCCATTTTCTGGGCCTACCACGTGAACAATACCGTTTTTAGGATTGCCTAATCCCCAATGTGAAATGCCATATTTAGAACTGTTGCTTTCAAGCGCCCTTAACTGGTTAGCAGAAAGAAGATCTTTTACAGGCAAGTGCTGGTTTATAGTTGGAGTATTATGATCGGCGGTTGCAAAAGTGCGTTCAGGAGACATAACATTCAAACCGCGGCTTTCAAGGCCTAAGAAAGCTACCGGGCTGGTAACTTCATGAATGAAATGACGGTCAATAAAAAATACGTCAGGGCCGTCTTCGATTTTACGAACCACGTGTGCATCCCACACTTTATCAAACAAGGTGCTCGGAGTGTTGCTCATTTTTTAATACTTTAACTAATTCTTTACTAATTTTTTAAACTGGACTACAAAAGTCTTAAAATTCGGGCAATAAGAAAGCTATTTATAGAATTTTTATTGAATTATTAAGCAATTGAGTATTGGAATGCTTTTTTGCGCATTACATTTTCAGTTGAATAAGAAGGAGTTGCGGGAGTTATAACTAAGTAAACTTATGGTTAAAAAAGAAAAACCATTGACGTTTGAATCATCAATGGTTGTAAGTGCGGAAGAGGAATGAGAGGTCTATCCTATCCCCTTGCTGAGCTTCAACAGCGTTCGACATAAATGCCTCTACAGCTATAGAAACAGCTTCCTCAATAGTCCCGTCATTGTCTGTTATACTTTCAGCAACGTTGTTAAGAAAATCATCGAAGTCAACTAGTTCCTTTGTTGATGCCGGGACATCTTTTTTTAAAATAACAGACACGGGTACTGTAACTATAAATAAACTTAACGGCAATCGCATAAAGGACGAGGATGATTATCTATTTGTAGCTACAGATGAAGCTGGAAATATCGGAGTAGCTATTACAAAAGATCGAAGGCTATTAGGGATAACAAACTTGTCAACTTCTTTAGCTGGCTTAAAGGGTGCCGTAATGGGTGACAGCATTAGCACGACCGACTACGGGGCACTTGTTCCGGGCGAAATATATTGGCAGTTAATACAGAGCTGGAATAATATAACAGATATGGCTGTTAGCGCACAATCTGGAACTACAGTTCATTTAACTGTTGGAACTGCTTACGAGATCTCACATCCTGGGTTTGTAGATAGTACAAGACTGGCAGCTCTAGGGGCTAATGGTCAGCCTGGCTTCACCCTGACGTTCGGGGCTACTAACGACTTTAAAGGAGTAAGGGCAATCGCATCTATAGGCTCACCTGCAGATACTTCTTTATCTAGTTTTTACGGGGCCTTAAAATGTTATTTCTTATCGTTATGGCAAGCGTACCCAAAGGCGAAACACTTTTACATAACTCCGATATATAGAGCAGATAGCGGCTTTCCAATCTATAACTCAGCGAATAGCCTTTACCTGTATCAGATTGTTGATACAATTAAAATGATAGCTAAAGACTATGGAATTATAGTAATTGACGCGTATCAGGACAGCGGTATCACTTACTTGAACATGAGTACAGCGAATAATACACCGGCGGTATCTTACTCTACCGATAGTCTTCATCCAATTAACACGGGCCATTTGAAAATGGCGAAGCTTATAAACAATCAACTATTAAAACACTTTTAAAAAAGTACGATATGCAAATTATTTCAATGGGTCTGATTATTCTGCAGCAAACTTAGGAAATATAAGTAAAGCTGAAACGCTCATAACTAATGCTGCAATAACAGACACTCCGACTGAAACCGCACTTCAAACGCGTATGCGTCTTTCAGGGATAGCGGACTTTGGGATTTAATGTATGCTATCTACTTTTTCCAACGCACGACTGCAGCACCACAAAAATATAACCTTAAAAATCCTGTTGACCCAGATGCGGCGTACAGGCTATTATACACTAACGACGACCCGGCAGCCCATACACTCAACGGATATGTATTAAGTTCTGCAAGCTCACGTTACGCTTCAACAAAATATCCAATTGTAAGCCCTGTAGATTTTCATATCTCAGCATTTAATATCACCTCCGAAAACGCAACCGGAGATCATGTTTTAATGGGAAGCCAGGAAGGCGCAGCAGGTAGCATGTTAATCCATGTGGGTAGAAACTTTGCAGCCAACACTGCCGCCTGTATGAGTACAACGCCCTACACGATCGCCGGTTACGACAGGACAAAGAAGGGTTTACTGCTTTCTTCAAGGTCTTCGCTATCGCTAATGGAAATATATGACGCAGGGGCTCTTATACGAACGCAAACTGCAACAGTAACAGCGCCGGTTGCCGCAGTTAAAAGCCCAATTCTGATAGGTGCATTCGCACATCTGCCGGGTTAATAACTCACTTCTCTGATGTAACTATTTCTTTTGCTTCGATAGGTAAAGCCCTGACTGCATCGCAAGTAGCAACATTAAACACAATTGTAACAACATTTAACACAGCAATCGGAAGGGCATAGTGATTGACCTGATAAATCTTTAAAAGGTTGGTTCGTCGTCATAGTCATCTTCATAATAGTCGTCTTCATAATAATCATCTTCATTTAGTTCAGCTTTCAAAAAGATTATAGCGAGGGAAAGAAATGGGAATAAAGCAATAAAAAGGATATAGAAAAGACGGTTTGACTTTATTCTGTGAGGATAAAAAACAGCAACAATTACGGTTAAAACAGCACTGCAGAGTGAATAATAAAAGAAAAAAGTATCGTTATTGTGAACCTCTTTAATTGTGTCATAAAGCGTCTGTAAAGTGAAATAGTGCATGTGAACAAATATAAACAATATTTAAACTGTTTATAAAATAGACATAACAATTATTTGAAATGCTTCTGCTTTTATCGGCAAATTTTGGGTTTAGGTCAAAACCTAGATTCCGAGCTTGTCAACCTCTTCGCAGGGATTGTGCTTTACCTTCTTTCGCTTTTTCAGGTAGTTGAACATGATCGAGAGGTAACCCAAAATATTGTTATACTGCCTATTGCCCCGGGGCACCGATTTCTTGTAGTGCAAAAGACAGCCTCCTATTGTTTCATGGGTCAAATCATCGGGCGAAATATCTGCCTTACCTTCCATCAAAAGGTACTGCCTTAACAGTTCAGCAAGATTTATATCTTGCAACAGTATCGACGTCCACCCTTTTATTTGAAATTTCCTCTTTATAGAATGTTAAGGCATCGTTAATCGTTAAACTCTTGCCTTCTTTCTTAACGTGTAATCTTACTTCGTCATTAAAGGGATTATACCCGTTTTCGGCTATGTTAATTCTGATGGAATCGATAAGCTTTTTTGCATATTCTTCCCTTGCCTCACCTTTGTAGCGGTTGATATCCCGGAAGACCCTGAACCTTTCCCACTTCCTGCCGGCGTACAAAGGGCACAATCTTCGGGTATTTTATAGTAGTATTCAATGTACCAGCGATCCCCTTTTACGATCTTTAAGTTCTTATAATCGACGTCTTTTGTTGGCACTGTTTTCGTCACTGAGTTTTTACGAAAATTAAAACGACTGGTATCAATGAGTTACCAGTCGTTGTTTTGTGCGGAAGAGGAGATTCGAATTTCCGTAAGTCCATTTTATAAAAAATTAAAATTGATTTACAATTAGTTATTAATGTTATTCCTTTTAATAAGACCAGTTTTTGGCGCACTTATGGCGCACTTTTGAGCCGATTAGTACTATTTATTCTCCGCATTCGGCTCAACCCTTAATCAAGCATTATTTGCCTGATTATTGATGCCGTCGATTACGTCCTTATCTACGCCCTGCTTTTCTGCCATCAGTGACAGTAGCCGCGTATGTGCCTTTAGGTGCCTTACAATTGTCCCAATACTAAATATTGCCCGAGTGATTAATATAAAC
>JAQBNO010000010.1 GCA_028288485.1 Segetibacter sp.
TTTTTTTTGTTGCCGAAAAATGCGGTCAGGCACAAGACGCAATGAAGCCTTATACTTCCCTATTTCCAAACGCAGCAATTTACTTTTCACAAACTTATAAAGCCCTCGAAGAGCAACCGGAAGGCAATTTAAAATTTGGACATTTCTCTTTAAATAATGAAATATTCGCAGCAATGGATGGTACAGGCAATCTTAGTTTTACGTTTAATGAAGTTGTTTCTTTGGTGGTAGAGTGTGACACCCTGGAAGACATCGATAATCACCGGGCGAAACTTACCAAAGGCGGAGAAGAATCGATGTGCGGCTGGACAAAAGACAAGTTTGGAATCTCCTGGCAAATAGTACCAAAAGTATTAGGTAGCCTTATGGCAGACCCTTCAAAATCACAAAGAGTGATGGCAGAAGCGATGAAAATGAAAAAGCCTGACATAGAAACTTTGGTAAACTCGCGATAGTTAAGAACCCCGGAAATGATCAAAGACTTCACTAAACCCCGAATTGCAGACATTACATCACATTTTCCATACATGGGTGATTGTTATGCCGGTGCCCGTTGAATGAGTTATTTTCACCTTCAATTGAAGTTTTGACGGGAAAGCCCGGGCGAAGATTTACAGATGAACGAAATGCGACGCAACGATGATCAATCGGAGTTATTTCGGCTGGTACCAAAAATAGAATTTTCAAAAACCAAAATACTGAGCAGGGTACTTTTCGTGTTCCAACCTCTGGTAACAGAGCGTCTACTATTTTCACCGCAGTTGCTTCATCGTTCCCGTTAGTTACACGAGACAAGCCGTACCTCCTCGTCGCAATGACGGTGCTCCAGCCGAAGCGTCTACCTTTTACTCCTATTTATTATTTTATAAATATCTGGTCTCCTGTCTTTAAGGTTCCTGACGGCGCCGAAACTATGCAGTTCTTTTAGTAGATCTACATCAACATCGGCAATGAGTGTAGTTTCGGTATTGGGTGTTGCCTCTGCTTTGATTCCGTTACTGGGAAAGGAAAAATCAGAAGGCGTAAAAACGGCAGACTGTGCATATTGAATATCCATGTTGTGTACTTTGGGCAGGTTGCCTACACTACCGGCGATGGCTACATAACATTCGTTTTCTATTGCCCTGGCCTGCGCGCAGCTGCGAACGCGGGTGTAGCCGTTTTGTGTGTCGGTCATGAAGGGTACGAAAAGAATTTGCATTCCCTGTTCAGCTAACAGTCGTGGTAGTTCGGGGAATTCAACATCATAACAAATGAGGATTCCAATTTTACCACAGTCTGTATCGTAAGTGGCAAGAGAATCGCCACCTACCATTCCCCAGGCGCTCTTCTCGGCAGGAGTTAAGTGAATTTTCTGGTACATCTCGTAGGAGCCATCCCGGCGGCACAGGTAGCCCACATTGTGCAACCTGCCACTGTCAAGATAAGGCATACTTCCGGTTATAATATTAATGTTGTAGCTAACAGCATACTCCATAAACTTATCGCGCAATGGAATCGTGTATTTGGCTATTTCCCGCATCGCATCTGCCCCGGTTAAATGATTATAAGCAGTCATTAAAGGGGCGTTAAATAACTCGGGAAACAAAACAAAATCACTTTGATAATCGCTGACTACATCGACGAAAAACTCGATTTGCTCGCACAACGAATCCAAACTGGGGAAGGGCCTCATTTGCCATTGTACCAAACCCAATCTTATAATAGACTTTTTAGAGTTGATGTGTGCTGCCTTCTCATTATAATAGATATTATTCCATTCTATTAACGACGCGTATTCAAGAGATTCTGTATCGCCTGGCAGGTATCCTTTTAGAATTTTTTTTACATGGAAATCATTGGCTAACTGGAATGATAAGGTAGGGTCATGTATTTCCTTTCCCTTCACCTTGTCAAGATATTCCTTAGGCGAAAGCTCATCTGCATAATTTCTATACTGAGGAATGCGGCCCCCTGCTACGATCGCTCTCAGGTTAAGCCTTTCGCATATTTCCTTCCTGGCATCATATAATCTTCTCCCGATTCGCATTCCCCGGTACTCGGGATGCACGAAAAAGTCGATACCGTACAGTACATCACCATTCGGATTATGTGTAGAAAATGTATAGTTGCCGGTTATCTGGGCATATGTGTGGTTGTCGCCGAATTTGTCGTAATCTACAATAAGCGACAGCGCACATCCTGCTATTGCACCATTGACCAACAGGCAAATTTGCCCTTCGGGAAATATTTCAACCAGTTTACTAATATCCGACTCACCCCAATAAGATGCCCCTTCCCAATCTGAATAAGCTTCTACCATTGAAGCTTTTAAACCGATGTAATCATCCTTTGTAAGCGTTCTTAATTCGATCTTTAGATCTTCGTTCTTTATTTCCATTTGCCCGCAATTTACTTCTGCATTTCTACAATATGCCAAAGTCGCTAGTGGTAGTGCCAACTTTCGCTTTTTATGTTACCGTATAAAGACAATGCCGCAAATAGGATTTACGGCATCGTTGGTGAATCTCACCTCTTTACATGTTTTTCTTTATCAAACGTTTCCGTCGCCTTCGGATATCGTTTTGCTTCCGCCTTTGGAATCGCTTCCTGCAGCACTTTGGCCGTTGTCGTCACGACTATGTTTAGTAGCACTGGCAGTGCCCTTCTTTTGGGTGGAAGGTGTGGTCGATTGTTTCTTTTTCTGGACAATACCTGATTGCCCCTTGCTTTTATTTCCCTGGTTTGGCATAACTGGATGTTTTAGAAAAGTAACAGAAAAAAAATAGTGCCATCGCGTGTTTATTCTCCAAACTCCCCTCCTTTTCAAGGAGGGGACAGATTGAATGCGTAGCATTTAATCAGGGGTGGTAAATAAACGCTCCTTTAATCTGCTCCAACACCCATTCTATATCCTTAAAAACCAACTTATTTTCAAACCTTATCACTTTTATTCCAACGCTCTGCAAATAACTTTCCTTTACTCGGTCATTGGTAATTCCTGGTTCGTGGTAATGATGTTCGCCATCCAGCTCTACTACCAGCTTTTCAGCAGGACAATAAAAATCAGCTATAAAATTACCGAGGCTATGTTGCCTGCGAAACTTCCTGTTTTCTAACTGGCTTTTTTGCAGGTAGGTCCATAGGGCAGCTTCGGCAGATGTGCCGTGATTACGAAGCCGTTTGCGGTAGTTTTTTAGTTGGGGCTTATTGTTGATGATTGTTTTATGCATGTGGCTGGTTTTTGTGGGAGCGTTTTTACCACCCCTCCTTGAAAAGGAGGGGAGCTTTTTGGGCGGCTTGTTGTAATTTGTTCCTGGTTATAATTTACTGCTTTTTCTTAAATTAACCTATGCTAGAAGGGTGATATATTTTGCATGCTCCTTTTCAGCTCCCCTCCTTTTCAAGGGAGGGACAGATTGAATGCGCAGCATTACAATCAGGGGTAGTGTGTACAGCATTTACTCTTCCTTTATCCAATCCTGCGTAACTTCGCCCGCTTTAAACAACGAGATCATGATGAAGCTTGACGAAGACCTGCTGAAAAAATATGCGCAGGTTATGGTACAATACGCACTAAATAACGGCCATGGCATTAATAAAGGCGATACAGTTTTTCTGATTGGCCAGGAATGCACCAGAGACCTTTTTATGGCTATCGCCAGGGAGATCTATGCAGCAGGCGGAAACCTCATTAGTAACTATTTGCCTGATAACACCAGGGATAATAGTCTTCCCCGTTTTCTGCTGCAGAATGGCACCGACGAACAAATCAGTTTCTTTGCAAAACCTTACTGGCAGGGAATAGTAGATGCCGCGGATCACCTGCTCTTTATTATTTCGGAGCCCGACATTCACTACCTGGAGGGACTGCCCTCTTCGAAGATCAGCATGATGAACAGTGCAAGAGCGCCATACATGAAGATGCGCGAAATGAAAGAGCAGGCGGGAAAGTTATCCTGGTCGCTTTGCCTTTACGGCACCCAGTCGATGGCTGATGAAGCAGGGCTTACTTTAAACGGATACTGGGAGCAGATTATTGAAGCCTGTTACCTGCGTGAAGACGACCCCGTAATGAAATGGAAGGCTGTACAAAAGGAGATCGAGGACATAAAAGATAAGCTGGACGCTTTACAAATTGAAAAGCTGCACATAAAGGGCGATGATGTGGATCTTGAAGTGCAGATAGGCGAGCATAGGAAGTGGCTTAGCGGCGGTGGAAAGAACATTCCAAGTTTTGAGATCTTTACTTCGCCCGACTGGAGGGGCACCAACGGATTTATCAATTTTAACCAGCCCCTATATTATTCAGGCAAACGCATTTCGGGTGTAACACTTCGCTTCGAGAACGGTGTGGTAGTTACTTCGTCTGCTACGGAGAATGAAGACGCATTAAAAGAGATGATAGCCCAGGAGAATGCAGACAAAGTGGGAGAATTTTCGCTTACAGATAAACGGCATTCGCGCATTACAAAATTTATGGCTACTACCCTGTTTGATGAAAACATGGGAGGCGAATTCGGCAACACTCATATTGCACTCGGTAATGCGTATAAGGATACGTTTACAGGCGATATGTCGGCCGTTACTGATGAACAATGGGCCGACATGGGTTATAACAGTTGCCCTAAAGTTCACACCGATATCATAAGCACCAGCAACAGAACTGTTACTGCTACATTGCGGAACAATACTCAAAGAGTGATTTATAAAGAAGGGCAATTTGTACTGGATTAGTGCAGCCTGCTTAATAACTATAACCACACCTCATTTTCCCCTCATTTTCAAAGGAGGGGACCGATTGATTGCGCAGCATTTCAATCAGGGGTGGTGTGTGCTGCCCGTACCATAATTTTTTTTAATTTTTAATAACCAGCACCGACGGGATCGAGGTTAACCAGCTGCTTTGCATCTCAACCGCTTTTTTCCAGCTATCAACACTTATTAGCAGTAAATGCTGGCGGTTTAAAATTTCTTTATCTATTCGCCTGTTATAATCAATATTTAGGGTGCCCTCGCACGCCTGCCTCAGGTAATTTATACTCTGTTGAAGAGATGGACTTTTATCGATCACCGTCGAGACGTCGAGAATAGTAATAGTGATGTTGGGGTTACAAACAAGGTGTTTGGCATAGTTAAGCAGGAAACTGTCTTCCAGGTTAAAAACAGGAATAAAGACCGTTTCAATATTTTTAATTCCTTTATTGATGAATATGCCAACGGGAATTTTTACAGAGCGTACGATAGCCGTCACCCTTTCTTCAAAAGCAGGCTTTTCAAACAGTTTTTCCTGCCCGGCTATCGTGCTGTACAACCTTTCAGGATTAATGATTTTGGAAGTAAATCCCAATAACCGTCCAAGTATGGTTCCTTCAAAAACAGATTTACCTATACCCATGAGTAACAAATTAAAGCCGCCTGTATTAGCCAGGTTAATGATGTCGCTGCTAATGGAGAGGGACGGCTTAAACAGCGTTGTCACTGGTAATTGCAGTCTCTTTGCTTCCAATGCTACTGGTTCTATGCTGGCTTTTTCATACTCCTGCCTGTTAAATTGGTTCAGGTCGTTACTGGGAGACAAATGAAGCATGGTTATATTAGCATCGCCAGTAGACTTATCTATAAACAGGCTAGCTAATTTCATCAATGAGATTCCTTTAGCGGCACTACTGAAAGCAACGAGGATATTCGAGCTTAATTCTTTTTTTGTTTCAGCAACTGTTACCGGCTTGGCGGGCAGAAATTTGTTTACCAGGTCTAATGCAGGCCCCGTCATAAATGTAGTTACCAATGCCATCAGCACCAGCATCGCAAAAACTTCCGGGCTTAGTACACCCAAATCGTATCCTATATTCAGCACCACCAGTTCCATAAGCCCGCGTGTATTCATTAAGGCACCTATTGAAAGGCTGTCTCTCCAAGATTGGCCGACAAACCTGGCGGCGGCTACACTGCCGGCAAACTTGCCGAGAACAGCTATAGCAACAATCGCAGCACATGCCATCCATAATCCGGGAGTGTTAAGTAAACCAATTTCGGTTCTCAGGCCGGTAAAAACAAAAAACAGGGGCAGCAATAATACAAGGGCGATGTCTTCTACCTTTTCTATAAAAACACTCCTGAAGTTAGCATTAGCGGGCATGATAACCCCGGCCATAAAAGCACCGAACAAAGCATGGATACCAATGATTTCAGTTGAATAAGATGATACAAGGAGTGTAATAAAAAAAATGCCGACAATGGGTTTACTGATCGATTCTTTGTCGCTGTACTTTTCACCGATCGTTCTTAAGAACGGCTTAATGATCTTAATCATCATGATTACATACACTGCCGCAAGCCCGAGGGTATACAAAGCGGCAAATACAGAACCTGCCTTCACAACTGCTATAACACCGGCCAAAAGACACCAGGCAGTAATATCATCTGCTGCTGCACAGGTAATGGCGATGGCGCCAAGCCGTGTTTTAGACAATCCACGCTCCTGCACTATGCGTGCTAAAACCGGGAAAGCAGTCACGCTCATAGAAATACCCATGAACAATGAAAAAGAAACAAAACTTATTTTAGCCGGCGCATAGCTGCTATACAGGAAGTAAGCAAGCGTAATACCCAGGGCAAAAGGGAAAATAATACTGGCATGACTGATCACTACCGCATCTTTGGCCTTGTTCTTAAGAACGTTCAGGTCGAGTTCCATGCCTACAACAAACATAAAAAGTATAAGGCCTACGTGGCTTAAAAACTGAAGGTTGCCTAACGATTGCACCGGGAACAGGAAATGCGAGACCTGCGGGAAAAAGGTACCTATAACGGAGGGTCCTAAAAAAATTCCCGCAGCTATTTCTCCAATTACAGTTGGTTGCTTAATCTTTTTTGATAGAAAGGCGAAAGCACGGGCTACCAGTATAATCGTTATAATCTGTAACAGCAGTATAGCTAATGGGTGTGTGAGATTATGATGAAACGTTTCGGTAAACTGCTTCCAGTTTGTCAAACTTTCATTAGCTACAGAGGCAACGGCGTTATGCTCGAGAAAAGATCCGTGATGCAGGATAAACAAGATCAGTGCTATAAATCCACCGACCGTTGTAATATAAAATATTAAATATTTGCTTTTATTCATCTTCTAATACGCAGGAGTAACATGAAACGTTCGCATGCTATTTCTTTCACAGGGCGAAATTATTAATAATAACGCATCCCCATTCATTAACTTTAACAATCATAGGTTAAGCCTCAGCAGGCATCGACTCCGTAGATATTAGTCCGGAAAAGACGAGCAACTCGCGATGCTTACCGCCATGTGAATGTCGTTTACTTAACAGGTTCTTCTTTTGTAGCCAGCCGTAGTGGTTCTATTGACCATCGTTGTGTCACTCACTTGTACCTTTAGTCCTCCATTCAGCAAACAGGGAAGATGCAAAAGTAAAATCACTTTACAATGAGTGGTCAAATTTAAACGAATGTCGCAGTTATTGAAGACAGGTTTGGCATGCGAAGTCGGTCTGGCCTACATTCAACAGAACTTTACATCAGCAACAAAACAACAACCTCTACCCTCCCGAAAATTGAAGCTCCTTTCGTGCCTGTAAAAAATTATACAAATAAGCGCACAGTAGACATATAAGGTGTAAAATTACGGCGCGTTATGAGTATTCACATTGGCACATCAGGCTGGAGTTACAATCATTGGAGTGGCGTTTTGTACCCCTACGACCTTAAGCCCTGGCACCGGCTGGGTTGTTATGTGCAACAATTTCAGACAGTGGAGTTGAACAGTAGCTTTTACAAGTGGCCTGCAATCGCTGCCTTTAAAAGCTGGCAGCGTCGCTTACCGCCGGGCTTTTTATTAACGGTAAAAGCGCCGCGGTATCTTACCCACAGCAAACGTTTGTACGCCCCCGAACGATGGGTAGAACGGATAAAGGCCTGCTGGCACGAACTCGGTGATAAGCGAGCAGTGTTGTTGGTTCAGCTTTCTCCAAATTTTGCTTTTGATTACGACCGGCTGCGGTATTTCCTGCAGCAGTTCCCCGAATGGATCAGGCTTTCGGTAGAGTTTCGCCACCATAGCTGGCACCAGGAAAGCGTGTATAGATTGCTGGAACAATACAATGCAGCATATTGCATTATGAGCGGGGCTCACCTGCCATGTGTGCTACAGGCTACAGCGCCCTTCGTTTACGTCCGTTTGCACGGACCCGATCAACAGCACTTGTATGCAGGGTCGTATCCAGATAACGATCTGCGTTGGTGGGCAAGCCGTATTCGCGACTGGGAAAGACAGGGAAAAGACGTTTACGTTTACTTTAATAACGATGGCGGAGGTAATGCTGTTTACAATGCAACCTCATTGCGAACTATTTTAGGGTAAACGAAATATAGGCAGTTTTGCGATCTACTTACCAATAACTAAGAACATTTCAAAATTTTGATCCTTTCTCCTTTATTGATCTTTCTCAAAAGAAGGCCTGATTAAAGCAGTCAGTTGAACGGTTCCGCTATTCGCAGAACTGCTGAAACTATTACCCCTCGCACAAGTGTGCGACGCAACAATGAACAACCGGAGTTACTTCAGCCGGTACCATAAATATTGCTTACGTCGGCGCGAGAATTTACCGGATGAACGGACTGAATAAAATGAACCGCAATTAAATGGTGGGGCTAAAAAATTTACTTGCCCTTCAGAAGCTATTTGGATAGTGCTTGATGTTTAAAAAAGTAGAAAGCGGGATACGGGAATTAAATTATGGAGAGGTGATACGGTGTAAATAGCAATGGAAGAATTGTAATGCAATAATACCACACCAGTCCGTGAAAAGGAGGGGATTCTGTTATTTATTATGGAACAGGGATTACTGTCCAGTTATTGCTGCGACGGCTCCATATAATAGCATAATCTTTACCGTGCAACAGCTTGAAGGTCGGACCGCTTTTATCGGCAAACCGCAGCCATCCATGATTATACACTTCAAACTTAAATACAAAAGGTTGGTTCGTTTTTAGTGGAGCTGAGGTATAATCTTTACCATTATCCGAGAGGTAAACATTCATATCGGCGTTTCCATACAGGGAAAGATAGATCCAGCTGGCATCATCAGATGCGGGAGGAGGGTTTTTCTGCGGTTGAGGGGCAGTAGTTGGGTTGTTGGTTGTTGAAATACCCATCGCATAATTCCATCCGTTAGTGATAGCAGTAAGGCGCTGTGCCTTAGCAGGATGAGTTGAACTGGCGGTAGGCGAAGCAATTTTTTCCATAGCTGCAAGGGCTTCATTTTTACGGGCTCCCAGCTTTGCCATTACATATCCTGAAAAATAATCGGCTTCAATTTCTTTTGGCGGTGTGCTTCCCCTGGTGTCAACAACATGATTTCGGTAATGATGTCCCATTTCATGTGCAAGCACACTTATCGATGCCCATTTGGTTCCCGCATATCCATCCAGGTTTTCTAAAAAATCGTTGTCATAAACTATATAGCGCTTGTTACGGATAATAGTCGCATACGCATTATTAATTCCATTCTGTTCCTCGAGGTTAAAATTCTCTTTCCAGTTAATACTGTCGAGCATCGTATTTATATATCCACGCGCCTCATAAACCGATTGAAAATTAGACTGCAGCGATTTGGGAGGAATAATGATACCACATTGATTTACCCTTTGTGCAATTGTGCTACTGGAAATAAAAAGGCTTGCAGAAACTGATAAAAGCGTGATGTATTTCCTCATGTCAAAAAAAAATTAGCAGATTATTCTAATAAAAAAAACTCCAGCTTTAAGAATCACAATAACTAAGCCATCAGAAAAATTACAAATACCTCAAAAGCGCCCCTCCTTTTTAAGGAAGGGACAGATTATAATACGCAGCATTAAAATCAGGGGTGGTTACCCAACCTTCAAACCTTCTCCAACACCGGGTATTCGGAACGGCAAACAACTGTAAATTGCAGCCAAAAAACTAAAATGGACGGAACCATAAGATCTGATATTAAACCTGGAATGTTGGTAAATATCATCCTTAAAAAAGACCAGCGAAGCGGCGCGCTCACCGAAGGAATTGTAAAAGATATACTTACCAGTGCACCGAGGCATCACCACGGTATAAAGGTTCGTTTGGAAGATGGCCAAATTGGAAGAGTGCAGGAAATCATTGAAACGGCCCCTGAATAATTTAAAAACCGGTTTTTTAATTATTTTGTTCCCTGGAAGGATGGGATTTTTTTTATGGCACGTGCTGAAGTAACGCCGGTTAAGCATCCTTGCCACGCTCGGTTCACAAGTGGTTCATAGCAGCGTCGCAGTTTGCTGAGTTTGTCGAAGGGTCGCAGTACGTTCATCGGCGTGTCTGCGATTTCACTTTCTTCCCGAAGCTTAAGTAGGTTCTTTCTCTTATCTGTTAATCTGTCCGGGAATAGAATCAAGCTTATAATATGGATAATCTACTTTGCTACCGTTTATTGTAATGATACGAAACCCGGAAGAGTCTTTACCCAAAGGCTTACCTATGGGGCCTGTAGTCACCATTTCTACGCCGGCATTTTGTGCAACCGCATTGCGATGATAGTGTCCTGCAAAAATATAATGAATGCGATAGGCTTTAAACAGGTCAAGATATTTTTGACGCGTAGCTGTGGGGATATTAAAATATTCATCCGGTTCATTGTCCTGCTTTAGAAACAATGGATGGTGCAGAAAAACAAAGATGTGGCGATAGTGTTTTTGCTTTGCCTCTTCCAAAGTTTTAATTAGCCATTGATCCTGCTCCTTTGCCTGATCGGGTACGTTCTGGGGACTATGCAGATAAACCGAATTCAATACAATACCGAGGGTAGATTGGTAGCTGAAAATGTAATAGTCTTTACCAAACGCATTTCGATAACCAGCAATGTCGGCAGGAGAAGGGGTGTTTCCTACATCATGATTACCTGGCACGTTGTACAACGGAATTGAAGGATTAAGCTGCCCGGCGACTCTTTTATATTCTGCTATCTGCGCTGCATCGCCATTGCTATTAACAAGATCGCCTGTTACCACAACAAAAGCAGGCTTTAAACGATTGGCTTCAGCAATAGCTTTCTCAAAATTTTCTGTCTCCTTTTCAAAAGATTTGTTTGCAGTAAACATCCCAAATTGCGGATCCGACATTTGTATAAAGAAGAAAGACGGGTTGCCCGATTTACGTGTAGCACAGCCACTAACCAGGAGGCATATCATCGTTACTGCCATGCAAAAACTACTAACTGCGAAATATCTGCTCAACTTCATCTTGTATGCTTTATTGGAAAACCCACGAGAGGTTCGTATAAACGGTGTTCACCTAAAAGTAATTTCCTATGCTGTCTTTGCCAAATTATTATCTTTATCAGGATTACCGGCAAGGACAAAGAGCGAACGGATTTCTTCCGGACCCGGGTAAGTTGCTCCTATTTAACAACCGTTGCTTCCGATGGCACCGGAACGGTTGTACAGCAACGGATCATTCGGCGTAGCAGATTACCCTGGGCTTGTCGAAGGGTCGCACTCTTGTACTTTTTTCAAGTTATTCAGCAAAATAAAAAGCCATTAATACGTTAGGTATAAGAATGCGTGTGAATAAAGGCAATACAATTAACGAACGCAGGGCAGATACGAGAAATATAACCCGGCTGATTGCGAAATAAAAGATAATAACATTAATCATGCGAAAACAGGTGAGGGTGGAATCACCGGGTGTCATCGGGAAAAATACCTCTGGAATAGCTCACAGTTTATTTAATTTTTGCAATCATACTAAATTTGGACAAATGAAAAAGACGTTACTACTAATTCTTGTGTCATTGCAAATGATCAACGTAGTTATAGGGCAATCCGGAAAAGAGACGATAAAAGTTGTTACCCTTGATTTTAAAGAAAGGGATGCCCCTGACTTTGGTGAATTAAAAAATATAAAAAAGGGAAAGTTTTTTAGGATTCAAATAAACAACTTTAATAACAACTTATGGAAAGTTTCTCTCGCATCTATCGACACTGTATCCAGTAAACCTCAAACAACCCCAGTTTTTGGAAATTTTGATTTAGACGCAATTGCAAAGCTGGCCGCCGGGGTTAGTCCTTTAACTACAACAGTGACAGAATCTGCAACCTTTAAAGACTTTGGTTCTCAATCTTCAAAAATGACAGAAATAATCGAGGATTTTTCTGTAGGTTTTACAAATAAAAACAAGGTTATAACCGATGAAATAAAAAAGCATAACCAGTCTTTGTCGCAGGCAAAAAATACAATGACGACTGTAGGCAAAGAAATCGATGATTTAAAACTAGAAATTTATAAAATAAGGCTAAGATCTCAACTACTGGAAAATAATACCGGTAGTTTTGATTTTAATAGTACCCTTAACCGGATAGAAAACATTAGGAAAACAACAGAGCAACTAAGGAGTGAGCTGGTTCGATCTAAATCGTCATATGAAAGTTTCTCTGACAGCCACCAACCGGAAATCGGGAAAGACCCTGAATTATTAAAAAGTGATAAAGCTTTAAAAGAATTATTTGAAAAAAGCTTAACTGCCGTGTTAGAGATACAAAACTCGGTTACGGCAGACAAAGCAAACGAGTTATTAACATCTGTGGTTTCTATTGCTAACAATACGCAGAATACTTATAAATCCTTTCCTATCCAGTTTATGGGAGAACAAACTAAAGTACACATTTCATTTGTTCCAAGAGACGAGAAGTCGAATTTGCATAGTTTTTCGATGCCTTTTACTTTTCCGGCCGTTCTTCGCAAATACAGCGTTGTTGGGATGTCGCTTTATGCGTCGAGTTTAAAAGACGATATTTATTCGACAGTGAAAACGAAAACAAACGACTCGAGCTACACATATGATTTTAAGAAAGAAGATGGTAATGACTTAGAGTTGGGAACCGCGGCTCTACTTAGGTTTGGCTCTAAATTTTACAAGGAATTTATTGGTTTTCATGGAACAATAGGCGCCGGTATTTCTATATCAAATAAAATAAGACCACGGGCATTAGTTGGAGCAGGATTTTCTTTTGGAGGCAAGCATATGTTTGCAGTAGATTTTGGGCTGATAACAGGATATGTGGACCGTTTGAGTACTACAGTAAACATAGCCCAGACATATCCCGAAAAACCTGAAAACATAGTTGTTTCAAAACTTAGTGCGGGCGGTTTCGGCTCTCTTGGTTATATCTACCAATTTTAAAGTGGGTTTTCGTAGTGCACCGGCTTACCTTGTCCCCCCTGGTGACCGTATATAAAACAGGCTCTGTCTGTTACAGGTGTTATTCTTGAAGGTAATGGTCGTGATTATTTTCCTGCTACTCTCTTCCGTTTATCTTCAAGCAGCTTTTGCTGCTATTGTGTTCCTTTACCGCAGCGCAGACACAACGGCGATCTTATCCTGCTTTATCGTTTTTACCTTTTAATCGAAAGAGAGAACACCATCGGGACTATCTTCTTAAATCTTATATCGAACCGTTCTTTCCCTTTTGGTATATCGTCTCCTTCAATGTAATATTTCGTGTTTATGCCTTTATCTATTTCCAGGATTTGTGCATTACATTCTTTTTCTAACCACCTTATAACCATTGAGATGAAATCAGGATGATCTTTTTCAAGTTTCTTAGATATTGTTAGTAGTCCCATTTGGTAAGTTTTACTTCTAATTCAACGAATTAATATCATTTTTATTGCATGCGTGTGCCGCTATCAAATTAATAAAACGGCATATTGAATAGGCACGCTGCCATTAACCATGTTGCCACCTTACTTTGTACAGGAAGCGCGCCGGACACTGTTATACAAGTATAAGAGCGCCATCACCAAAGGGATCGATTCGAACAACCGAAGCTACATCAAAGGATGATAGCTGGGTACAGAATAACTCCAACACTTACGAGGCTGGAAACTAATTGGATTATTTTGCTGAATTATTTTTTTTCAAATCGTACTTTGATATTTTTGAAATTTCCAGGGCTGAAGCGATCAACTGCAAATGGAAGTAAATAACCAAATGGATAGTGAGTTGCAAGAGGATTTAGATGTGCAACCCACCCCTCCTACTTATTGGCTCACCCGGTTTGTCATTCTACGACTGCTGGGACTAATCTATGCTATAGCCTTTCTCGTTGCAATCAATCAAATTCTTCCTTTGATAGGTTCTGGCGGACTCACTCCTGTAGGTATTTACCTAACGCGGGTAAGCGCCGCATTGGGGTCTGATGCTGCCGGTTTTATGCGGCTGCCCTCACTTTTTTGGCTGGCGCATTCTGATACGGCCCTTTTGACCCTCGCGTGGATCGGTTTCGTGCTTGCATGTGTAGTAGTGGCGGGCTACGCAAATGCACTGCTTCTGGGTATTCTATGGTTCCTCTACATGTCGTTCGTTCATGTGGGACAAGAATGGTATGGATACGGCTGGGAGATCCAGCTTACGGAGACCGGTTTTCTCGCTATCTTTCTTTGTCCCCTACTCGACCCGCGTCCATTTCCCCGATATCCGCCGCCCATGCCCATCATCGTTTTATTCCGGTGGCTCATCTTCCGTATCATGCTTGGTGCGGGGCTGATCAAGATGCGTGGCGACGAAATTTGGCGTAATGCAACTGCCCTCTATCACCATTTCGAAACACAGCCTATACCTGGGCCATTCAGCCGGTGGTTTCATTTTCTACCGCATACCGTGCTTAAAATTGGAGTCTGGTTCAATCACCTGGCCGAACTTGTAGCGCCATGGTTCGTATTCTGGCCACGGCTTGCCCGCCATATTGCAGGAGTGGTGATCGTTTTGTTCCAGGTTGTGCTTATCGTTAGTGGCAATCTTTCATTCTTAAATTGGCTCACTATCGTTCCTGCTTTAGCCTGTTTTGATGATGACTTCTGGTCCAGGCTTCTTCCCCGCCAACTCGTGCGGCAAGCGGAAGCTGCTGCTGCTCGTGTCGAAACGTCTAGACCCATGGTAACTACTGCCTGGGTCGCAACTGCTGTTATAGCAATCCTTAGCATCCAGCCCGTGTTTAACATACTTTCGCCGCGGCAAATCATGAACACCTCGTTCGACGCGCTCAATCTTGTAAATACCTACGGTGCATTCGGAACTGTGGGACAGGAACGTTTGAACGTTGTATTCGAAGGAACAATGGACGCAGACTCGAGCGACAAAGCCAACTGGAAACCCTATATCTACAAAGGCCTGCCCGTGCTTCCGGGCAAACGACCGCCTCAAATCGCACCTTACCAGTTGCGTTTAGACTGGCAGATGTGGTTCGCCGCCATGTCGTCGCCAGAGGAATATCCATGGACGCTTAACCTTATATGGAAGCTACTTCACAATGATAACAGAGCTGTAAGTTTGTTTGCAGGCAATCCCTTCCCCGACAAGCCACCGCGCTATATTAGAGCGGTCTTATATCGCTATACCTTTGCCACCGGGCGCCTCTGGTGGCGCCGCGAGCGAATGCATCTCTGGCTTCCAGCTATGTCTGCCAACGATCCAAGGCTGATCGACTTCGTTAAAACTGAAGGTTGGTTCGATGAATTGATAAATAAATGACAAGGAGTCACATAAAAACGAGTTTTATGAATAAACAAGCAACCCGATTATAAACGAAGGTGAAAATAAAAGGACTTCATCTCATAAAATTTACCGGATTAAATTACTCGGGTCGTTATAAGCCCTGATTTAAAGAAGTATCGTTTTATGCTTACTAATGGCTGCAAACCCCAGGTGAAATAACAAACCATACACAAGACCACCTTTTAATTGTGATAGCTGGCGCATCTGAAAACCGGGTCTATTTATGGTACCCTAATTCTTTAAACTACAAATGCTCAAGCCAGTAACACCAATACACCAGGGCATTAATGATTACATTTTTGCCGGAATTCAGATAGCAGTTCCTACAGCCTTTAGCGTCAATGAAAAAGCAAAAAATATCTATGCAATCAATGGAGCGACTTTCGGTTTAATGAATGCACTTACCGATAAACCCGTTGGCGCCAGCGGTGTTCTTTCTTTCAAAACTCATCAAAAGGCTGATGCTGCTTTCCTTGCAACTCTGATGCTGCTTTCCTTGCAACTTTGGCCGCTTTATGTTTTGAGGGTTTTATATCAAAAGATAAAAAGGCTCCAGGTTTTCATTTTAGTTTTCTTGCTACAGCAATTGCTTACTATGTATTTACAGATAATAATGGCAATACAAATAAAGGCTTAAGTTAATACCCAAACTAAAAAAGCAGTTAAGCACTGGTCAGTACCTAAACATTTTATAGGAACATTAACCAGAATAAGAAATTCAATTATTTTAATTAAATCACCAAACCAAATTTTCGCTTTCGCTAAATCCTTTGCTACTGTAACCGTGCAGATTATTATTTTGTTATTATCGCTATGCTATTCCGGCTGACGATATTAATAAATTGATTTGTCCTGTTTACTACCTGAATTATACTGCTCCAGACAGAAGAATTAACTTTTGTCTCGGCTGATTTTTCACTTTCAACTACCTTAAAATGTTTCAATTTCTTTTTCGACAATGTTTCTTCCTTGTTCAGAAGGTATATCTGCAGCATTAATTCATAGTTGGTTGAAAGATTAGAATTAAAAGATTTTCTCCTGTTAGTTGCTATTCTTCCCGGCGGCGTGGTCGCTTTAATTTTTCCTGTTTTATTACTATTACTGACTTTCATGTTGTAGGAGAATTATGTTTTATACGTGAATAAAGCCGGCAATAATACATCAACTCGCTCCCGGCGTTCCTTCAAATAAATCTTATTGATTGTACACGAAAATGCAGTATTTAAAAGCGGCCTGCAATAGCACAAGTGTGTGAAAAATATACGGGAGTGTTAATTCTACCATTGAAATCTTGCCAATTCTTTTTTTATCAGTCTTATCGACCGTTTAACAAAAATCATCTCCTATTGCACGAAAAAACATCACATAAACATGTGACTTCCTGCGCTTAACAGTACTATAAATAAATCTTATTTTGGAAGATTAGCGCTCCCCGGCATTCATAACGTTCAATTGGGGGAGCCGGCTTTAGTACTATATTCTACATCCTTCCGGTGAACGGGACAGGTAGTGTCACCGGCTTGCACTGTTATTTCACTACTCCACCTTTTTTAAGTCAAGATTTTCTTTC